>JAGAVE010000102.1 GCA_017942105.1 Clostridia bacterium | reverse complement strand
TCGTAATTCTTTAAGATCAGATTATCATCTGTGTCATCTATATCCAAACGATAATTATGCTGGATTTTTGACGAGATATCCTGCGAAACATTGCCCTCTCCGTCAACAACTTCCCATTTGCAGCAAGTCATCTTTTCTTGTTCAAGATCTTCGACAAGGAAAAAACTGTCAAATATCAGGCCTCCGGAGTTAGAAGTCGTTTCACCTACAATTTCCATTTTTACATTAAAAAGAATTTCCCCTTTATCAATCCTTTTACTGCCGTCAAAAGTGATATCTGCATAAAAATAGGGATATGTAATCTCGACGCCGTATTCATCAATGTACGTAAATACATCCACTCTCGAAATTTCACTTTCAAAATTCATACCGTAAAGTAACTCTGAAGGTGTAACCTCGACAGGTTTTAATTTTTCCGAGTCATATGTAAACGGAAAAGTAATTTTGATTTTCGTATCTTCGTCCCCGTAAAAATAACCATCATCGTCATAGTAAACGGGGAAATATAAATAATTTTCAACCTTAGCACCAAGGCGAGAAGTGTAAATCCATACATAGTCGTTTGCCGAGACGCCTACCGTACCGATCGAAAGTATCATTATAAGTGCTAAAAATACAGATAAAGCTTTTTTCATAACAATTTCTCCTTTAGAATTTATTGTAATTTTCAGATGACTAAAGCATAAAAGAACCACCTCATATTTTGTGCTTTCTATTTAGTAGTCAGTCAAAACGCGATTTGTGACATAAATTTTTAAAATATTTTCAAAAAATATTATAAATCTTTTTACGGACTTATTATATTAACATAATAACCAATAAACCCGTTGCTCAATTGGAAGAAAAATTTTCAGACAAAACTTTTAATTTATACCATATTGAATTTTTTGTTACGGATGTTATAATTAATCCGACTAAAAGAATTCAGGAGAACCGCTATGGAAGTAAGACTTATAAAGCCTGAAGAGGCTGTTGATTACCTTAAAATATCCGCCGCATCATTCATTTGGAAATTCAACAAGGACGAAGACACTGATGTTGAAATGCCCGTTATGGGTGCTTTTCATAACGGTAAGCTTATTGCAGGCGTTGAATTATTTGACTTCAAATGTAATTACTGCGGAAATCTGATAAACACGCTTGTTCTCAGCGGAGTTTGCTCTCAACCTGAGTACCGCGGTACGGGTGCCGTAAGAGCAATCTTTGACGAAATCGGTAAAACAGCTCTTGAAAACGACATCGTAGCAGGATTTCTTTCTCCTTTTTCTATCGCTTACTACGAAAAATTCGGATATGCGAACCTTAACCGTTACTTTTCAATCGAAGTACCGTTTCAAAATCTCGCACACATTCCGCACAACAACTCCGTTGAGCTTTATACAGGCGAACAGTTAAATGAGCTGTGCGATTTGCATAACAAATGTGTTTTCAACGAAAATCTTATGACGCTGAGAGAAGATAAAAAGCATTTCTGCGATAAGCCTCTGGAGAACGCAGATTACACATATATCCACCGCGATTCTTTCGGAAAAGCGGACGGATATGTCCGTTTTACGATAAAGCGTCCCGACGCTCTCATCGTTCAGGAGCTGTTTGTTCTGACGCCTGATTCCCTTTACGGTATAATCGGGTTTTTACGCAATTACGAGGGATTGGTTAAATCTTTGATTGTGCAAAAACAATATCAGGGTTCACCGTTTGCTTGCCTTACGGACAGAACAGACAATGTTAAATATGAGGTTGAGCACGGATATGCCGCAAGAATTTATAATTTAAAAAAGCTGCTTGAAAACAACTCATATCCCGAAGAATACGGCAGATTCAGCATATTGAGCCTCGACGGTCTTGAGCAAAACAAAGGGATTTTTGATGTTGAATACCAAAACGGCAAAGCAACCGTCTCCCGAAGAGCCGACGGAGATGCCGATATCTCCCTGACGCCGTCTGCGGCCGCAAGACTTCTTCTTGCAGGAGAGGGACACACTGCACAAACCGCCGCTTACCTGAACGGTGTTGAAATCAAACGCAATGCCGATGATTTTTTCAAAGCCTTTCCACACCGCGCAACGCACTTTATTGATAGCTGTTGGTCTATTTAATTAAGCTGTTTCGTTAATTTTAAAAAACATTGATGCGGAGGTATTCAAATGGCAGGCATCGGGATAAAATATCTTCTCGGAATTGACGGTGGAGGAACGAAGACAGAATTTCTTCTGACCGACCTTAACGAAAAAGAACTGAGCCGAGTCATTCTCGGAACTTCAAACCCCGTTAACATAGGGTTGGAGAACGCAAAGACAGTCCTTCGTCAAGGCATTGAGGAAGTATGCCGCGGAATCGACCATTCTCAGATTTCAGTTTTTGCGGGATTAGCGGGCAGCAGTCCGAGCGAAACAAAAACCGAAATCCACACCTTTATGCGCGAATTCGGTTTCGGCAAATGTTCAAACGGAACCGATGCCGACAGTGCTTTAGCCGTTACTTTGAAGGGCAAGGACGGAGTTGCCGTAATTATGGGTACGGGCATTATTGCTTTCTGCCGCTCGGAGGGTAAAATTCATCGCGTCGGCGGTCGCGGATACCTTATCGACAAAGGGACAAGCGGTTTTCGTCTCGGAGCCGATGCACTTAACACCGCCTTTGAATATTTTGACGGCAGAATTTCCGACGAAACAATATTCAGACTTGTTGAAAAAAAGCTTGGGAAAAAGCTTGAAGCTTGCGTTTCTGACATTTACGCAGGCGGCGCAACATTCGTTGCTTCCTTTGCTCCCATAATTTTCGAAGCTTACAACGCAGGAGATAAAGAGGCTGAAAAAATTTTAGACTCCGCTTCCCGTGAAACGGCAAAGCTCATCAACGCCGCCAACAGTTATCTCAAAAGCAACGGAAAAACCATCGTATGCGGCGGTCTCTCACGCCAAAAGGACATTTTAATGTCTGCTGTTTCCAAATATCTCAACGACGGTATAAAGCTTGAATTTTCGGACGAGCCGATGGTCGCAGGCGCCGTTTTACTTGCAAAATCGAACATACAAGGTGGCGAATAATATGCTGCAAACAGAATCAAGAAACAAACATACATATGACATCGACAAGATGTCAACACACGAAATGCTGAAGCTGATAAACGAGGAAAATGCCGTTGTTACAAAAGCCGTTGACGATGCGTTGCCGCAGATTTCAGAAGTCTGCGATACGGTTGCCGATACAATAAAATCAGGCGGCAGGATTTTCTACATCGGCAGCGGTACTTCCGGCAGACTCGGCGTATGCGATGCGGCCGAATGTCCGCCTACCTTCGGCGTTGACTACGGACTTTTTAACGGAATTATTGCCGGCGGAGAAAAATGTATGTTCAAGGCGGCAGAAAATGCTGAGGATGACCCCAAAGCAAGCATTGAAGACCTTAAGAACCGAAAATTCTGCGATAAGGATGTTTTAATCGGAATATCAGCTTCAGGCTCAGCGGCTTATGTTATATCTGCGGTCAGATACGCCAAAAGCATAGGAGCAAAAACCGCATCGATTACAAACAATCCCAATACGGAGCTTGGAAAAACAGCCGATATTGATATTTGTGCGGTTACGGGACCCGAGGTTATCACGGGTTCAACCCGTATGAAGGCAGGAACGGCTCAAAAAATCATTCTTAATATGATTTCAACCGCATCTATGGTCAAATGCGGTTGCGTTTACGAAAATATGATGATAAACCTGCGGCCGACTAACAATAAGCTTCGCAGAAGAATGATAAACATTGTTACGGAAATTCTTGGGTGCTCGGCTGAAATTGCAGAAAAACTTCTTGATGAAAACGATTGGAGCATTCGCCGCGCCGTTGAAAAATAGCAAAAACCGCTGAGAAAATTTTCCCGGCGGTTTTCCCTTTGTTATGATATTTTAAAGCTGAAACAAGAATTATCTTTTCAAGTCATTGTGATTATGCGTATCTTAATACAAGTGCCATTTTCGGGACAGCTTCTGCCACTCAGTCACCTTCTGCTTTCCGCTTTTAATAAAAGCTTCGGCTTCAAAATCATCTTTTAAAATCTCATCTGTTCCAACAAGCTTTACGATCGAAGGGTCAATTTTAAATTCGCTGTGAGTTTTTCTGATTGCATCAAACAACCTTATTCCAACGGCAAACGGAGAAAAGCACTCTCTATCAGTAATATGAAGTTGTATACCGTGGCAAAAACAGTTTTCATAATCAGAAAAGGCTGGAGTAAAAGAACATTCGCGAAGAACAACTCCGTCCTGCCGTCCCATTTTCTTAATGACGGTTCCGCTGTCAAGCCACGGAGCGCCGATCATTTCAAACGGCTTGGTTGTTCCTCTCCCCTCAGAAAGGTTGGTATCTTCAAAAATACAGGTTCCGATATATGCAAACGCTGTATCAACAGTCGGAATATTCGGAGAAGGTTGAATGAAAACAAGATCAGTATCATCATAATACATATTTCTTTGCCAACCGACCATCGGAATAACGGTAAGGTCACAACCTATATTTTCTGTTTCATTCATCATTGACGCAAATTCGCCTATAGTAAGTGCGCAACGCGTCGGCGTCGGAAATCTGCCGACGAAAGATGAAAATCGCCTGTCGAGCAATGTTCCCTCAGCTTTGATTCCTCCCAGGGGATTCGGACGGTCAAGGACAACAAACCTTATGCCGTGGCGAGCGCAAAGCTTCATTGCATCCGTCATTGTATAAGCATAGGTATAAAATCTTGCGCCGACATCCTGAATATCAAAAATCACCGTATCAAGCGAGGCGAGCTTTTCTTCTGCCTCCGATATATCATCCGAAAACAAGCTGTATACGGGAAGATTTGTTTTTTTATCTTTGTAAAACGATATATTCTCCCCTGCCTGTACATCTCCCCTGACTCCGTGTTCGGGAGCAAAAAGAGCTTTGAGTTCCCATCTGCCATTCAGCATATCAACGGTCGAAGAAAGGTCACGCAGAACACCCGTCGGATTCGTTATGAGTCCGCATTTGCCTTTAAAATCAAATCCATCGCGTGCGAGTACATCAGCTCCGCACAAAACCTTTTGTTTTGCTCTCTGCATATACCGTCTCCCTTTCTCTTTTATATTAGCTTCATTCCGTAAACAAGCGTTGTTTCCTTAGTTTCAATAAGCTTGAATCCGTATTTTTCATAAAACTTTATTGCATTATAATTCTTGTGCCAAACTGTAAACATAACACCCTCGACACCCTTTTTGCGAAAATTATCACACAGCGCATCCATCAGCTTTCTGCCTATCCCCATATGCTGGTACTCCGGAAGAATATCGATGTGCAGATGTGCAGGATACTCCTCCTTATACTTTTCCTGCGAAGCAATTGCTCTGAGCGCTGAACGGCGACGGCGGTATTCCCACTTTTTAATCCGGGTAAAATAGTTGGCAGTATAAACCTTTTTAAACTCATCAAAGCTCTGCGCAGAGATAACATATCCTATCGCTCTGCCGTTTTCATCAGTTGCAACAAAGCAATTTTCAGGTTCGTTTTCTATGTAACAGTCGCAGTAAACAGCAAGAGCAAAATTAATTCCTCTCTTTGTGCTTTTGCAAGGGCCTTCACTGTTCAGGCAAACAAAACGAACATTTTCTTTATCTTTTTCTTCATACGGTCTTATGATCATTTTTATCACTTCCGATACGAGTTTATCATTAAAACGCACAAAAATCAAGGCGCAATATTTACGGTTTGATAATTGTAAAAAACGAAAAAATATTGTATTATTATTTAAAAAAGGGGGTATGACAATGACAATAATTATCAGATGGTTTTCAGCAATTTTAGCGGTTATTATGGGTTTACCTTCGCTTCTCGGGGCAGTTCTGCAAAGCGCTACAAAAATAGGATATGACGAGCGCCCCGTTGCGGCTATTTCAGAAAACTTCCTTGAAGGTAACGAAGAGTTTATCGACGAGGCAAGAAGTGAATATTGGTCTGCAGGTTATGCGCGAAGAGTTCTTACTCCCGAAGATATCGAAGGAACGAGATACTTCCTCGGCGGTTTTCTCAAGTTTCCTGCTCAGGAAGCAACGGGAGTTGTTGACGATCTATGCGTCAGAGCCATCGTGCTTGACGACAACTCCGGCAGAGGTGCCGCAGCCTTTGCGTGGATAGACGGAGTTGGCTTTATGAATGCGGATATAAAGGGAATCCGCGAAAAACTCAGCGATATCACGGGTGACGGAAAGCTTATAAGCATAGATGTCGGTTCAACTCACAATCACAGCGCAATCGACACGCAGGGACTTTGGGGCAACATTCCGAAAAGCGGCAGAAACGAGGAATACATTGCTTCGGTAATTGAAAAAACAGCCGACGCAATCAGAGAAGCCTACAACAGCCGCTGCAAGGGCACTCTCTACTATTCATCAGAAGCTTATCCTGAGCTGTTCCACGACGGCAGAGATCCTTATTCTATTGATGAAAAAATCCACCTTTTCCGTTTTGTTCCGATGGACAGCACGAAAAAGGAGATTTATATAACCAATTTCGGCGCGCATCCGATAAACCTCGGCTGGAGCAATACGGAGATTTCAGGCGATTTCCCGTATTACATTGAGCAAGCTGTAACACAGTCAACAAATGCCGATTTTATCTTTATTCAGGGTGCAATCGGCGGCGCTATCCACAGCAATATGGGTGTCCACAACGGAATCCCTGAAGAGCTTACTTCATTTGAAAAAATGAAAGAATACAGCAAAATCGTTGCCGGCAAGCTCGCTGAGCTTGCAAAAAAAGGCGAAAAAGTTGAACCTATTCTCAATGTCAGACACGAGCAGATTGACTTTGAAGTAAACAATTTTGTTTTTCTTCTTGCCGAGAGTGCAGGTCTTTGCAATGTAAAAGCATTCAAGGAAGACGGAAAAATTTACCTCACAAGCGAAATCGGCTATCTTGAAATCGGCAAAAACATAAAAATCATCGAAGCTCCGGGTGAAGCTCTTCCCGAGCTTATTTACGGCGGTTTTTATTCGGCCGAGGAAGCTCACAACGGCACAGAATATCCGTACGAAGGAATTGCATCCTTCTTTGATGAGAACGATGAGGTTTTGGTGTTCGGCCTCTGTAATGACGCGTTAGGCTATATCGTTCCCGATAACGATTACAGCTCATCAGGAGCAGAAGGACACTACGAGGAAACCGTTTCAACGGGCTCTGTCAGTGCAACTGCATTTTCTAAAGAATTTTTCGAGCTTCTTGAAATATGGGGGTAATCAAAAATGAAAATCCTGCGTTTTCTGCGTATTCCCAATCTGGTAAGAAAAATCATATCAGCATTACTTTCCCTGATAATTTTTTTCGTACCGAATTCTTTATATACAACAAAAGACGAATCATCTGAATATATGCTGAAGGGCGATGATGTGTTCTCTTACGAAGGTCAAAAATGGACAGTAGGTTTTTCAAAGGAAGTCCTTACTCCCGATGACATTAACGAAGAAACATATTACATAGCGGGCTACAACACAAACAACCCTGCAAAATCCGTCCTAGACGATATGTACGCAAAAGCTGTTTATCTTGATGATAACTCAGGCAGAGGCGGAGTTGCAATCTGCGCGATAGACTGCGTCGGAATCAGCCGCAAGGATATAAACGATATAAGGAAGCTCGTAATTGAAAGTGAAAAAATTCCTAACCTTAAATCAATCAATATCTGTGCAACGCACACACATTCCGCTATTGATACACAAGGACTTTGGGGTAAAAACTTCCTCTCCGACGGCAAAAACGAGGATTTCATGAGCGAACTTAAGTCCCGAACAGCTAAAGCAATCATTTCGGCTTATGAAGCAAGAAAGGACGGTGCACTTTACTTCGGCACAGCAGAATCCGAAAATCTTCTGACGGATACGCGAGAGCCGATTGATTACGACTCAACCGTAACAAGCATCCGCTTTGACCCTTCAGACGGCAGTGACGATACCTATATCGTCAACTTCACCTGCCACGCGGAAATGCTCGGTTCAAAAACTACATTTGTCAGTGCAGATTTTCCTGCTTATATGGATAAAGAAATCAACGAACGCACCGGCGGCGCGAACGTCGTTTTCCTGAACGGCGCGGTAGGAGGTCTCATCACGGGAGCTGAAATTGACACTTTCCTCAGAGCTGACCCCGAATTTACCATTGAGCACACAAAGCAGTTCGGCAAAAGCGTTGCAGAAATCGTTCTTTCAATCAGCAACGAAACAGCCATTTCGCCCGCTATTAACATTAAAACAAAATCAATAGAAATCAAATGCGATAACACCGCGCTCCTTCTTGTTCGTTTCCTCGGCGTTCTGAATAACGATGTTTCTAAGGATGAGAACAAAAACATCTCTATTATTTCAGAAGTTTCATATATGGAGCTTGGTGAAAAGCAGATCGGCATCTATATGATTCCCGGCGAGCTTTCACCCGAGCTGGAAAGCGGAAACTTCCTTTCAGCAGAAGAATCCGCAAACAGAACCCCTGCGAGCTATAAATCGCTTTCTGAAATGGCGCGTTGCGAGCACAATTTTGTTCTCGGTCTTTGCAATGACGAATTAGGATATATTATCCCTGAAAACGATTTCTATCTTCACGAATGGCTACCTTATTTTAACAATGCCGTTGATGAAGACGGCCGAAAGCATTACGAGGAAACAAATTCGTTGGGTCCTCAGGCGGCAGGAATTATTCTTGAAGAAATGGAAAATCTTATCACTTCTGTCGAATAAAACACAAAAAGAGGTTGCTTCATTGCAACCTCTTTTTGTTAAGTTACAAATCAATATCGTAAACTCTGCCTTCATACCTGTTATAAAGGTTTTTCTCTTCGCTCTGATTAACAGCGAAAACCTGTTTTTTCGAATAAAGAATTGCAACCTTTATGCTTTTGTTTATATTTTCGATGAAGTATTTTTTTACCTGCTTATACAACGGGTCTTTTATTTTTAAGGCATCGGGAATCTGAACCGACGACGAGCAGCAGAGCAAATCGCAGAGAATTTTTTCTCTCAGAATTTGCCTGTCACATTTGTCGCAAAAGAAATCGTAAAGCTTTTCTGCATAGTCACTAAGGCGCATTTTATTGCCGTTTACGAAATTTCCGAAGCTGTTAAAAATATCAAACGGCAAAATGCCGACATCATTCGTAAGATAATCAAGAGTAAACAAAAACCTTCCGCTGTTATAAAGCCTGTCTAGGGCATCTTCACAATTTTTAAGATTCTTTATTTCATCGGACGAAAGCCACGGAGTCGATGTAACCTCGTAAGGCGGTTCGGCTGAAAAACTGCAAGGATATTTCTCCTTATTTTCCCTCATATCGGCACCGTAAAGCAGCTTTAAAAAACCCATCTGAAGCATATGAGCTTTGAGCGAATAGCCTATATTAAAGCTGTTTTTAAAGCTCTCAAAGTCCTCACCCGTAAGACCTGCGATAAGGTCAATGTGAATGTGCATATTATTAAAAGATATCAGCTTTCTGATATTTTCAACAAGCTTTTTCGTGTTTGTTTTTCGATTAATCAATTTTAATGTTTCTTCATTAAAAGACTGCATTCCGATTTCAAGCTGAACAGTACCAACAGGCATTGATGCCAGAATTTCAAGTGTACTCTCCTTTAATATATCGCCTGCAATTTCAAAATGAAAACAGACTGTTTCGGGAATTTCTTCGCCATAGTTTTCCTTGATGAAAAGCAGAATTTCATTGGCTCTCTCTGCGTTCGCGTTAAATGTACGGTCAACGAATTTCACCGTCTGCGTTCCGCTTTGCGCGAGCTTTATTATGTCTTTTTTTACTCTTTCAATTTCAAAAAAACGAAGCGGTGAGCATCTGCCGGAAAGGCAGAAGGCACAGCGGTAAGGACATCCTCTTGCGGTTTCAATATAGGATATTCTTCCGTTAAGGTTTTCTAAGAATTCGTCGCTGAACGGTGACGGCGGATCGGCCTCATACTCTTTTTCGGGATTCGATATAATTTCACCGTTTTCTCTGTATGTAAGACCTGAAACGATAGAAAGATTACCATTCAGATTGTCAAGAAAATCCGGAAAAGTCCATTCTCCTTCGCCCGAAAGAACAAAATCTGCAAACTCATATTTTTCAAGCACATCTTTAGGACGGTATGCAACCTCAGGCCCACCGAGCACAATTTCACAGCCGTGTTTTCTTTTTATAATACCGCAGAGTTCAAGAGTTTTCGTAATGTTCCAGATATAGCACGAAAAAGCGACAACATCTGGCTTTTCATTTATTATTTTTTCAGCAAAAGATTCGACATCTCCGTTAATAGTGCTCTCCATAACACAAACATCATAGCTGTTTTTGGCAAATTCACGCGTTCCTGCAAGCAAGCACCATGGAGAAAGTGAAGCATGGACATATTTTGAATTAAGACAAGCAATAATTACCCTCATATTTTCTCCTTCTGCGCGATGCATCTTTTAGTTTCTGCCATATATTCTATCACATACTTTAATTACAAACAATCTTTTTTGTGTTTTATAACCTATCGTAAAAAGGGTGCACCTTTACGGTACACCCTGCCTTGTTATTTGATTAAATTAATGATATTCCTAAATTCCTCTTTTGCCCTGAATTCATCTGAAAGATCGTAGCCATCCTCTAACGCTTCTTTGATTGCATAGGCAATGTTTTCATATCCTCCCTTGAACGCCGTTGCCTTATTGAACTCAAGACCTTCAACAAGATAAGATGTATGAGTTGTTATATCGGGCATTTCTTCATATTTAACTGCAAGCTCCGCTTCCTTTCTGAAGCACTCAAGCGCGCCCTCGTCATCGCCGTTATGGTGCTTTATTACGCCGAGATATCCGTAGTTGAATATAACAAGATAACTGCTCTGACCGTAATCTCCGTCAGGCATAGCCGTTTCGATAAATTTCAGATATGCTTCAATTATATCCGGATCCCGTTCAAGAATACAGCTTGCTTTACGGTTTATAATTTCTCCGAGGAGCTGGAGAATTTCAGAAAGAGCTTTGGCGCACGCTATATTTCTTTTTTCACTGCCCATAGGATAGAACATTATCGCCCTGAAGTCTCTGGTATTCCTCATAACAGGCATTTCTTCGAGTATCGGCTCGATTTCGGATATATCCACTCCGCTGTTTTCAATATTACTCAACGATTGAATATAATGACACATAACAACTTTCGCGTGAGTCCTTATACGGTCGTTTGTGCAGTAATCCTGAACTATGCTGAAAGCTCTTTCTACCTCGTCTTTGAATTCCAACGCACGCTCATCCCTGTAAGGATAAATCAGGCGAAGAGCATCCATATAGTATACCAAAAATGAATAGTTATCGGGAATTTCGGCAATTGCCTCCTTCATAAGCTCGCTTGCCTGCATATAATCTTCCTTTATCATAAGAGCTCTGTACTTTTCCTCATAATCTTTTATTCTGTTTTCTTTGTCAACGGTATTTACACCAAGGAGCAAATCCGTTGTAACATTAAAGAAAGAAGCTATCGCAGGAAGGAACATTATATCAGGGTAGCTTTCTTCTCTTTCCCATTTGCTTACACTCTGGTAAGACACGCCAAGAAACTTTGCAAGGGCATCCTGAGTGATATTGTTTTCCTTGCGCAGTTTTTTGATTGTTGCTCCGATATGTATCATAGTGTTTTCCTCCGAAAATAATTCAAATTTGTTTAACAGCGCTGTTTACAATCAAATAATAATCCGAAAAAAGATAAAAAGCAATAACTCGTTTATTTAGCCTAACTAAACCGTAGAGCGAGAAACTCAACGATTCATAACTAAATTGAGAAAGTTTTATTTTTCTTATATTCGTTTTTGTCTTGATGTGTTCAAAACTTTGATATATAATTACAATCAGTTTCAGTCTTTTCAGGCAAGGGTAACGGAGGTTCTTATGTTTTTTTTACTGATTGTCATATACATCGCATTTATCGGTCTTGGTGTTCCCGATTCACTTATCGGCTCAGCCTGGCCTGCCATACATACAGAGCTGAACATTCCCGTTGAAGCCGTGAGCGTTCTGACGCTTCTTATTTCAGGCTGCACGGTATTATCCAGCATGTTCAGCGCAGGGATTCTCAACAAAATCGGTACGGCTAAAGTTACGGCTTTCAGTACGGCTCTGACCGCTGCCGCCTTGTTTGGATTTTCCGTCGCACCGTCATTTTGGGTTATGATACCGTTGGCTGTTATTCTCGGTCTTGGCGCAGGTGCAATTGATTCAGGTCTTAACAATTATGTTGCGTTGCACTGCAAGGCAAGCCATATGAATTTTCTTCATTGCTTTTACGGCGTCGGCGTGTCGCTGAGTCCATACCTTATGTCGCAGGCATTAAGCAATGTTGGCTGGCGTGGCGGCTACCGATACGCGTTCTATGTTCAGTTGATCATTTCCCTGCTTCTTATTTTATCACTTCCCTTGTGGAAAAAGAGCTCCTCAGCCGAGCAGGAGGAAGAGGAAAAGAATGTTAGCCTCAGCCTTTTGCAGATGGCAAAGATGAAAAGTATCCGACTTGTTTGGATTATTATGCTCGTTACCAACGCCATTGAATACGCTTGCGGAGTCTGGGGAAGCACCTACCTTGTAACAGAAAAGGGATTTCAGGTTGCACACGGTGCACTTGCTCTTACGGTATACTACGCCGGAATGTCTATAGGCCGTTTTGTTTCAGGCTTGCTTTCCGAAAAAGTCAGCACATGGAGGCGCATAGGCATCGGATGTGCCGTTCTTGCTCCCGCAATTGTACTTATGCTGCTTCCCTTGCCGGGATATGTCGCCGTAATCGGCTTATTCCTCATAGGTTTGGGCAACGGTTCAATTTACCCGAATATGATACATCTGACACCGCACAACTTCGGAAAAGATGTATCTCAGTCCGTTATGGGTTCACAAATTGCTTTTGCATACATCGGCGTTATGCTGGCGCCTCCTGCGGTCAGCCTTATAAGCCGTTTTTTCGGCATAAAGATTTATCCTATTCTGCTTGCCTTACTCTACATTATAATGGTTCTAAGCCTGAAGTTATTTACTAACTATCTGAAAAAGCAAGGCAAATATAACCCTACGGTTTAAAAAGAAGGTTAAATAATGAAATACGATGATAATTTTGACATAGACAGCTTCATCTCTCCCGATGTCTGCCACGCTCCAATTTATGTCTGGGTATGGAATGATATCTGCTCCTATAGAATTATAGATGAACAGCTTGATGAAATGAAAAATCTGGGTATACGCGCTTTTTATATCCTGCCTGAACCGAAAAATTTCCGACCTGACACTATGCCGACCAACCTTGTTCCCGATTACCTTTCGGATGAATTTTTCGAGCTTTGTGCCTACGCAATAAAAAAGAGCAAAGAACTCGGTATGCTGTGTTGGATATATGATGAAGGCGGATGGCCCTCTGGAGGAGCTTGCGGAAGGGTTCTGAGAGACCATCCTGAATATGCAAGAGAAATCTTGAAGGTTTGCGAAAACAACTTCTCATCAGGTGATATTTATAAAAAATCAAGAGCAGATATTCTTGCATCTTTTCTTGAAGACGGAACAATTATTGATGAAGGGTATAAATTCACACACGACTGTCTTGTAACAGAATATACTACCGAAAAATCAATCTGTTCGGCTGCAGATTATCCCGATCTGCTCAATAAAAAATCAACCGAATACTTCATTGAAACCACGCACGAAAAATACGCATCTGCTCTCAAAAATTTTCTCGGCAAAAATGTTACTGCCGTTTTCACCGATGAGCCGAAAGCGTCTGCCTCATCGTTCAGCAAGGAGTTAGCTGATAAATACGAAAGTATATACAGCGAGTCGATACTGCCTCATCTCCCTCTTATTTTACACAGAGCCGAAGTAACGCAGAAAAATGTTCATATACTGCACCGATGGTACGATTTGTGCAGCAGAGTTTTCTGCGATAATTTTCTTCTTACCTGCAAAAAATGGGCAAATGAACAAGGCATTGCCTTTACGGGACATATGGATATGGACCATAGTCCTCTCGGCTGTATGCGCGGCGGCGGCAACTTCAACATTATGCGTGCACTCAGGTGCTTTGATATTCCGGGAGTTGATGTTATATGGCGTCAGCTTTACCCCGAAAACAAAACATCAGCCATAAATGATATGAACGCATACAACGGTTTTTTCCCGAGGTACGCTTCCTCTGCTGCAGCGCAGAACGGTACAAAGCTTGCAATGAGCGAAATTTTCGGTGTTGCAGGTTCCGGCATTACTTACGATGTAATGCGATTCACCGTAGGCTATCAGGTTGTTCGCGGAATTAATGTTTTCAATCCGTTTAATTTTCCTCTCGGGCGTAAGGGTGCTCTTCTTACGCAGGAACTGCCTATCTTTACGGAAGGTCAGGTATTCTGCCGTCACCTTCCCCTTTTTAACCGCTATGTTGAAAGACTTTCTTATCTTGCGTCCGTCGGAGAGCGTGTTTGCGAAACGGGACTTTACTATCCTGTTTCTGATTTTCAAGGCGGACTCAATGCAGACAAAATCGCTGAAAATTTTGATACTCTCGGCAGAAAGCTTGAGGATACGATTGTCGATTTCGATATCATTGACGATGATGTTATCCGTTCTGCAGAAATAACGGATGACGGGTGTCTGCGCATCGGCAGAGCAGTATACAAAAATATCATCATTCCTGATGGAGCTTTCATCCCCCGCGACATCCAAAAAGCTCTGAAGCTATTCACTGACCGCGGCGGCAGGGTCACTCGTAACCTCGCAGACCTCTCACCTCTTTTTAATTTTGAAGGAGAAGGATTGCGTGCAATGCACAGAAAGGCAAAAAACGCCGACCTCTTTTTCCTCTTCCGCGAAAAAGGAGAAAAAGGTGAATATCGCGTTCAACTGCCTTCATCAGAGGGGTATCTTCTCAACCTTATGACGGGCAAGCTTAAGCGACTCAAAGCAAAGGATTGTGTTTTCCAACTTTCTCTCCAAATAGGCGAAACGGCGGTCGTATTGCTGACGAATGAAAATCTGAACGCAGATGACACGAAAAATTTCAGGAAAATTCTTGAAATTGCTGACGGATTTTCTTTTTGTAAAGAGCTTGAACTCTCCTGTGACGAAAACGGATTTGAGAGCATCAGGCATTGCGATAATCCTGTTCCCGTTAACCTTGGCGACTGGGCATATCTCATCGGCAATTCATACTCAGGAAGCGGAATTTATGAAACCGTATTTTCCATCACTTCCGAAGACATAGGAAAAGAAGGTTCAATAGACCTTGGCGATGTTAGTTTTTCTGCAGAGGTATATCTCAACGGAAACCATCTCGGAATGGCATTGATGCCACCGTACAGATTCAAAATACCTGCCGATGTTATTGATAAAAACAATAAGCTTAAAATCATTGTTACAAACACATCAGCCAACTGGTACATCCACACAGATTATTTTGATAAGCACAGCATAAAAGACTCTTCACCGTATTTTGAAGCTGAACAAAGCTTTGCGATGGACTTTGTCTCAGGCGGACTTTACGGCCCTGTTGAAATTTACATTCAAGATGATTGATAAAAACAACCCCTGCAAGCTGAAACAAAACGGCTTGCAGGGGTTATTACAATACAGTATACTTAAAACTTTATTTCTGATATTTTCTAGCCAAGACGGGACAACGAGCTTTCTTTCACTTGCACGATATATGCCTTATCACCCGAACCCTTTTGCTTATAACATTCTTCGGGTTCAACATCCTGCATTATCACATTCTTGTTGCCGCCCTTTGACTGAGTCTGAGCTTTTATAAATACGGGAAACATCAGCGGCATAATAAACTTATCTGATACACTGTTCCATACTTTTGCCGCAAAGAAAGTGCAGTTGAAATACGGATCCCAGTAGTTCCATCCTTTTATTTCTTTGCTGACTTTCTCAATATCATCTTTCGTGATATCCGTACCGAGCCATGACTGACCTTTAAGGCCGTATTCGTTCGCGCTGTAGCGTTCAACATTGTAGTAAACTCCCATACCGTCTCTTCGGCTGAAAAGAAATGTTCCTACCGAAATACTGCCGAACGGTTTCATTGTGTAACAGCCAACAGGAATTTCACCGTCAAATGTACTTTCAATATAAATCCACGAATGACCGAGAAAAGTAATCTGTGTGCAGATATACATTCTGCCAACCACATAGTCACCCGGAAGCTCATCAAATGTAGGCTTTGGCTCTTCGGGCTCTTCAGGTTCATCCGGCTCATCGGGGTTATCGGGGTCGTCAGGATCATCGGGGTCGTCAGGATCATCGGGATTGTCAGGAGTATCGGGAACATCAGGTTCATCCGGAGTATCGGGACTATCGGGGTCAGTGGGTTCTTCAGGATTTATCGGGTTATCCGTATTTGTCTCCCCTGACTCCCCGTCAGGTTTATCAGTGGAGTTCTGATCTTGCGTCTGAGTTGATTCACAAGCTGATTTTATTTCTTCTGCAACTGTTTCCTGTGCCGTTGCTGTTACACCAAGCACCATGCAAAGCATAAGAACTGTTGAAATAATTTTTAAAATTCCATTTTTCATAATAATCTCTCCTTCTCAATTACATTTTGTCCAAAGCCTTGCTTGACCTCTACACCTGCATTATATCACTTTAAATTGCATTTTTGTAAATTAAATTTTCCATTCCGTTAATTATCCACTATAAACATTCTGTTGAATATTGATTTTAGAGATGTTTTGAGTTAAAATGGATTCACGAGGTGATATTATGACAGATAAAAAAATGAAGAACGTTTACACCGTTCTTTGGACAGCAATCGCCGCTGTTTATGCAATTTGGATGTCTTTTTTTACAAGCTGGGATAAATACCCATATATCATCCCTTCCGAAGCAGATATGAAGCTCCCTGCAGAAGCCTTTGTTGCAAAATTCGACGGTATGCTTCACGAACCCTTGTATGAAAGCCCGACCGCCTTTTGGCTCTGGGTAATTTTTTCTACTCTTCTTCTGCTTGGCTACGGTATTTTCACAAGAAAAATCCTTTGGGCAGAAAAGCTCTCGAAAGCCACAACGGTTTTCTGCGCCGCCAACCTTATTGCAGGCTTCGCTTTTATAACCTGGTACGGTTTTCTCGACTTCCCCTCTCAGTTTGGAAACATTCTGACGGATGTTACCGCAAGTATGCTCGGCCTTCGTTATCCTCAATATTTCAGAATTTGGGGTGTCCTTGCGTCACTTTCAATTTTCACTAACACGCTCTATATGTACCGCAAGAACAATTATAAGGGTAAAACGGGCGTAATCGTAACTTCTTTGGGTTGCGCATCGATCTTCGTTACGATAAATGTTCCATCTGCAGGTCTTGATCTTATTATGACAGCAAGATGCCTTTCACACTGGGCAACTGCGCTCATTTTCGCATTCCTCGGCGCTGCAGGTGTTATCATTTTCCTCTTACATAAGTTCAAGCAAAAAAACAAGAAATATATGATTGCGACAATTGTTTTCTGCGCCGTTCTCATAATTATGCTTATTCTTCTTGTTACCGTCGGAAAAAGCGCCTTTATTGAAAACCTTCCGATGTGGGTTGCTTACGCTCTTCTTTTCATAATTAATTTCACATCGTTCTTTGACGAAAAAAGAACAATGAAAGCTGTTTGCGAAAAGAAAGAAACAGCGCTGAAAAAATAATGCTTTTTGCTCAAACCATTTATAAAGTTTAATCAGTTAACAGACGGTGAAAAAATGATTACAAAGTTAAAAGAAAACAAACGATATTTAATATTCTTTATCGCTGCAACGATTCTTGCCTTTTTCTTTCCACTTACGGGCGATGACTATACCTGGGTCACGAGCGACGGCATCAGCCTGATGAAAAGCAATTTTGTTGATTACAACGGAAGATACCTCGGCAACCTTTCGGCAATAATTTTCACAAGGCTGGATATCATAAGGCCGATGCTTAAAGGATTTACGATAACAGCAATCCTTTACCTGATACATAAAATCACTAAAAATACGACAAAGGAATATTTCTACCTGACGGGCGCGTTGATGCTTTTTCCGTCTATGCTTCTCGTTCAGGGTCTTGTCTGGACTGCAGGATTTGCGAATTATACCCTTTCGGCGCTGATAATAATGTTTTGCCTTTACATTCTTTTTTATAAAGAAAAGAAGAATGCTTTTGACATAATCCTGCTCATTGTGCTCGGCATTGCCGGTCAGCTTTTTATGGAAACATATACGCTGTTTGCCGTTGCGATGGCAGTTATTGCAATTATTCACTTTGCGGTTAAAAATAAAAAGGCTGATATGCCGTCAACTGTTTATTTTATCGCAACAATAATCGGCGCGGTCATTATGTTTTCAAACAGCGTTTATCTCAAAATCCTCCGTGGCGAACATAATTATCAGTCTTTATCAGGAAAAAGAGATTCAATTTTCGATACGCTGATAAACCAGTTTTTTAATCTTTTTTCAAAAGTTTTTTCAAATATGCTCATTGCTTGTTTCCCGGCGATAATAATTATTCTTATCATATGCTTCGCCCGTATGCGAAAAAGCAACAACAAAAAAGCGAAAACCGTTTGCATTACCGTTACCGTTGTTTCGTTTATTGCAGCAATGATTTTCGGTGTTTTCACCGTTCTTGATGCACTAAAACACGGAGCAGGCTCAACTGCCTACAAGCGTTTTCTTGGCATTTCAGCCGCTTTTATTTACCTACCCTGCATTGTTATGATAGCAACATTTTTCGATAAAAAAACTAAGCAAAAAGTCACAAACTGCGCTCTTATGATACTTTTTACCAGCGTCCCCTTCTGCTTCATTGGCCCCGTCGGCGCCCGTTGCTTTATGGGAGCATACATTCTTATGATGATTATGATAGGTCACCTCTATGACTTCAGAACAAGCAAGGCTGTCTCAACAACAATCAAAGCTGTTTTCATAACCATATTCGCACTGAACACCGTTTGCTATTCTGTAGCTACTGTTTCGTGTTATAAAAAAGCTCAATCAGCAAAGCAACAGGTTGCAGAGGGCAAAAAGGTCGTTGAGCTTGAAAGGACGAAATTTGCCTTTATGCTCCACGCGCCCGACGATGAATGGCATCATCTTGTTGCAAGGCGTTTCTGCGAATACAACGGCTTACCCGAAGACACAAAATTTGTTTTTAAATAATCACAAAGCTCATGGGATTTTCTCCTGTGAGCTTGTTTTTTAATATCATTTTATTTATTAATATACATCGAAATGCCAAAAGACCGCAAAGCGTTAAGCTTCACGGTCTTTTGGGTTTTTTCAATTCCACCTTTGCGTCTGCAAATTCTAAATGCACAGTGAATCAGCAGACCTCGCAGGCATATATATCGGCTTTCCCTTGCCTGATTATGATTATAAGAGGCAAGGGAAAAAGATTGTAAAACGAATTTTACCGTTTATTTCTCGTATGAAAGCTCCCATACATCGGCATATGTACCCAGCGGATCGCGCGAAAGAATACACATAAGAACGAAACATTCATACGGATTCTGAATATAAAGACCGCCCATAAAACAGCTTTGAAGAATCTTATTTGTTGATTCAAGAAACGCCGTATATCTCTGAACTGCCTTCGGATAATTTCTGAGCTTATTGGAGAAGATAAAGAAATTTAGCGTTATGAGGTCAAAGCGATTAATTTCAGACTTGCCTGAAAGAATTTCGCCTATCCTCTGCCTGCTGAATCTTCTGCCTGCAAACTGCTCGTTAAGCTTAGAAATCTTACTCGGGGTAAGGTTTCCGTGTCTGTCCGTCGGAATTGCCGCGCAGATTATATGCTCAAAATCGCTTTCCGTAATGTCTTCCTTCTTATAAACCCTTCTGTTTTGGCGGAAACTCTCGATTCTTTCAAGCTTTTCATAGTCATATAAGCGATCATTACGGCTGAGCTTCTGCTGATATTCAGCCAATGCTTGCGCGTGATTTTCCTCTTCTGTCTTGTTATAAATCTGCGCAATGATTTCTCTTGCTTCATCGTACAGCTTGTTAAAGCAAGACCTTGCAGTTTCGCTCATCATTGAAAGATTGCCCGTAGTTTTGAGTTTTGAAAGATGTGCAATGAATTTTGATTCATCGTCGCTGACGGAATACATATTGCTTCTGATGCTTATCGTGCGCTCACCATCCCCGAACGGGATATACGGACTGTTCGCAGGGGTACTGTTATATCTCTCCCAAAGACTTTCGAATTTGAGGTAATTATAGCCGTTTTTGTAGCAATACCAGCAAATAGCCTCAAACGGGTCTTTCGGATTGATTTCATGCTCTCTGAGCGCCTTTGTCAGGAACAGATTAACATCTTCAACGCTCATATTAAGCCCGAAGCCGAGAAGAAACACAACATTTCTTTTAACCGTCTGCTGAGTCAGCCAATTCTTTGAAAGCGCACTGAGCTTTGCCGTCGTCGGCGTAAAGGACTGCGGTGTGCAGTTATCTTCAAATGAGCTTTTTATAATTTGCTGATACACCTTGATATCAACATCACCGAAAGCTTCAGTAAGACCTGCTTTGATATATATGTATCTTTTAAGGTAATCGCCGAAGGAGATAAACCTCAGCCTATGCCTTAATGAATCATATATCATCTGAGCGTCCTGATGCTGAAACTCTGTTGCGTCAACTGCATCATAAAGAGATTCCCAGGCAGCCTGAGTAAATTCAAAATCTCTGAGTTCGTTATCGTTCATATCAGGATTTTTCCTTTCTTATTTTTGAAAGCACAAGTCTTGCAAGCGCAAGGAATGCGAATGTGAACACAATGAGCATAACCCAGGAAAGGATAACATTCATCGCTTCATAACCTTCAATATTTTTTGAAAAAACTGTTGCAACCCCTTCGTTTGCTCCTGCCGCAAAATCTTCTGCAGGAGGTATCTCCGGTGTTTTGGGTATTTCAGGTATTTCAAAGTAATCGGAAAAGCCATAGGTATCTGCCTTCGTTTCAAGCTCTACCAGATCTTTTGCAAGGTCATCAAATTTGTCAACTGAATCCTTCAGATTTTGGAACGCTTTATTATCCTCCAGCGAGCTTGCCACCGCTGAGATTTTACTGTTTATATCTGAAGAAAAGCCGAGACCGAGCAAGCTCCATCTGCAGGTTATGAAATTTGAAACAGCCTTCAACAAGGGAGAATCAAGCGAAATCAATGTATTTGAAAAAAGAATCTGCGGAAGAATGAGAATAGGCGCTGTAGTCATTGCTCTGTCTGCATTGTTAAAGAACGAAGAAACAAACAGACCCATTGCCGCCGACGAAAGCGCTGTCAGGTAAATTGTGATGAATATCTCAACAACACCAAGACCCAGAGCACCCTCAGGCATCTCGAAATTATCTAACCTGATACCGACCGTAACAAAAAGCGTTACCGTTATAAGAAGGCTCTGTATGAATGTCATAACTGCCATAACAATCATCTTCGATGATATGTACGATGTCAGCGAAAGACCGGTCATATATTCTCGTCTTAGAATCTGCCGTTCCTTACACACTTCCTGAATTGTGTCAAACATACCTACCCAGAAGCCTGCGCAGGAAAGAGCAAAAAACATAGCCTTCGTTTGCATCTGCGCGACTAAGAACGAGTTTGGAGCAACTATACCTATCAGTAAAGCCAACAACGGAGCTTGTCCTATGAGGAGTAACAGCCTTTGTCTGTCGTTACAAATAAGCTTAAGATATCTCATAGAGATAACCTTGAGCTGTTTTATCTTGTTTTTATCTGCCTTAACCGCAGGAGGAGCAGCCGTTGCAACACGGCGTACGGGAGGATTGATCTTTTCATACTTCGCTTTCCAGAAGTCAGCGTGATCCGTTATCATATTATAGACATCAACAACATCCGAAACGCCGAAGAACTTAAGAGCCTCATCGTGAGAGCCATAGAAGCAGAGGTTACCGCCCTTGCCCATAAACACGATTTTATCGCACATTTTTAGCTGAAGCGTGCTGTGCGTTACAAGAATAACCGTCTTTCCTTTATCCGCCATTGCACGAAGAGAACCCATCAGACTGCGCTCTGTTCCGGGGTCAAGACCCGATGCAGGCTCATCAAGGAAGATAAGATTCGGGTCTGAGAGAAGCTCAACCGCAATGCTTGCTCTCTTTCTCTGACCGCCGCTGAGCGCCTTTATCAGGCTGTCGCGCTTTTCTTCAAGGTCAACCGTTTTGATTGCTCTTGTAATCGCCGCTTCAATTTCTGCGGGCGATGTATCATCGGGCAGACGAAGCTTTGCGGCATACAAAAGCATATCGTGAAGTGAAAGATTGTCATAGACAATATCTGACTGCGGAACATAGCCTATGAGCTTTTTGAGAGAATCAAGGTTTTTATAAAGCTCGACGCCATTTATAAAGACATCGCCCTGCGTTGGCGGAAGATAACCACACATCGCATTGAGGACGGTTGATTTACCTGCACCCGAGCCGCCGATGATTGCAACAAGCTCGCCAGGCTTAATATCAAGATTTACATGGTTGCTGGTTATAAATTTCTTTGAGCCTCTGCCTCTTTCAATAACGATATCCGACGCAACGACAGAAATACCGTTTTTATAACTGCAATAATAAATCTCTCTAGAGGTAAAGATAAGCTTTGTGTTAGTTATGACGATAACATCCTTTTCGTGAAGCCTTACCTTGCCTCTGATGCGTCTGTTATTGAGGATGACGCCGTTTGTGCTGTTATTATCGCAGATATAGTATCCGTCACGCTCATAGGTTATTGTTGCGTGAAGCTTTGAAATTGAAACATGGGGAAGAACAATTGAGCATCTGTTATCTCGTCCTATCGTCAGGCGGGGGTTATTCACAAGCGGAGTTGAGGTCCATCTGTGTGAAGCATCTGCTGAGGAAAAGACAAACAGCACACCCGTTGAAACACCGCCGTCTTTATCGTCAATACGGATAAAGTCGCCGTCAAAAATACAGCGTCCGTTTATCCTTACATTGTTGTAAATAAGGCCGTTCGTACTCGGCTGTCCCTTATAAACAGCCTTGTCCTCAATAGCCCAGAAGCCGTTTCGATAAACGAAACGGCCGTGCTCGGTCGAGACCAGAGGCGATGTGAAAACAATATCGCTTCTCGGGTCTCTGCCGAAATATATACATCCTTTGCCGAAGCTTCCGAGGTTAATTGTACGGGGAGGCTGATTGCCTTCAAAAACGGTCAGAATCGAGCCGTCCGTTTTTGCCTGAGTGCCTGTAACACCGCCGCCTCCCGGCATAAACACGGTTTTGTTATTATCAATATTGTTCATATTATTCATTTAAAAACCTTCTTTTGTGTTTTGTTCAAGGGATTAACAGACAAAGTACACTTATTTTTTTAGTGCCGCATTAACTAATGCAAGTTGTTCATTTGAATCTCCATTATCGCATCCCATTCTGATTTCCAATTTCTGCCCGTTAGAAACATCAATATTAAAGTTAACCTTTCCGGTTGTCTTTGTAATACCTGTTTTTGAAAACAACAATTGATCGTCCACATATATAGCAACCTTATATGCTTGGTTAGAATTCGTTGTTGGCGCTGCTACAATGGAGCCACTAAATGTTTTATACTCACCATTCAAGTTGTATATAGCCTTTGGCGGTCTGTCATTATCTGCTTGATACAAGTCCCAGAAAAGATGTCTACCATCATATGTATTTCCGAAAGAATCAGTGAACAACTCATCTTTATATTCGTAATTGTACGAATCTATCAAATGAACTTTATTAAGATAAATAGGTGTATCAGCTTCCACCTTACTCTTCAATGTCTGCAAAGTAGCATTATTAGGAACAATCGTAAGCGCACTATGGATGGCATTTACAGCCTTTGTATGTTCACCATTTTTCAAATAATTATCAACTGTTTCAGTAACAGATTTAACATATGTATCCTCAGTTGTTGTCTTAAGATCCTTGAAATACTGATCATCTGTGAACTTGATTGCTTCATCAAGTGTCGTAAATGCTTCCTGATATTTTTCAGCCGCAATATAGTCAGTAACAGTCTTTGAGACCTCTGTCTTATAATTCATAAGGCTTTCTGCCTTGGCTGAATCAAGCTTTGAAGTGTCAACGCCTGCAGGGAGGATTTTATATGCAGTATCAGCATATGATATTGCATCCTTATACTGTCTGCCTGAGTTATATGTGCTGATTGTGTTTACAACTGAATCGATGTATTTCGGGCATATTTCGTTCAATTTGCTCTGAGCAGTATTATAATCTTCACTGCCCTGAGGAACCTTAGCGTACTCTGCGATAGCGTTTGCCAAGTCACCGCTGTTATAGAAGCCTTCAGCCTTTTCAAGAGCATTTGCAGCGTCGTTCTTTGCCGAAACCTCAGCTATCTTATCCTTTGCACCGTCGAAGCCCATTGTTTCAAGAGCGGTAAGCTCTGCAACGGCAGCTTCGTAGCTGATTTTTCCGTCGTTATAGCCTGAGACTACCTCATCAACACGGTTTTTAAGAAGCGTTTCAAGAATTGTTTCCTGAATGAAGTTGTCTGCAACATCAGCGCTGTACTGCTTGACAGCATTGTCAATCTTGCCATCCTGCATATTCTTATAAACACTGTAAGCGGGGCTTGTAAAGAAGAGCGCCGTCAGAGTTATTGCAACAGCAAGGATAAGCGTTATAACGGTACCTGCGATTATCTTTGCCTTCAGCTTTTTCTTTTTCTTCTTTTTCTCTTCGTCAACGGGTTTATCGCCGAATGTATCGACTACGGGGCCGTTCGGCTGAACATTTTCAGGCACATTATTGACAGCTACCGTATCGTTGTTCGCAAAAGCTATTTCCTTGTTCACGGGAACAGTTGCATCAACCGTCAACGGTTTTGAAATTTTATATGTACCGTTAGCAACATTGAGAAGAGCCTGCTTCATCTGCGTTGCATTTGCAAAGCGGTTTGCAGGATTGAAAGCGCAGGCGCGAAGAATAACATCTGCCATTTCTGCAGAAGCATTGCAGGGCGCAGGAAGCGGTTCTCCGCGAAGTCTGCGTTCAACAGCAATTTTTCTGTCATTAGGATTCAAAAGCTGCTTTTCGTTGCTGATAAACGGGAGCTTATTGCCGTTGAGAAGGCGGTAAAGAACGATGCCGAGAGAATATGTATCGACGCGTGCATCGTAAGTTTTACTGTTGGCAACCTCAGGCGCCATATAGTTGAATGTGCCCTTCTGAGAAAGACCGCCCGTCATATTTTCAAGCTTTCTTGCGATACCGAAATCACCGAGCTTATAATGACCGAAGCTGTTTATGAAGATGTTTTCAGGCTTGATATCGCGATGAATAACATTCCTCTGACCGCAGATTTCAAGAGCGGAGCAGATATCGCAACCAAGCTTAATAACCTGAGCCTCATTCAGGCTCTTATTGCAAAGGAAGGTGTTAAAGGGAGTCAGCAATTCCATACGGATATAAATATCCCAGCCTATCTCATTCTGCTTTTCGATTACCTTATAATCTTCAACGCTGACGATATTCTGAATTCCCTTAAGAGATTCCATAAGCTGAATCTCACGCACAAAATCATCAACGATTCCCTTAAAGAATGTTTTTGTTCCCGAATAATCAAGACCCTCTGAACGGAGAGAATCAATTTCGGATGAATCTGACGGAATGGAGATAACCTTGATTGCCGCCGTACTTTCAACATTATGATCCCTTCTGACTGCCTGATAAACAACACCGAAGGAACCTCTGCCAAGCTGCTTTATAATGCGCCATTCAGGCCACACGGACGGCGTACCCTCTTCTGCCGCAGGCGCAACAGGCGCTATCGGCTTATCCTCAAATTTGTTTCCGCACTTGGGGCAGAATTTAACCCCGTCGCGTACTTCCATTCCACATTTCTGACATTTCATAAACTCTTCCTCCTCATTTATTTTTAAACATAGCGAACAATCTGTTGTCGTTCTGTTTTATTTCCAAAAGAATTATCGTTATATTATCCTTGCCGCCGTTTTCCAGCGCTTTCTGCACAAGAAGCTCAACAGCTTCTTCAACAGGCTTGCCGTTAACAATTTCGTTGATTTCCTCATTTCCGACCATATCCGTCAATCCGTCAGAGCAAATCAGGTATTTATCCCCTTCTGCATAACCACCGCGGGAAAAATACGGATCTATCAGCAAAATTTCAGGAGGAACTCCGAGATGCTGAGTCAGCGGAGGTTTCCTGCCGTAAACCGCTATCGCCACATGGTCCATTGATATCTGATCTATTCTGCCTGACGCGAGGCGGAATATCTTGCTGTCGCCGATATTGCAAAGGGTTATTTCGTCTTTTGAAAACAGCAGCATCGCCGCCGTTGTTCCCATTGCGGAAACGCCGTTTTCCTCGGCATAGGTGCATATCGCCGCATTAGTCCTCTCGCAATACTCAGAAAGAGCCGTAACACTTTCGCACTCGCCCTTAATTTTTGCTGACTCCTGCGCCGCAATCAAAGACGCGACCTCTCCAAGCTCTTCACCGCCCATACCGTCGAAAATTCCGAAAAGAGGAAAATCCTTCGGCGAAACGCTTCCGTTTTTAAAAAAAGGTTTCTGTGCGGTTTCGCTGTCCATATATAAACCGTCGCAAATCAGGTTATCCTGATTCATCGACCTGACCTTGCCTATATTACTCACACAGGCGTAGTTAATTTTATAACGCATAGACGCCTCCTGACAATCAATTATTTACACTATAAATATAACTGATTGTTCCGTTTTTCTGTAAGCAGGATTTTACATTTTAAAAAAGCAAAACGCACCGCTACACGATAATACAATTATATTACATTTTAGCATATTCGAAATCATTCTTCAACATTATAACAACAAAAAACGGGCTCTTTTTGCAAATTTTGCAAGAGTCCGTTTTGTTATTATTGACTAAAAAACAAACATAAATCTTCCGCCGGGAGCGACATCACCGTTCTCATAAAAATCCATAATATCGCCGTCTGCCTGCATATTATCCGAAAGCTTGAAATTGAAGTGAATTTCGCTTCCCTTTGAGAGGCCGAGAGCCGACCTTGGCACAGAAAGCTGCATCACATTGCCGTTGACCTTATACTGTGCCTCGCCTGTTTTCTCAAAACTCCATCCGCCTTTCGACCTTTCAACCGTAACCGTCGAAGCGTCTGCAGATGAACGGTTTATTATATATTCAAAGCCTTCCCAGTTTGCCGAATTGCCCGTAAAATCAGTATCTAAAAGTATGCGCATCCAGGCATTGTCCGTATACGGGGAAATATCATCAACCGTTTCAATTCTGAAATAGACATTTTTATTATCGTATGTCACCTTAACACTTCTGAAATCATTGCGCATCGTGTCGCTTTCGTAATGGAGACCTACCCAGCCGTCTGCATCTCTCTTTTTCGTACTGCCCGTATAATGGAAATACTCGTTATCGACCCAGTTCCACTGGCTATCCGCGCCGTGAATATTTATAGTCTGCCCTCCGCCGGTTTTCATCGGTTTGGAAACGCCCTTGAAACGGCGGATATTTGCACAGAGCTGATAATAATAATGATCTTTAAGAATTCCGTTTGCAGGCTCGATATCGCGGCTGTATTCATCGCTGAACTGGTCGGGAAAAGCATTTTCAACACCTTCCCATTCCTGCCATCTGCCTGCAATCCATTCGTTCCATCCCGTGACGAAAATGAAATCGGGATCGCATTCAATTGCATAATCCCACTGCTGCTGAAAATTCAGACCGTAAAGCATCGCATTTTCCGTTGATGAATCAACGGTTATCATCTCATCGCCCTTCATAAACGAATAGGAATAGTCGCCGTGAGTAAAGCTTCTGCCCTGAACATTTCCTCCGCTGTTCATTGCAACGAGCTGACCGTCTGCCGCATTCTGCGCAACGGAAACACACATCTGCTCAGTGCCGCCGAATAGAGATGTACCGAATTTAGTCTGCGGATAGTCGCTGCACCAGCCCCAGATTTTTTCATATATCGGCATATTTTCACTGAAATAAGTCGGGCTGTTATGCCTGAAGGTGAAGAAATCGAGAATTTCTTTTTCGTAATCATCGTATTTGTTCAAAGCATCCTTATGCGCCATAATGAGAGGCTTGCCGTCCCACATAAACCAAAGATGCTCATATCTGCCCTTTGAATAAACATCCTCGTAAAGCTGACGAAGGGAAGTTTTTGTATCTTCTGAGGCACTGAAAGGAAGCATAAACGCAACCTGAGGAACATTCACGCCGTCCTTGATTGCTTCGTCAAAAACTCTGAAAAGCGTTTCATACGCAGGCTCCCAGGTTGATGTTTCGTTTGTGCAGTCAAAAATGATAACATCAACACCTGCATCGGCAATCAGCTCAGCGTGCTTTCTTACAACATACTCATCAAGACCTGAATAATAGCCGAAAAGCGGTTCATTCCAGAAGTAAGGTCTGCCATTCGGTTCATTATTCCACGCAGGGTGATTATAGTCTCTTACGGCTTCGGGGAATTTCTGCAGAATTTCCGTTGCATTCAGCGCTTCAAAATTCTGTGCAAAATTATAGTGCCAGGTCCAGTAAAAAAGTCCGACGAATTTTTCCTCGTCCCTCTCGCCTACCTCTTCATAAGTCGGAAGACTTCTGCCAAGGCCGTCAACAGCTACCCATGTATCAGGACGAACCTCGCCGTAATAATTCTCATTGACATTCTTCGTGCCGACAAGTGAAACACCGATCATTGACGGCAACATCGCTATCGTCGTCAGAATTGAAATTATGTATTTGAGTATCATTGACATAATTACACCTCCTGAGTTTTCTAAAAGTATTATAATGCAGTATCGCCTGTGTTGTCAAACCCCAATGCACCGTACAGCAAACTAATAAATTCGGGTTTGTAGGGATGATTTGATACGCACAATTTAAATCTGTGTTGGTAGGGTACGGGTTTCCCGTATCTAAATTTGTGCTTTTTCTTCGGGATGGGCAACCCATCCCCTACTTGCTTATATTAAGTCGTGTTCGTAGGGGCAGATATTATCTGCCCGTGGTTTTCGAATTATTTTAACGGGAACATAATATGTTCCCCTACGGAGTCGAT
>JAGAVE010000022.1 GCA_017942105.1 Clostridia bacterium | reverse complement strand
TGCTCTTTTAATTCCAATATTTCTTTTTCGTATTCTTTTATGTGTCTGTAACTTCTGGGCATAAAATTTCCTCCTATGATAGTTTTATTCTACCATAGGAGGGTTCTTTTTTCTATTGTCCGTTTTTACTGGACTTGTGCAGTGCAGCCCGTTTTTTATATACCGAACATAATCCCCAAGAAAAGCTTCATATTCATTTCATCAGAAAGCTTGACAGGCATTGAATCAAATTTATCGATATCGCCGTAAAGCTCTTTGACATTTTCGTCCGTTTTATTTTTCAGAGTTTTGATAAGACTTTCAAAAATTTCACAAGCAACAAAGAATTTCTCGCTCCATCTTCTGAGTTCATTGCAAATCGGCAAATCCTTTCTGAGATAGTCGCTCGTTTCTTTCATTTTCGCGATATACTCCTCTGCAAGTGCAATAGCCTTTTCGCTCTCACCTTTTTCAAGAAGCTCAGTTACTTTTCCGAAATGCTTTTTCATAATTTTAGAGGAATGATCCTTTAAGCACGAAACAAAAAGATGGTCAGCAAAAACAATAAATTTATCTGCATCCTCTTTTCCAACAACCTGAGCAATTGCATTCCGCCACGATGCGTCAGGATTATAATTTTCACTGTCCCAAAGATAATCAGAAAAAGTAATCAAGGGAATTTTTGAACACTCAGCATATTCCATACAGTTTGAAATTATACCCTCTGAATATTTCCACAAATCGGCGTCGCGGTTTATTATCGGCGCAATGTGCATTTCATTGAACATCGCCATATCATTAACGGGATAATTATCCCAATATAAAGGCTTATGGTTTGTCCCTTCGATAAATCGTATCGCATCCGCGCTCAGAAGCTCTCTTGAGCAGATATCCTTACCCGTCCAGAAAAGGGAAATCTGAGGCGAGATATTCTGACCTAATTTTGAAATATAATACTCATTTCCTTTGCCGTTATAGAGAGTCGGACAAACTGTAAGCCTGATTTGTTCGTCAATTTTGAGAAGCTCCTCGCGATACCTTTCTATAAGGTCAATATGAGCATTAACCGTTTCTCCGTAAAGCTCTTTGTCTCTTTCAAAAGCAAGTTCTTCGTCGATATCGTCAAGCAACAGACCAAAACGGCGCACGCCGATTGAATAAAGCTGTTTTGTTTTCCTGATAAGCGTTTCGAACTCTGCCTGAGATGAATATTCCATCGAAAGGCCCGGAGCTATACACCAATAAAAATCCATATAACAGCTCTTTGCAAGGTCAACTAGCTCCTTAAGCTTTGCAATATCCTGCTCAGGGTAGAGGTCACGCCAAAGCTCTCTGTGATAGTCGTCATCCTTCGGAGCGTAGTAAACGGTATTCATTCTGTTTTTTGCCATAAGCAGCATAACAGACTTTCTTTTTTCGTGACTCCACGGAGTACCGTAGAAGCCTTCAATATATCCCCTGACTTTAAATGACGGCGAGCAGATATATTTTCCCTCTGAAAGGGTTTCGCTGTCTATTCTGTTTTTAACATCAATCAAAGCGTAGCACAGACTCTTTTCGCCTGAACATTCGATATTTATTTTTTTATCGGCTGAGATATTGAGAATATATTTTTCGTCAGTTACTCTATGCGTTTTCTCGCAGTAACAAACGCTTCTGTCGTTTTTCTGTGAAACGGTTATTTCAGCATCAATATCACCGATAAAAGAAGGTGTTTTAAAATTTTTCATCATAAACGAACCTCCGAAAGTTGATTTTTATATAATTTAATGTTAAGATTTAAAAAATGCTATTTTCTTTTTGAGAAACGGGAGACTATAATATGATTATAAGGCCTTTTGAAGAAAAAGACAAGGAAAATGTTCGCTTTATCTGCCTTAACAGCGAAGGTCCCTGTCGGATGACTCCGGACGAGTCGCATTATATTCTGACGACATATTGCAATTATTATATTGAAAATGAAGGACACAACTGTTTTGTTGCTGCAGACGAAGACGACAAAGCCATCGGTTACATCATCTGCACCGAAAACTTTGATAACTTTCGCGAAACATTTCTCAGAGATTATGTTCCCCGCCTTGATGAAAAGCTCATAATCTGGGGGTTTAATGCAAGAGATGGCGCGAAATCTTCCTTCAGACTTCAGGAAAAGTACAAAGAAGAATACCCCGCTCATCTTCACATCGATGTTTTGCCCGAATACCATCGCAGAGGTTTGGGGCATATGCTGACAGATACTTTAAAAAAGCATCTCAAAGAAAAAGGTATACGCGGAGTTATGTTGACCGTCGGCGCTCAGAACAAGGTTGGCCAAAGTTTTTATAACAAGTACGGCTTTGATTTTATAGAAAAAAGCGGTGATGACATCGCGTTCGGTCTTAAATTTGATGTTTAAGGTGATTTTATGAAATACTATCTCGGAATAGATGGCGGCGGTTCAAAAACGACCGCGATCATCTGCGATGAAAACCTCAATCTTGTTTCACGCTTCGTCGGCGAAAGCATTAATTTCAATTCTGTCGGAATGGAGAAAGCAAGAGAAAATCTCAAAGCTACGGTTGACGGTGTTCTTTTCGGAAAAGATATACAGCTCAGCGCTGTTTTTATCGGAATGTCTGCCATCGCAGAAAGAGCCGATGATACTTTTACAAAAAAGCTTTGCGAAGGAATTATCGACTGCCCGAAAATAACAATGGACAGTGATGTTTACATCGGTCTTGAAGCTATGCGATGCGAATGCCCGGCCGCAATGGTTATAAGCGGTACGGGCTCAATGGCGGTCGGTAGGCTTGAAAACGGCAGTATTATACACACAGGCGGTTGGGGTTACATTCTCGGCGACGAAGGCTCAGGCTACGCAATTGCAATCGATGCTCTTAAAGCGGCAATCTGCGGCTATGAAGGAAGCGGAGAAAAAACTCTTCTTACCGATGCAGTCATGGAACATTATAAGGTTGAGAATATGCTTGAAATAATCGACCTCTTCTATGACCCGCCGATGCCGCGAAGTGAAATTGCAAAATTCGCCCCCGTTGTCTTTGAATGCTCGGAAAAAGACAGCGTTGCAGACGCAATCATTTCAAACCACGCACGCCTTCTTGCACAAACAGTTTGCGCCTTGCTTTCAAAAATGCCTGCAGGCACCCCCCTTGGTCTTTGGGGCGGAATTTTTGAAAATCAGGAAAATTTCAGAATCAGGTTTTCCGCAATTATCAATGAAAGCTTTCCCGAAACAAAAATCAATGTGCTTGAATATGCACCTGAGTACGGAGCTGTTTTTGCAGCAATAAAAACGGACGGAGAATGATTATGAATAAACCGCTTGAATATCTTGAAAACCTTTCACGGATTCTTGACGAAATCAAAAAGCATCAGCTTGAATCTATTGAAAAAGCATCTGCAGCCTTTGCCGACGCCCTTGAAAACGGCAGAAGAATTTTCCTTTTCGGCACAGGTCACTCTCATATGCTTGCAGAAGAGCTTTTTTACAGAGCAGGAGGTCTCGTCTGCATTCAGCCGATTTTCGAAGAAGATCTGATGCTTCATAAGTCAGCATCAAAAAGTACCGAGTTTGAACGGCTTGATGGTTATGCGCAAAAGCTTTTTAATGATTATTCAATGAACGAGAATGATGTTGTCGTAATCATCTCAAACTCAGGCAGAAACGGCGTCTGCGTTGATATGGCTCAGCTCGCCAAGGATAGCGGGCTGACGGTTATCGCTCTTACCAATCTCAACCATTCAAAATCAATGTCATCACGCCATCCCAGCGGAAAGAAGCTCTATGAATTTGCAGACATCGTGCTCGACAATATGGGTTGTATCGGCGATGCGAGCGTTTACTTTGAAAAAATCGGCAGAAACGCCTCCCCTACATCAACAAGCTCAGGCGCGGCAATTCTCAACGCTGTAGCCGCCGGGTGCATTGAAAAGATGATTGAAGACGGCTTCACTCCCGAGGTTTTTTCAAGCAGTAATGTTGACGGCGGCGATGCTGTAAACGAAGCATATCTCAGCAAATATAAGGATATAATAAAATCGCTATGATATATTGCAGACAGTGTAAAAGCTGTCTGCTCTTTTTCTTTTAAAGAATATTTGACTTTTGGACTCTTCTAATATATATTAAAACTATAAACTTCCTAAGGAGGCAAAGGTTATGTTATGGCCGATAATACGAGTTATAGTTTCTGTTTTCATTGCTATTGAAACGGCTTTTGCAGGTCTTTTCAACGGAATTGTTATCAAGCCGATCGAGATGCCTGAGGTTGAAGTCGGAGAATACACGCAGTATGTCGATCCTTTTATTGGTACAGGCGGTACGCCCTGGGCTTGCGGTATGCTCAGCCCTGCCGCCTGCGTTCCGTTCGGCGCAGTAAGGCTCGGACCTGACACTTCTTTTGTCGGCGGAGCATACATAGTCAAAACAAACACTTCGGGCTATTATTACGAACACGGACACATCAAAGGCTTCAGCCATTCCAGACTTTCAGGAACGGGAGCTGAGGATTATCAGATTTTCAGAGTTACACCTGCTACGGGTGACAGCAAGGTTGATGTAATTCCGTATTCACATAAACACGAAAGAGCCGCCGCAGGTTATTATGCGGTTTATCTGCAGTCTCTTGGTTGCCTTGCAGAGCTTACGGCAACCGGTCACGCAGGCGTTCACCGATATACATTTGATAAATCCGACGACGCTCGCCTTTTCATTGATATAACAAGCACAGCAGGAAACTACCCTGCCGAAAAAGGCTTTGTTAACTACAACGAAGAAACAGGTATGCTGACAGGCGGATGTGAAATTCACGCGGCATTCTCAGACAGATACGAAGGTCTTCCCGTCTACTTTGCGGCAACGGCTGACAAGAAAATTGTTTCCTGCGAAGTTACGGGTGACGAATCTGACCTCGGCATAGATATCAATTTCGGCAATATCAAGGGTGAAAGCATCGAGTTGAAGCTTGCTGTAAGTTTTGTCAGCGTAGAAAACGCAAAGCTCAACCTTGATGCTGAAACGGGTGGTCTCAGCTTTGACGATGTTCGTGACAAGGCTGTTAAAACCTGGGATGAAAGGCTTTCCGCAATCAAAATCAACAGCACCGATAAAGAGATTATGAAGGTTTTCTACACAGCTCTTTATCACAGTATGATTATGCCGACAGACTTTACGGATGTCAACGGCGAATATCTCGGCTTTGATAAGCAGATTCACACTGCAGACGGTTATACATACAGAACCGATATGTCCCTTTGGGATACCTGCCGCGATACTCATTCGCTTTATACTCTCATCGAACCCGAAATTCAAACGGACTGCCTGAAGAGCCTTGTTGAAATGGCAAAAGCAGGAGGAGTTATTCCCAGATGGCCTATGGGTGCAGGCTATGCTTCGTCAATGCACGGCGACCCGACCAACATTATGATAGCAGAAAGCTATCTTAAAGGCTTCCGTGATTTTGATGTAGAGACGCTTTACGAGTGTATGAAAAAGACCTCAGAATCTTCCGTCAACAAGTCCGGCAGAAACTTTGTTGAAGAATATAATAAATACGGCTACATCCCCGATGACCTTGCAAACGGCGAAGAATCCGTAAGCTTTACACTTGAATACGCCTGGGAAGATCACGCAATTGCAGTTCTTGCCGAGCAACTCGGAAAAACCGAGGATGTGCAAAGATACAGCGAAAAGGCAATGTATTATAAAAACCTTTTCAATCCCGAAACCAAGTATTTTCAGGCAAGAAATTCTGATGGCTCATTCGTATGGAATTTCAGCCCGTACATAACAGCGTTTTATGATGCGGTTATGATCAAAAAATTTGCTTCCTGCTATAGCGAAGGCAGTGCAAGACAGTGGCGTTGGAGCGCTATTCACGACATTGACGGTATGATTGAGCTTTTCGGTTCAGAGGAATATTTCGTTTCCGAGCTTGAAGACTTTATGAAGGACGCCTCCCTTTCACGAGCCGCCATCGACCCCGGTCACGGGTTCTGGATCGGCAATCAGCACGATATTCACACTCCGTACCTCTTCGCAAATGCAGGCAGACCCGATTTGACGCAGAAATGGGTTCGTTGGACGCTTGACAAACGCTTCAGCGACGATGTTAACGGCCTCGACGGTAACGATGACGGCGGCACGCTCAGCTCCTGGTATGTATTCTCCGCAATGGGTTTCTATCCCCTTGCAGGCTCGGATAAATACTGGATAGGCTCGCCAAATCTCGACAGCGCCGAAATAACTCTCGGTAACGGAAAAACTCTTAAAATAACGGCTCACAATCAGGGTGAAAAGAATGTCTATGTTAAGTCTGTTAAGCTCAACGGCATTGAGCTTGAAGGCTGTTATATAACTCACGAACAGCTTATGGGCGGCGGCAGTCTTGAGTTTACAATGAGCGATGAAACAAACTTTAATTAGGGATGTGACTCTATGTTAGAATATATCAAAGCAATTTTCAGCGTAATAGAAGTTCTTCTTCTTTCAATGGGTGTTATTCCCGTTGACACAAACATCGATTACGGCGGAGGCGATTATATTCCGCCTTCGGTCATAAATGAAATGGTTATAGTTGAGGACGGAAATTCAGATTATTTCATCGTCACCTCAGAAAACCCTGACGAATGTATCAAGACTGCGGCAAATGAGCTTCAGACATACATTGAGAAGGTCAGCGGTGCAGAGCTTGAAATCATCACCGAAGGCAATATTTCCGAAAACGGTAAAGCTATTCTCATCGGCGAAACACAGCTTGAAAAAGAAATCATCGATATTGACCGTTCGTCAATCAAAGCTGACGGTTTCCGACTTTACTCTGACGGAAAATATTTCGTTATCGCAGGCGCAGACAGCCGAGGAACGCTTTACGGTGTCTATACTTTTCTTGAAGATTATCTCGGCGTCCGCTGGTTTACACCGACTCTCGAAGTTGTCCCCGAAAACGAAGACATAATCGTTGATGCAAATATCGACAGAATCGTTGAGCCCTCCTTCTCCGTCCGCAGAAACGACTGCGCAGGTACAAACGATGCACACAGAGCAAGAACAAAGATGAATGTTTCATTCTGGCAGCCTGCAACGGCTCACGGCGGCGCATTGACATATGTTGTCTGGGACGCTTCTCTCCCCTCTCTCGTTCCCGATTCTCTTTTCGCGGAGCATCCCGAATACTTTGCTCTTCAGGAGGATGGCACCCGTTCAACTGACCATATCTGCCTCTCAAATCCCGAAGTTCTCGATGTTACTATCGAAAGCGTAAGAGCGGCTATTGAAGCGAATACTATGGACGCAAAATATGTTCACATCGGTCAGAAGGATAACGCCAATTACTGCCGCTGTGAAAATTGCGAAGCTCTTTATGAAAAACACGGAGGCCTCTGCGCTCCGACCCTCATATTCACAAACAAGCTTGCTGATGCGCTTGATGAAGATTATCCTGATTTTATGTTTACCTTCTACGCATATCTTGAAACAGCTAAACCCCCTCAGGATTTAAGCCTCAGATGCAACGAAAATGTCGCTCCCGTTCTCTGCGGATTGCACAGCGCCTGCAGAAGCCATCCTATCACCGAATGCGGACACGAGGATGTTCAGGAAGAGACACTTTTGACCGCATACGGCGAGTTTGAACCTCAGATTGCCAAGGATTTTGAAAACTGGACAAAGGTTGCAGACACAACCTACATTTACGATTACACGATAAACTTCCTCAATGTTGCTCAGTTCTTCTCAAACTTCGGCACGATGCAATCCACGATGCAGTATATGCACGATATCGGCATCACAGGTTACATTTACAACTGCGGAGACGGACACTATGCGGCGTTCAACGAGCTGAGAAACTATTTGCTCACGAAGCTTCAGTGGGATGTCAACTGCGATGTTGAATATCATATGATGGACTTCATTAACGCTTACTACGGAGAGGACGCCGCACCGCACATAAAAGAAATCCTCGATATCCAGACGGCACAGATCGCCGCAACGGCTCACGCCTTCGACTTTGACTGGCACTATCAGTCAGGCTATTATCCGATTCATACAATTTCAAAGCTTGACAGACTTTGGAAAAAGGCACTCAATGCGGACATAACTGATGAACAGCGCTTCAATGTTGAAGTTGCAAATCTTAGCTGGGAATATTTCAAAGCAAATCAGTTCCTCGGCGAATATTTCTTCCTTAATCCTTTCAGATTAAAGGCTAACGAAGAGCTTTACGATGCTTTCAAAGCACACGGAATCAGCAGAGTTTCCTCTTTCGGACTTATCCCCGAAAACAAAGAGGATGTTGATTTTATGCTCCGCCCGTTTAACTGGAGATAAAGACACAAATCACTTGCAAAGGCAATCAGCTTTTGCAAGTGATTTTTAGTTTTGATAAAGTCAAAATTATGTTGATAAGCATATCGGCAAATTTTAATTTTTAGAGTTCTTTTACCTCCTTAGAAAAGGAGGTGGCAGACCGTAAGGCCTGACGGAGGATTGATTTTTTGTTTCCCAATCCTCAGTCCTACGGACAGCTCCTTTGCCAAAGGAGCCCAATAAGGAAAGTTGGATAATAAACGGTCTGCGGTGCAGAAACATATTTCTATGTCATTCTGAACGGCAGTGAAGAATCTTTTCTTTTTCAGGATCCTTCGCTTCACTCAGGATGACACTGCTGAAGATCACTGCAAACCCGAATTTGCAACACAAGAAAAAAAACTGTGATGCGGCAAAAACACATCACAGTTTTTAAAATTATGTTCTTATCAGTCAAGTGTTATCCACATTACAGGGCGGACGGCCAAATTTTTATCATCAACAGGATATCCGGATTTGTACAAACCTCCGCCGGAAACACCTGCAGCAAAATCCTGCATAACGCCGGGGGATCGAAGCCATAGCCAACAATTGCTATCGGTTCTGTTTGCGTAAACATAAGCACCCTGAGCCAGCGCATATGGTGTTGCTCTACAGCTACCTCTTTCATCTGTACCCAAATATCTTTCAAGTTCCCCTTCACTAAGTAAAAACACCTTATCGAGCGTGTCATTGCCTGCATCTGTTCCAAATTTCGGACTATCTTCTGCCACAACATTTACAGTTGGTATCTTACTTTGCTCCTCACTTGAAAATGCAACATTATAAAAATGATTATTGAGCCAACTTCTTAATGTGCAAAATTCCCATGTAATCTCTACATACTCCTCATTATATACCTGTGCATCAAGCGCATATTTGCTTGTTACAAGTGCCTTGCCGTCTTTGACATCAAGCACAAGCCATTCTATATCCTCTTTGCCGTTTGAGGTATTGTTGTCCTGCTCGTATTTGCCGAAATTTACATAATCACCGACTTTGACGTTTTTATCTAACGGCACAGTACCGGACGGAGCTGATGGCGTTTGCATCGGCTGTGGCGGCTGTGTCGGTATTTCCGGTTCAGCCGGAGCGTTTGATGTCATTTCTTCGCTCGGCTCTTTGCTCATATCATAATTTTCGACCTTATAGAATGACCAATATTTCTTTCCCTCAAGAATTTTGATTTCTGCTGTGATCTTAAGCTTTGAAACAAGCACAACATCCTCCGTTTCGTAAGAATGTCTGAATGTGTCAATTATAATCTCATACTTGCCGTTCACGGTGTTGTATGATGAGACCTTGTATTCATCCCATTCGTTTCCACCGACATCATAGCTTCCGATATAAAAGTTTCCGTCCTTATAGAAATACGAATAATCGTTATATTCAATATTGGTATCGTATTTTATGTTGTAGATATTTTCACAAATCCACTTAACATTTTCTTCAGACAATTTTTCATAATTGCCTTCATACTCACTCTCGCCGAAATAATATCCGTATGCGCCGCCATACTTCCAGAGCCCGTCAAGAACATAGCTTAAATTAGCCGTTCGGCAATCGTATACGGGGTCATAGAACATTGAGAAAAGAGCGTTGAGCGTTTTTTCAAGCTCAGTAAAGTCTGCCTGAGATGCTTCAACGAATCCTGCCGGATTCTGTACCGAACCGCCCGAAACATCATTCAGATCCTTAATCGGCTCGTCATCTTCTTTCGAATTGAGCGTAACCTTATCAACAGCCTTCTTGTTATCATCATCAACAATAACGATGATTACGACGGTCTTCGGCTCTTCCTGCTTTTGCGTCTGCTCTGTCACAGCCTGAGTTCTCTCAGAAACTATTCCTTCGAGCGTAATCTGATATTTACCGTCCTCTTCAAAACGAAGATTAAAAACGGGATTGCTTGATCTTTCATTTATAACATTTTCAAAACCGCTGAAGGTTGAGCTTTTGAAAAGCTTACCCGTTTTGAATTTATCAACCTTGATATTGTAATTATCATACGGGAATTTTTCCGCATCGTATACGAGAATTTCCGTATTCTGTTTGAGCACCGGGAAATCCGTTATGTATCCTTCTTTTTCCGATTCCGATTTAAAAAGTATCGCGTCAGTTATAAACAGACCGCCCGTCAGAAAAACTATAATTGCAAGAACAATCGCAACTATTTTCAGCGCAAGGTTCTTCTTACCGTTTTTCTGCTTTTTGGGCTCCTGCTGAGACGGCTCAGACTGCGCAACGGGCTTTGGCTGAGCGTGCTCCTCGTTAGTTTTCTCCTGCTTCACCAATTCTCCGCAGTTTGCGCAGAATTTCATATCAGGATTTAATTCTTTTCCGCATTTGGGGCAATTCATAAAATTTCCTCCTCTTTATAAAAAACACATTGCAATGATTATATCATAACAACATCATTTTCCTTTTTGTAATTTCGATTTTACCTTTTATATCGTTTTTTGTCAACATCACCCCTGATTCAAAAGTGTCCGACTTTTTTCTTTATAATTCTTAAAATGTATTGATTTTGTTTTAATTTAATGCTAACATTGCAATTGAAGCTGATTTATTTTAAGCTTTTTTTCGCAGACTAATATTAACCCCTTTACTGTACCTATGGAGGTGCACAGCATGACAATTTTTAATTTCATTTCGCTTTTCGGCGGTCTTGCCCTTTTCCTTTTCGGTATGAACACTATGTCGGGCAATCTTGAAAAGACTGCCGGCGGCAAGCTCGAGAAAATCCTCAAGGTTATGACGGATAAACCGATCAAAGCCCTGCTTCTCGGCACTGCAATCACAGCAACGATTCAGTCCTCTTCTGCCGTAACGGTTATGCTCGTCGGTCTTGTTAACTCGGGTATTATGCAGCTTGGTCAGGCAATCGGCGTAATTATGGGTTCAAATATCGGTACAACTATAACCGCATGGATCCTCAGCCTTGCAGGCATTGAGAGCGACAATTTATTCATTCAGCTTCTTAAGCCTACCGCACTTTCCGCAATCATTGCATTTATCGGTATTCTTCTCATTATGACTTCAAAGAAAAACCGTACAAAGGATATCGGCGGCATCTGCCTTGGCTTCGCCATCCTTATGTTCGGTATGGATATGATGAGCGACGCGATGTCTCCCCTTTCGGAGATGGAGAGCTTCCGCAATCTTCTCGTAATGTTTGAAAACCCGTTGTTAGGTCTTCTTCTCGGAATTGTTTTGACTGCCGTAATCCAAAGCTCATCTGCGACAGTGGGTATTCTTCAGGCTTTATCTCTTACGGGTGCCATTTCTTACGGAATGGCTATTCCGATTATTATGGGTCAGAATATCGGCACTTGTATAACAGCCGTCCTTTCAAGTATCGGCGTAAGCAAAAATGCAAAACGAGTTTCCGCAGTTCATGTTTATTTCAATATAATCGGTACAGCAATCCTCCTTACGGGATTCTATGTTTCAAACCTTATATTCAAATTTGCTTTTGTTGAAACATCCGTTGACCCTGCAGGCGTCGCTATCATTCACAGTATTTTCAACATCGCAACAACTGTTATCCTCTTCCCGTTTTCAAAGCTTCTTGAAAAGCTTGCAAGAAAAACAGTCAAGGACAAAAACGCTACGGGCAAAAGCGCTTTCATTGACGACCGTCTTCTTAACTCCCCGTCCCTTGCTGTTTCAGAAAGCAAAAACTATACTGTAAAGATGGGTCAGGTTGCTATTGACGCCCTTCTTGATTCAATATCTCTGGTTGAAAAGTTTGACACAAAAACGGTCGATAGAATCATCGAAAGCGAGCAGAAGCTCGACGATTATGAGGACAAGCTCGGCACATTCCTCGTGAAAGTATCAAGCCATAACCTTACTGACGATGACGCCAACACGGTTTCAACTCTTCTCCACGCAATCGGCGACTTTGAGCGAATCGGCGACCACGCCGTAAACATTGCAAAGGCCGCACAGGAAATCAGCGATAAAAACATCAGCTTTTCCGACAACGCTACGGCTGAGCTTAAGGTTGCAACAAACGCTATCAGAGAAATCCTTGAGCTTACCGAAAAAGCTTTTGCTGAAAACGATTTCGCCCTCGCCATGAGAGTTGAGCCTCTTGAGCAGGTCGTTGACGACCTCCTTGCTGAAATCAAGTCCAGACACATCGCCCGTCTTACCGGCGGCAAATGCACAATTGAGCTCGGCTTCGTTCTTTCAGATTTGCTTACAAACTACGAAAGAGTTTCCGACCACTGTTCAAACATTGCCGTCTGCCTCATTCAGATCAGCAAGTCCGTATTTGACACTCACGAATACCTTAACGATTATAAATCATCAGGCAGTGAAACATTCACAACAAGCTTCGAAGAATATAAAGATAAATATATTCTTCCGCAAAAATAAAATTATGAGCCGCTCTCAGGCGGCTCATTTTCTTTATTTACAGCACTAACCGTGCTTCCCATTATTTGACATCCTGCTTATATTGTAATATAATTTATACATTAATTATGAGGAGTGATTTTTTTGAAAAAGACAGTCAAATCAGTTTTAGCTTTGATTCTTGCACTGATAACCGCCTTCTCCGTCTGTTCGGTTGCTTTAGCCGCTGAACCTGCAGATTCTGCAATCGGCTTTACAGACGAGGATTTTCTCTCAACCAAAGGGCGCAAGCTCGTCAACCGTAACGGCGAAGAAATTCAGCTCAAGGGCGTCAATCTCGGCTCCTGGATGATATGGGAAGATTGGCTCTGCCCTTACGAAGAGGCAACTGACCACTACTCTGTCCTTGAAACTCTCGAAAACCGCTTCGGCAGAGACAAGGCTTACGAGCTTTTTAACACATTTATGGACAACTGGATTACGGAATATGACCTTGACGAAATCAAAAAGATGGGCTTTAACTGTGTGCGTGTTCCGTTCTGGTTCAGAAATTTCTATTATGACGATAAGGGAACGAAAATCCTCGACGAAAACGGCGAATGGGACTTTTCACGCCTTGAATGGGTAGTTGAAGAATGCTCTGAAAGAGAGCTTTATGTTATCCTCGATATGCACGGTGCAGTCGGATATCACAGCGATGCTCCTCACAGCGGTAAAGGCAATTCCTGCGGCTATTATGAAGATACTGAGCAGGGCAAAAAATACCGTCAGCTTACCGATGAACTCTGGGCAGCAATCGCATCCACATTTGAAGGCAACCCTGCCGTTGCTATGTACGATCTCCTCAACGAGCCTATGTGCGATGTTGATGCGGGTGAAGTTGAAAGAAGAAAGAACAATACAATGGCATATTCAAGACTTTACGATACCGTAAGGTCAGTTGACGAAGACCACATCATAACGATGGAGTGTATCTGGACAGCATTTGCTCTTCCCCAGGCTTGGACAAAGGGTTGGGACAATGTTGTTTATCAGGTTCATTTTTACAACAATTCAAACTTTATCTTTAACCTTTTCGCTTTCTTTACAAAGTGGATTTACTTCGATGTTCCGATGTTTATGGGTGAATTTTATCCGCATCAGAAAACAACCTGGGAAAACTGTTTCAACACGCTTAACAACCTTGACTATAGCTGGTGTCTCTGGACATACAAGGCAACGGGACACGGAATGTGGAGCTCTGACTGGTGCTTAAGAGGCAGTAAGGATGGTTTCCACAGAGCTAAAATTCAGACAGATTCATATGAGGAAATTGCACGCAAATGGGGAGAATGTATACGCACCGAAAACGGTTTTCAGGACACGGGACACTATGACAACAATGTAAAAGTCAACCTTTAATTCTTATATCTCATAAACGCATTGCTTCTGCAGTGCGTTTTTCGTTTTCTTTTAAATCAGTCATTGACAGATTTGATTTTATTGTTTAAAATAAGGAGACTAATTTTTCAGGAGGGCAACCCAAAATGGCTAAGACGAAAGAAATCGCGCCAAAGAATGCCGTCAAGCATCCTAATGCCATTGGCATTAAAGAAAGTATCGGCTATACTTTCGGCGACATCGGCAATCTACTGGTGCTGACATTCATTTCAACCTTTCTAAAGGTATTCTACACAGACAGCCTTATGGTCGGCTTCGACTCTGATAAAGTTTACGATGATATTACCGTTCTCTTTCTTGTAACAAGACTGTGGGACGCAATCAATGACCCGCTTTGGGGGCTTCTCGTTGACGCTAAAAGACCCACGAAGGAAGGAAAATTCCGACCGTATCTTAAATGGCTTTCAATTCCTCTCTGTGTTTCAATGGCAGTCTGCTTCCTCGGCATTAATAAATTTATAAACAGCTATGTTGTTATTCTTATTTTTGCTTACATAACATATACCTGCTTCGGTATGCTTTATACGGGTGTTAATATTCCTTACGGTTCTTTGGCATCCGTCATTACAGACGACCCCAAGGGCAGAACACTTCTTTCAACATTTCGTTCAATCGGAGGTGGTGTTGGCGGTGCTGTCGTCACTCTTCTCGGCCAGATGGTTGTTTACGATAAGGTATTCGACCCTCAGAAGAACGAAACAAATTCTGTTTTCAACGGAGACAAGGCCTTTGTTTTTGCTGTTATTCTTGCTGCGCTTGCAGTCGTATCATATCTTTCCTGCTTCAAAACAACTAAAGAGCGTGTAAGGGTTCCTGATGAAAAGAAGACAATCAACCTCAAACGCACTTACGGTCCCCTCTTCAGAAGCCTTCCGTTTATCACGGTTACAGTTTCCGGTATTCTCATCAGCGGTCTTCTGCAGTACGGTTCATTCAACCAGTATCTTTTCAAAAACTACTTCGGCAATTCCGACCTCTCGATAATAAATACGCTTTGCACATACGCACCTATGGCAATTATGATTCCTGTTATGCCAAAACTCGTTGAAAAGTTCGGCAAAAAAGAAATTTGCGTTTTCGGTCTCTTTCTTTCATCCGCTGCAAGCATTTTTAACGCAATATTCCTCCCGAATGTTACAACATATTTCATTATGCAAGCTTTAACGGGCTTCGGTTACTCATTTATGAGCATTACAAACTGGGCGATCGTTATGGATGTTATCGATTATAATGAATACACGACCGGCGAGCACAGCGAAAGTGCTATTTACGCAGTATACACATTTTCCAGAAAGCTCGGCCAGACAATTGCAGACTCAGGCGGAATGCAGCTTCTCAAGCGCACCGGATATACCGATGAATATAAGGGTCAGCATCTCAAAACCGTCGGCGGATACGGACATAACATCTATAAGATGTGCACTATCGTTCCCGCTATAGTTTACACTCTCATTCTTATTCTTACAATAATCTATCCCCTTTCCAAGAAACGCCTCGAACCTATTCAGGCTGAGCTTACTAAGAGAAGAGCTGAAGTTGACGCTAAATTAAAAGAGCTTGAAGAATTATAAGATTAACTCGGATAAGGCAAATCACCGGCCTTATCCGAGTTTTGTTTTACTTTGATTTGAATGTCATCGGTCGTTCCGTAGCTTCAAGCGCCTTAAGAACGGTTTTCATAAGCATAGGCTTTGCGGCTCCGCTCTTTTTTATAAACGAACTCTTATCTGCATTTTTCATTATGAAATCTATAAACGACGGGGTGCCTTTAAAACTAAGCTTCACTTTATCCTTGCTAAAATCAAAAGTGACCCTCTGAGTTGAAAGCGTATTGAGCGGCTTGATAACAGCATTGAGCTTACCGTTTTCCATAAACGCGTACGCCCATATTCTATACGGATAGCCTTTTATGCTACACGAAGAAAAACGGGGTTCACCGTCAAGGCCGCAGTTTATGATGACCTCATCCTCTTCCTCTTTCCAACGGACGGTAAAAACATTTTCGCTGAGCTCGAACGAAACCTCATCAAGATTTGATTTCGGCCTCTTGGCAAAGCTTGATGTTAACGAGCGAGGAATAAGACTTGCAGGAAACATAATTTTTGCGAGGATATCCGAAGCGGCGGTGAGATAAAATGTCTTTCCCGTAGGTATATCCGGAAGCTTATCGCACCTAATCGGTTTGTGGTCAAGAGTTTTAAGATATTCCGAAAGCTTATCATCCCAATCATCACTACAGGTTTCAGAAAATGCTTTCGGCAGGATTTCTTCAAAAGCATCCGTGAAATAACGGTCATGAACACAACTGTTGAAGCCGGCAATAACCGCATTATGCTCTCTCAGATATGTAACCCTCTGTCCGTACATTCCATCCATACTGAAATTGTTGTCAAAAATCCAAAATAGATATCCGTATCCGTTGTCCTTTCCGCCTCTGAGACCCACTTTAACGGTAGTAGCCTCTTTCGTCCACCATTCAGGGATGATCTGCTTCCCGTTCCATTTACCTGCGTCGGCATAGCATCGGCAAATTTTTGCAACATCACTCAGCTTAAGATAGCAACCCGTTCCGCCGATATTCTCACCAAGAAAATTCGTTTCCCAAAACGGTTTTTCGATCCCTAGCGGTTCAAAAAGGCGCGGCATAAGATAATCAACAAGGCTCATACCAGACATTTTCTGCACCGCTGCCGCTACGATATGAGCATCGTTATTGCTGTATAAAAAACCCCTGTCCGTTTTCCTGAACGGAGCTTTCATAAACAACTCTACATAATCTCCCGTCATATCCTGGGTAAAGCTGAACTCCTTGTTGCTCTGCATTGTAAGCACCTTACGAAGAGTCAGACGTTCCCATTCATCGTTTCTGTCCCGCGGATATTCGCCAAAAATGTCGCTGATTTTATCGTTGAGAGAAAGCAAACCCTCATCTATCGCAAAACCTGCAGCCGTTGAAACAATTGATTTTGTTACCGAAAACAATGTATGAGGCATATCGGCAGAATAAGGATAAACATAGTTTTCAAAAACTATCTCTCCGTCTTTCATTATAATAAGCCCGTGATTTTCAACATTATGCTTTTCAAGCTCTTTATAAAAATCATATATCGCTTTCGATGAAAGCTTTGCTTTTGTTTTCATATACACACCTCATTCATCCGATATAAATTTATTATAACACAGTATTTTCCGAAAAAACAATAGCACTTAAAAGATTCAAGAGTCTTACCCTGTGAGGTAAAACCCTTTGAATACTTGCAAAACTATATACTCATTTATCAAAGCTGTTCAAACCGTATTTTTTCCTGACAGAAGGAAAACAATGTGAATAGTAAGCCATTCCCAAAAACTCAAAAAACGCATTAAACGAGGACAGCACAAAGCTGATAAAATCCCCTGATCTGACAGATTTGACCGCATCAACTATGACTTTCTTAGTAAAGCTGTAGCTCTTTGTACCCGGGATATCCTTTGCAGTAAAGCTCCTCCACATAAAGAATGCCCTTATCACCTTTATATCCTTTTCAGGTAGCTTGCTAAAGTTATATTCCAGCTTATCTATGGGTGAGCGTTTTCCGAAAGTTTCAAGGTCGTCAACCTCAACATATCTGCCTTGTGCAATTAACTGCTTATAAATCTCCGATCCCGGCACAACCGCAAGATAATTAACATTGATAAGCTTTGTATCAAGCTTTTTAATAAGGTTGACTGTTTCCAATGCGTCTTCACAGGTTTCGTCGGGAAGAGCTATTATAAAAGCTCCTATGCACGCGATATTTGCTCTGCTGCAATCGGCAAAGGATTGCTCAATCTTATCATAATCAATCCTTTTATTAATGCTTTTCAGCATAGCTTTAGAACCGCTCTCAATACCAAAGAAAATCCATCGGCAACCCGAATTATACATATACTCGAAATCTTCAAAATCAAAAATTCCTACTCGCGTCTGACATCCCCAGACAAAATCAAGATTTAGAGCCTTAAGCTTATCGCATATATCGTGCATTTCGTCTCGATTTCTGCACCATAATTCGTCCGCGAAGTACACGCCGTTCATACCGTAATTTTTGACCAAAACGCGGATATCCTCAAGCAAAGTTTCAAGCGGACGCTTGCGGTAGGTGCATCTGTGATAATCCTTATTATAGCAAAAGGTGCAACTGAACGGGCATCCCTTAGCCGCATACAAATACAACATTTTATCGCAACCGTAGCTGGATTGAAAATACTTAGGAACATCGATAAGACTCCAATTCAACGCAGGTATTTCAGCAAGGTCAATAAACTCTCTTTCCTGCGTTCTGACAACCTGACCGCTATTTCTCCTGTAAGCAATACCCTTTATTTCATCAAGGTTGCCTATTTTACCCTCAAAATATCCCGCAAGATCCAGCCATGTGTTCTCGCCTTCTCCGATTGAAACTATATCAATACAATCGTATGCAAGGGTCATTTCAACAAGCTCGGACGGCAACGGGCCGCCGACGACAACAGGCAATCCTGCCTCTTTTACAGCTTTTGCGATATACAAGGTATCTTTTATCGATTTATAAGAAATCAGAGAAATCCCTACTGCATCAGGCTCATACTCATACATTACCTTCTGAAGCTTTGTCTTTTCTATTGAACGGTCGTATATTTTAACACTATGGCCCTTGCTCTCCAGATATGTTGCTATTGACAAAAGCCCGAGCGGCGTTGAAACCGATCGTGTGTAACCGGATGTTCGCGGATTGATAAACAAAAATCTCATTACAGCACACCCCTACATTCTTTAATGTGACCTTACACAAAAGATATAATGCTCATTCTGTTTGCCGCCTGATGTAACGAATCATAATTTCTTTTATATCATTATCAATTTGATTATATCACTTATTTTTCCGACAAGCAATATTATAGGGCGATAATATTCGATTTTTGAACAAAGTTTCGGTTTTGTATAGAAAAAGACCCCCGAACCTGCGTTCGAGGGTCAGTGAATCGGTTGAAAACCTTATTAATACTTTTTATAAACGAGCTTTTGATAAAACCTTATTTAGAAGCTTCTTCAACTGCAACTGCGCAAGCAACTGTCATACCAACCATCGGGTTGTTACCTGCACCGATGAGACCCATCATCTCTACGTGTGCGGGAACTGATGAAGAACCTGCGAACTGTGCGTCTGAGTGCATACGACCCATTGTATCTGTCATACCGTATGAAGCAGGACCTGCTGCC
>JAGAVE010000101.1 GCA_017942105.1 Clostridia bacterium | reverse complement strand
TATAATCACGCCCCTTTCAAATTCTCAATAATCAGCTCACCGCACTGTTTACAGCCGACGAGTGTCATCCCTTCGCTCATTATGTCGGCTGTGCGGTAGCCTTTATCGAGATAATCGGAAACAGCTTTTTCGATTGCATCTGCTTCTTTTTCCATATCAAAGCTGAAGCGAAGCATCATCGCCGCCGAAAGAATCGTTCCTATCGGATTTGCAATATCCTTGCCTGCGATATCGGGCGCAGATCCGTGAATAGGCTCATACAATCCGCAGGATGTGGCACCCAGACTTGATGACGGAATCATTCCGATTGAGCCTGTTATCATTGATGCCTCATCGGAAAGAATATCGCCAAACATATTCTCCGTAACAATAACATCAAACTGCGCAGGATTCTTGACTATCTGCATCGCACAGTTATCAACAAGCATATCCGAAAGCTCCACATCGGGATACTCATCTGCTAAACGGTGCATCACCCTTTTCCAAAGTCTGCTACTGTCCAGAACATTACTTTTTTCAACCGAGCAAAGTTTTTTGCTCCTTTTTCTCGCTGTTTCAAAGCCGATTCTACCGATGCGTTCAATCTCTGATTCGTTGTATTTCAATACATCTGTTGCGGTGTTACCCTCGGTTTTGTGTTCACCAAAGTAAATTCCTCCGATAAGCTCACGGACTATAATAAAATCAATTCCTTTTTCAACTATTGCTTTTTTCAAAGGAGAAGCATCTGCAAGTTGCGGCCATATCTTTGCAGGACGGTTATTAGAGTAAACTCCCATTCCTGCACGAAGTCGGAGAAGTCCTTTTTCAGGTCGCATATTACCCGGAACATCGTTCCACTTGTCACCGCCGACAGCACCTAGAAGTACACTGTCCGACTCAACACATTTTTTAAGCTCTGCTTCAGGCAACGGATCACCGTATTTATCTATTGCACAGCCTCCCATATCAACATCTGTGTAATTGAATGTGTGTCCGTAAAGCTCTGCCACTTTATCAAGCACCTTTAAAGTCTCATTTACTATTTCAGGGCCGATTCCGTCACCGCGGATTACTGCAATATTTTTAGTCATTGTTTTCGCCTTCTTTCAAGGATTTGAGCAATCCTCCGCATCTGATAATATTCTGAATAAATTCGGGAAAAGGCTGTGCCTTATAGGTTTTACCTGTCGTAACATCAGTTATAATTCCTGTATCAAAATCAACCTTTACCTCGTCATCTGCATTTATTTCCTCAGCCGCCTCTTCACATTCGAGAATTGGCAAGCCGATGTTTATGGCATTGCGATAAAATATTCGTGCAAAACTTTTTGCAATTACGCAACCCGTTCCGCAGGTTTTTATAACAAGCGGCGCGTGCTCGCGGGAAGACCCGCATCCGAAATTCCAGCCTGCAACCATAACATCACCTTTGTTTACCTTTTTGACAAACTCTGTATCAATGTCCTCCATACAGTGAAGCGCAAGCTCATTCGCATCAGGAGTGTTCAGATATCGTGCAGGGATGATAACATCCGTGTCAACATTATCGGGATATTTAAAAACTTTACCTTGTGTGTTCATTCTTACGCCTCCTTGTATTCTGTAATGTAACCTGTCAGTGCACTTGCTGCCGCTGTGTGCGGAGATGCGAGATAAACTTCGCTGTCAACATGACCCATTCTGCCAACAAAGTTACGGTTTGTTGTCGCAATACACCTCTCGCCTGCCGCAAGGATTCCCATATATCCGCCGAGACAAGGTCCGCAGGTCGGAGTTGAAACAACTGCGCCTGCATCTATGAACGCTGTGTACCATCCACGCTCGACACATTCGCGAAGAATCTGCATTGTGCCGGGGATAATGATGCAACGGATACCGTCTGCAATCTTTTTACCTTTAAGGATGTTGTATGCAGTTTTCATATCCTCCGTTCTGCCGTTTGTGCAAGAGCCGATAACAACCTGGTCGATTTTAATATTCTCCAACTCGCTTGCAGGATGTGTATTTTCAGGAAGATGAGGACAGGCAACCGTGGGAACAATTTTTGAAAGATCGATATCAATTACCTTTTCGTATTCGGCATCTTTATCCGCTTCAAAAACCACAGGCTCACGCTCGCTTCTGCTCTTCAGGTATTCCGTTGTTACATCATCGACAGGGAAAATTCCGTTTTTAGCACCTGCTTCAATCGCCATGTTGCAGATGCAAAGACGGTCATCCATTGAAAGTGAATGTACGCCGTCACCGACAAACTCCATACTCTTGTAAAGAGCACCGTCAACACCGATCATTCCGATAATAGTGAGGATAACATCCTTACCGCTGCAGTTTGAAGGAAGTTTGCCTGTCAGGTTAAACTTAATTGCCGACGGAACTTTAAACCACGCCATTCCTGTTGCCATACCTGCCGCCATATCCGTTGATCCGACACCCGTTGAGAATGCACCGAGTGCTCCGTATGTGCAAGTGTGGCTGTCTGCACCTATAATGCAATCACCTGCTGTTACTACACCCTGCTCAGGAAGAAGTGCGTGTTCAATTCCCATTTTGCCGACATCGTAAAAGTGGCTTACACAATGTGAACAGGCAAATTCTCTGCAGGTCTTAGACTGCTCCGCCGCCTTGATATCCTTATTCGGTACAAAGTGGTCAAGTACGATAGCAACCTTATCTTTATTAAAAACAGAATTGAATCCTGCTTTATTAAATTCGTTCACCGCAACGGGAGTTGTAATATCATTGCCAAGGACAATGTCAAGCTTTGCGTTTATAAGCTGTCCTGCAACAACCGTTTCAAGTCCTGCGTGTGAGGCAAGAATTTTTTGTGTCATTGTCATTCCCATTATTCTTCATCTCCTTTTGTCATATTATAAAACGCACTCAGCAGAGCCTTTGTGCTTGCCGTGATAACATCGGTGTCTGTTCCGGCACCCCAATACATACTGCCGTCCTCCCGTTCAAGTCCGATGTATGATGCCGCAACACTGTGTGAACCGTCGCCCTGCATACTGTGCTGTGTAAAAACTTCGAGTGTATATTGCTCACCCGTGAACTCGCTGAGAGCTTTATTGACGGCACTGAGTGTACCGTTACCCTCAGCTTCAAGCTCAGTTTCTTCACCATTTTTAAGGAAGGTTATATTGATTCTTACGGTATCGTTTTCACGCATAAAATCAAAGTCAGAAACCTCAATTCCGCTGTCAAGATTGAGATAATTTTCCGTAAAAATATTCAACACTTCATCGGGCTTGAGCTCCTTGTGCTCGTGGTCTGAAATATCCTTACACATATAGCTGAAATGTTCTCGCATTTTTGCGGGAAGATTGTAACCATAGCTCTGCTCGAGCAAGTATCCGATTCCGCCCTTGCCCGACTGTGAATTAACTCTGATAACATCAGCATCATAAGTTCTGCCGATATCCTTAGGATCAATCGGAATATACGGAACGCTCCACTCATGAAGCTTTTTCTTCGTTCTGTATTTCATCCCCTTTGCAATTGCATCCTGATGTGAGCCTGAGAAAGCCGCAAACACCAACGCGCCTGCATACGGAGCTCTCTCGTAAACATGCATCCTCGTGCATTTTTCATAAGTTTCAACAAGACGGTTCATATCCGAAAGATCGAGCTTCGGGTCAACGCCGTGCGAATACATATTCATCGCAAGTGTGATGATATCAACATTTCCCGTCCGTTCACCGTTACCGAAGAGTGTACCCTCGACACGGTCAGCTCCTGCAAGGAGCGCCAGCTCCGTATCTGCAACCCCCGTTCCTCTGTCGTTATGAGGATGAAGCGAGAGAGTTACAAACTCACGGTATTTAAGATTTTTGCTCATATATTCAACCTGCGAAGCGTAAACGTGAGGCAAGCTCATTTCAACCGTTACAGGAAGATTGATAATAACATTGTTATCTTCACACGGCTCAAGAACATCAAGCACCGCATTGCAGACCTCAAGAGCATATTCAGGTTCTGTTCCCGTAAAAGATTCAGGTGAATATTCAAAACGGAAGTTACCTTCATATTCATCTGCAAGCCTCTTGACAAGCCTAGCACCGTCAACAGCAATCTGTTTAATTTCTTCCTTACTCTTTTTGAAAACCTGCTCCCGCTGTGCAACACTTACTGAATTATAAAAATGGATAATTGCACTCGGGGCACCCTTGCAGGCATCAAATGTTTTTCTGATAATATGCTCTCGGCACTGAGTGAGCACCTGAACGGTCACATCTTCCGGAATCATATTATTATCAATAAGAGTTCTTAAAAACTCGTATTCCGTTTCACTTGCCGCGGGAAAACCAACCTCAATTTCTTTGAAGCCGACATCAAGCAGCACTTTATAATATTCAAGCTTTTCTTCAAGGCTCATCGGAATGATAAGGCTCTGATTTCCGTCTCTCATATCCACACTGCACCATACAGGAGGCTTTTCAACATGATCTTTTTCTACCCAATCGTTATATTTTTTATCCACGGGGAAATACCCCACTCGGTATTTACTTGAATCCAACATATCTATTTACTCCTTTTCTGCAATCACTTCGACCTCAACCAAAGCATTCTTCGGAAGAGTTTTGACTGCTACGCAAGATCGCGCAGGCTTTCCCGTAAAATATTCAGCATAGACCTCATTAAAAGCCGCAAAATCTGCCATATCATCAAGGAAACAGGTTGTTTTAACTACCTTTTCAAGCGATGATCCTGCCGCTTCAAGTACGGCTTTTAAATTCTTACATACTCTGTGTGTCTGCTCTGTGATATTTTCACCTTCCAAAACTCCGGTTTCGGGGCTTAGCGGAATCTGTCCGGAGGTAAAAATGAGATTACCCACAACCATCGCCTGTGAGTAAGGTCCGATTGCCGCCGGAGCCTTGTTTGTCTGAACTTTGCTGCTCATAAATATTCTCCTTTCAAAATCACACTATTTTAAAACCTTCATCACGCAAGGATTGCATAATGAGTTTAACGTGTTCGTAATCTCTTGTTTCCATTTCAATTCGAAGAAAGCATCCGTTAACGCTTTCGGTGTTGCCCTTTTCGTAGTGGACACCTGTTACATTACCGGCACAATCAGCAATAATGCGTGAAATATCTTTAAGCTGACCGGGTTTATCAATCAGCTCAATCAGTAAGCTTGATGAACGGCCTGAATTAAGAAGACCTCTGTCAATGACTCTTGAAAGACTTGTAACATCAATATTACCGCCCGATACAACCGCAACAACACGCTTACCCTTAAGATCAAACTTATCAAACATTACCGCCGCAACTGCCGTAGCTCCTGCTCCCTCAGCAATCATCTTCTGCTTTTCAATAAGGGTAAGAATAGCACTCGAAACCTCATCATCCGTAACAAGGGCGATTTCATCGACATATTCACTGACAAGAGAGTATGTATTTTCGCCCGGTTGTTTAACAGCAATACCGTCTGCAATCGTCTGAACAGAATCAAGACATTCAATCTTCCCGTCCTTCACCGAATTATACATACTCGGTGCTCCTGCGACCTGCACGCCGTAAATCTTGACAGAAGGTCTTATCTGCTTTGCCGTATAAGCAATTCCCGAAATCAGACCTCCACCGCCGATCGGCACAACGATTGCATCTATATTGTCAAGGTCATTCAATATTTCAAGGGCTATAGTTCCCTGACCTGCAATTACATTTTCATCATCAAAGGGATGAACGAAGGTATAGCCTTCGCTTTCTTTTAGCTCGAGCGCCTTCTTGTAAGCATCATCATAACAACCCTCTACGAGGCAAACATCAGCACCGAAGCCTTTTGTCGCTTCTACCTTTGAAATCGGTGCAGTGTCAGGCAGACAAATCAAGGACTTGATTCCGTTTTTTGTTGCCGCAAGTGCAACACCCTGTGCGTGATTACCTGCCGAACAGGCAATAACTCCTTTTTTCTTCTCCTCTTCACTCAGACACGCAATTTTATACGCAGAACCTCTTACCTTGAACGAGCCCGTAATCTGCAGATTTTCAGGCTTGAGATACAACTCACAATCAGGAGCAATTCCGTAAGCTCTTACCACATTTGTTTCACGAATAATGTTTTTGAACACCGTCTGTGCATCGAATACTTTGCTTAGCGATAGCATTTTCATTCCGCCTTTCATGAATTAATATGCGTTTCAGTTAGCTTTAAGGCAAAACAAAAACCCGCCCCAAAGCTTTTAATTGCTTTGAGACGGGTGTAAATCTAATTTGCACTCGCGGTACCACTCAAATTGCGGATATAACAATCCGCCACCTCTTCGAAGTCCAACAACTTCTATGCACTAACGTAGCATACACGGGAAACGCCTA
>JAGAVE010000021.1 GCA_017942105.1 Clostridia bacterium | reverse complement strand
TATCGTTTTCGTTGTTAAATTTCATATGAATGTTGCAGGGGTTGCACTGGCAACGATTATTTCGCAATATGTCTCCGCATTCTTCATTCTTTATATACTTCTTAACATAAACAGCTACATCCATCTTTCAATTAAAAAGTTGCGCTTCTACAAAGCTGAGCTTCTTGATATCTTGAAAATCGGAATTCCAGCAGGACTTCAGGGTTCACTTTTCTCCCTTTCAAATGTTATAATCCAATCTTCAATCAATTCGTTCGGAGCTGCCGCGATAGCGGGTAATACTGCCTCAGGAAATGTTGATAGCGTTATTTTCACCTGTTGCAACTCCGTTTCACAGACAGCAACTACCTTTACCTCTCAAAATCTCGGCGCAGGACAATACAAACGAATACGAAAAATTTATTTCAATTGCGTAGGAATTAGCGCCGCAATTGCCGCATTTTTCGGCGTCATATTGCTGACACTCGGCCCTCAGATTCTTACAATTTTTTCAACTGACAGTGAAGTTATCGATATGGGACTCATTCGACTCAAGCTCTTCGCGGTAACATATATTATCAACAGTGTTCTCGATGTTACGACCGGTCAGATGCGCGGCCTCGGCAAATCCGTTATTCCGATGATCGTCTCTTTGATCGGCGTGTGCGGATTGCGCGTCGTCTGGGTTTATACAGTTTTTACAAGATACCGCTCAATGTTCGTCCTTTATTTCTCATATCCCGTTTCGTGGCTGATAACGGGAATCGTGCTCATTGCAATGTACGCCGTGACTTACAGAAAATTACTGAAAAGGAGCAAAGAAGAAAATGAAACTGCTTGCCCTGGGTGATATTGTCAGCAACAGCGGATGCGAATTCGTCCGTAAAAAGCTTCCGGGACTCAAAAAACTTTATAACATAGATGTCTGCATCGCAAACGGAGAAAACTCAGCAACAGGAAACGGTATTGTTCCGTTTTCAGCCGACTATCTTTTCGCAAGCGGCGTTGATATTATAACAACCGGAAATCATGTTTTCAAAAGAGCTGAAATTCAAGCCTACCTAGATGACAGAACTGACATCATCCGCCCCTACAATATGCATAAAAGCGTACCCGGCAGAGGCGTTACAAGCCTTGATATGGGTTCATACCGTATCGGGATAATCAACCTCATTGGTACTGCTTACACAAATTCAAGCTTTGCAAATCCTTTTGACAGCCTTGATGAAGCAATCAAGGAAATCGAGGATTGTAAAATCAAGGTTGTTGATTTTCACGCTGAATCGACGGGTGAAAAACGTGCTCTTGCCATTTATGCTGATTCAAGAGTATCTGCATTTTTCGGAACTCATACCCATGTTCAGACTGCAGATGCGCAAATCCTCCCCGGAGGTACGGGTTATATCACTGACCTCGGAATGTGCGGCTCTGCAAATTCCGTTCTCGGGGTTGAAAGTGAATGTGTTATCAAGGCATTGAAAACAGGTCTTCCAACGAGATTCAAGGCATGCGAAAGCAACATTCAGCTTGACGGTTGTATTTTTGAAATCGATGAAAAAACAGGGCTTACCGTATCAGCCGAGCCTATTTCGATTAAATAAATGAGGTGACAAAATGAATTGCGCTAAAAAACTCTTTTCTGCGCTGATGTGTCTGATTTTAATTGTATCCTCTTTTTCTTCATGTGCACCCCAAGAAACAGCAGACGAGAATTCAACCGAGCAGACAACTGCTCCCCCCGTTATCAACTATGATAAAGCAGGCTTCACCCTAGCCTTTCTTCGTACAGATTCTCTTAATCCTTACAATATCTCAGGTGAAACTAACAGAGACATCGCAAGACTTATGTATGACCCGCTTTTCAATATCGGCAACGATTTCAAGCCTATCCCCGTCATTGCAGAAAGCTACACCTTTACCGAACCCGATGTCATAACAGTCAAAATAAAGCCAAACTTGAAATTCACGGACGGCTCCGCTCTTACCGTAGACGATGTTGTTTACTCTTTTGTTCTTGCAAAAAGAAGTGATTTTTATTCGCCTTCTTTGAAGAATATAACGGACGCAAGTAACAACGGAAACGGAAATATAGTTTTTTCTCTCAAAAACGCCAACCCGTATGAAGTCGCAAATCTATTCTTCCCTGTCATTAAGAAAAACAGCGACAGCAACGCTTCAGGCTCTTCTGACATTTCCTCCGTCCCTATTGGCAGTGGCAGATATTTTCTGAAGGAAGAAAACGGAACTGAAAAGCTGATTGCAAACAAAACACGACTCGGCTCATACATTCCTATTTACAATTACATTTCCCTTCGCGATGTTACTGAAGTTTCATCGGTTACGGGACTTTTCGATCTTAACGAGGTAGACTTTTACACGCAGAGCTTTTCAGAAGGCAATTATAAAAGATATTCGGGAACGAGCACTTATTATGACACAACAAACCTTGTCTTTTTAGGCATCAACGCTGACTGTAAGGTTTTAAATGAGAGCAAAGTGCGCCGAGCATTATCCCTTCTTATAGACAGAGAAACGGTTGCGGCATCATCTTTCTCAGGCTTCGCCGTACCGACTTCAACTGCGTACCATCCGTCATTTTACGGAATAAAAGGTTGCTCATATATACCGGTCAAATCAGATGCAGAATCGGCAATCGAGCTTCTTAAGGATGCCGGATTCAAAAACATCAGCAGTACCTACGGCTTCCGCTATAACGATGACGGAGACAAGCTCGAATTAAGGCTCCTTGTCAATAAGGAAAACAGTTTCAAATTGTCAATGGCAAGAAACATTCAGCAAACACTCGCTGAAGCTGATATCGTTGTTAACATTAAAGAATACTCATATAATAATTATATTCAGGCAATCAAAAGCGGATCGTATGACCTTTACATCGGAGAAGTCAAGCTTCCTGAAAGCTTTAGTCTTAACGCCTTTTTCAACAGCAACGGCGGAGCTTCATTCGGGATTGACAACGAATGTAAATCAGCAGAGGCGTATAAGCTCCTTCTGCAGGGAGAAAAAACAATGCAGGAATTCCTTGATACCTTTGCAGATGACCTGCCGTTTATCCCCGTTCTTTACCGCAGGGGTGTGGCAATAAAGAAAACAAAAATTAAAACTTCACCCAAAACTATCGTCAGCGACTATCTTTATAACATCAACGAATGGACGGCTGAATAATGGATAAAAACACCAACATCCAATATTTAAAAGGCGTCGGTGAAAAAAGAGCAAAAATACTTAACAAGCTCGGTATTTTCACCGTTGGTGACCTTTTGCGTTTTTATCCCCGTGATTATATGGACTGGAGTAAAATTTCATCCATAGCTTCAGCTCCTTTTGACGAAAGCTGCTGCATTCGCGCAATAGTTAACCATAAACCACGCGGGGCAAAAATACGAAAAGGAATGACTATTTACAAAACCGTTGTAACAGACGGCGAATCGTTGATGAACATAACTATCTTTAACAACAAATATGCTGCAGAATCGCTTGAAGCAGGAGAAGAATATCTCTTCTACGGCAAAGTGGGCGGAAATTTCCACAGGCGAGAGATGACATCACCTCTTATCGCCCCCGTTGAAAACGGTATACGCATCCGTCCTATATATCATCAGAGCGCAGGTATCAATTCAAAGGCGATAGAAAAGCTTGTTCGTCAGGCATATGATATCAGAAGCGATTATTTTACAGACTGTATTCCTCAGTCACTTCGCGACAAGCTGTGCCTTATGGAAATCAATAAAGCTGTGTACGAGCTCCATTTTCCGACAAACGAGGACACCGTTTCCGAAGCAAGACGCAGACTGATTTTCGAAGAGCTCTTCATCTTCCAGCTCGGCCTTATGAAGCTGAAAGGTAACAGAAAAGAAAGTACACCTGTCAGCATCACCGAAGACTTTACTGAAGAATTCACAAATAGCCTCCCCTTTACTCTTACGGGAGCGCAGATGCGAGCCGTCACGGAAAGCATTCGGCAAATGACATCAAACTTCACAATGAACAGACTTCTTCAGGGCGATGTCGGCTCAGGTAAAACAGCCGTTGCCGCGGCTCTTATCTATACTGTTGTAAAAAACGGTTATCAATGCGCATTTATGGCACCAACGGAAATCCTTGCCCAGCAACATTACAAAACCTGCCTTAATTTTTTTAAAAATACTGATATCAAAATTGCACTTTTAACCGGTTCGGTCACAGCGGCGAATAAAAGAGAAATCAAAACACGGCTCAAAAACGGTGAAATTAACCTTATCATCGGCACTCACGCGCTGATACAGAACGATGTTGAATTTCAAAATCTCGGGTTGGTTATCACCGATGAGCAACATCGCTTCGGCGTTAAGCACAGAGGCGCGTTAAGCGGAAAGGGTGACAGACCTCACACTCTGGTTATGTCTGCAACTCCCATTCCCCGTACACTTGCGCTTATGCTTTACGGAGACCTCGATGTCTCAATTCTCGATGAGCTTCCCCCCGGCAGACAGCCGATTGAAACCTATGCAATTGATACTGCAAAAAGGCACAGAGCTTTCAATTATGTCAAAAAGCATCTCGATGAGGGACGGCAGGGATACATCGTCTGCCCCCTTGTTGAAGAAGGTGAATCTGACCTTGCGGCGGCTCAGGAATATTCTGAAAATATTGCAAGGGGATTTTTCAGCGGCTACACGGTCGGTCTTCTTCACGGAAAGATGAAACCTAAAGACAAAGAAGAGGTTATGTCAAAATTTGTTTCGGGAGAAACAAAGCTTCTCGTTTCAACAACCGTTATTGAAGTCGGCGTTGATGTGCCGAATTCCGTAATTATGGTTATTGAAAACGCCGAAAGGTTCGGCCTTTCTCAGCTTCATCAGCTCAGAGGCCGTATCGGCAGAGGAAAGTATAAATCCACCTGCATTCTTATAACCGATGCGCAGAATGAATCTGCACAACGAAGAATGAAGGTTATGACAAGCACGACCGACGGTTTCAAGATTGCAGACGAAGACCTTAAAATGAGAGGTCCAGGTGATTTCTTCGGTTCCCGTCAGCACGGTCTGCCTGAAATGAAGATTGCAATGCTTACGGACACGGCTCTACTCAACGAGGCAAATCGGTTTGCACGAGAATTGATTATTGACGACCCTGACTTTATAAAAGAAGAAAATCGCAACCTTAAGACTGCGATCTCGGAATTATTCTCAGGAGAATATGTTATGAATTAAAAGTAAAAGGAGCAGCGCGAGCTGCTCCTGATTTTTTTATTTTATGCTGAAGGTTCTTGAAACTGTTGTATCATCAAAAGAGATAAGCTCTGAAACCTCTACATCAATATCAGTTACCGTATCATTGAGAATATAAGCTTCCTCAACCTCCAATGTTACGCCCTTTTTTATTTCCTTCATTGAACTTGACTCATCATAATTTGCACTGTCATCAAGAACATAAGCCGGCTCAAGACTTACACCGTTCTGGTAAACCTTATGGTCAAAAGTCCAGTCAAACGCCGCCGCTTCGTCAGAATTGTTTGTGAACGAATACTTGACAATTACAGTATCCTTACCCTCATAATCCTTCGCAAGTCTTACCTCTTTGATTTCAACCTTGTAGTCGCCGATTTTTGCATTATCGGCATCACTGTTCACCACCGCTGAACCGGGCTCCTGAGTTTTTTCTTCATCATCTGAGTCACCACTTGCTACTGCGAAAAACGCAAAAGTCAGCAAAATAACAAATGATAACATCGCCGCCAAAAATTTTTTCATTTTAAACCATCCTTTTTAAAGAAAAATTATTTATCAATGCCGCCGTCAAAGCCGCAAAGATATACATTAAAATATCAGCAAAATCAAATGTTCCCTTAAACAAAGAAAAAAGCTGTGACAGTTCAAACAGCATTCCCCATATCGCTGAGACAGCACAAACTGCCGCAACACTTGATTTTTTTCTGAAATCAACTGCCGAAAAGAGCGATAAGCTCAGAGCCAAACCCCATAAATAATCAACAAGGTAATACTTCATAAAAGAAATCACACAATTGCTTTCAGTCGCTTTTCTTAGTTGTTCAAGCGTGTGATTTACTGTTTGCGGCAATATTGTATGCAAATATGTATCCCGCCTGAAAACGATATATATTAAGCCACCGAAAAGCAAAATCAACACCGAGCTCAAAACATACCTTATTTTGATTTTGTTATAATTATTCATATCATTCATATTATATTCAATATAAATATAAATGTCAATAATATTTTATGATTTAATTGAATATAAGAGGTGTTGCTGATGAAAAACATTAAACTCATTCGTGTTATAAATGACTATACTCAGATTAAAGTGCAAATAGAAACAGGCATACCTCAGAGTATGATTTCAAAATATGAGAACGGTGAGCTTTTGCCAACAACAGAAAACCTTATGATTCTTGCAAAATTTTACAATACAAGCCTCGATTTTCTTATGGATCTGACTGATGAACAAACGCCTTACCCGGCAAAAAAATAAGGAGCAGCTCGCGCTGCTCCTTTTGCTTATTCATTCATAAATTTTTTCAGCTCTTCGATTTTACTCTCAGCATAAACCTTGCCTTCATTATAGAGCGTCACGAGATCTTCCTTGTTTCTGGAAATAAGGTTAACCCTCTCTGATTTTTCGGGGCAGAAAATGAAAGCCTTCCCCTCCTCTTCCAGCTTAAAGAGATAATCCAATGTCGTATTATAAACATAGTGACGGACATTCATAGCCTTGATAATAGCAGGATAATCCTTAAGAATTTCAGAATAAATTGATTTACCCATTTCGGGCCTTTTGACATAACCCCTCGGACGAGTAAGAACCGCTACAATCTTATCACATCCGTCAGCTATCGCGCGTTTGACGGGAATCGAATCTGAAACTCCACCGTCAAAATAGAGCTTGCCGTCAATCTCAATCGGCTTGCACATTGCAGGAACAGCACTAGATGCCTTGAAAACATCGCCTTTATGCTTTTTCACATCTTCCTTATTGAAGTATACCGGTTTACTCGTAAGCGCATCGACCGCGACTACATAATATTCCATCTCATTGTTCAGAAGCTTTTCAAAGTTTATCGGGTCAACAACCTCCGTTAGCTCTGTATAGATATAATCCATCCCGAAAAACGAGCCTGTCGTAACAAAATTTTTAAAGCTCATATACCTTTCATCAAAGGCATAGTTTGTGTAAAATCTATAGTTACGCCCTTCCTGCTCCGCAACAAAGGACGCAAGATTTGCGGCACCTGCCGAAACACCTATGCCGTACGGAAATCTTATTGAGTTTTCAAGAAAAGCATCAAGTACACCACAGCCGTAAACGCCTCTCATACCTCCGCCCTCAACAACTAATCCTACTTTCGACAATTAAATCACCACCATTAGTATAGAATATTAACATTTAAATAAATATTAATCAATAGCCAAAGCTTTTTATTTACAAATTGTTGATTTTCTGTTTATAGATATGAAATTTTGTCCATATTAAAAACATAAACCTCAGGAGGTTGCAAGATGAAAAAAACAAATTATCCGCTTTATAATGTGCAGAAATTCGCGTCAATAAAAGAAATGATAGATATCGCCGTCAATGAAGTTGGAGACAAAATCGCATATAGATTTAAAAAAGACAATAAAATCCAAGATATCAGCTTTAAAGAATGCTATGATGATATCGTTGCGCTGGGTTCATTTCTTAATAAAAAACAGCTTTCAGGAAAGCACATAGCCTGCATTGGTGCAAATTCATACAAATGGATTCTATCTTACCTGACATCCCTCAGAGGAACAGGCGTTTTTGTGCCGATAGACAAAGATCTGCCGCCTAAAGATATCATCAACATTTTGAATGACAGCGAGGCGAGCGCCGTTTTTTATGACAGCTCATTTGAAGAGCTTTTTAAAAGCCGCATTAATGAGCTTGAGAGCATCGAATATTTCATTGGTTTTAACAAAGAGGATAATGACGGAAAGTTTCTCTCCTTTGACCTTGCTTTAAAGGAGGGTTATACGCTTGACCATTCGGCTTTTCTTAACTGCGAAAACGACCCAAAAAGGATGAAGATGCTGGTTTACACATCCGGCACAACAGGTCAATCAAAAGGAGTTATGCTTTCGGAAAACAATCTCGTTTCAAGCGTTTATTACGGTCTTATGGTTTCAACCGTCTATGATATCGGTCTTTCTATCCTTCCCTACCATCACACATACGAAGCTGTAAGTGATATTCTCGTATCTTTCCATCATCATTCAACGCTCTGCATCAACGAAAGTCTTTCTGCGATTTTAAAAAATCTTGTCATTTATAAGCCTTCCTATATGTATGTTGTCCCTGCAATTGCCGAAACAATTTATAAAAGAATTATGCGAAATATCCGAAAAGAAGGTATGGAGGAACAATTCAGCGCATTGGTTGAGAAAAGCAACGGGTTGCGTGCAAAAGGCGTTGACAAGCGCAGGGAATTCTTTGCATTTATTCACAATTCAATGGGAGGAAGACTAAAAAAAATTGTTTGCGGAGGTGCACCGATACGGCCTGAAGTTGCAAAATTTTTTGAAGACATCGGTTTTGATTTAATAAACGGCTACGGCATTACCGAATGTTCCCCTCTGGTATGTGCAAACCATGATATGTATAACGATTTTCGTACCGTCGGCATAAAACTCCCCTGTATAGAATGGAGAATAGACAAGCCTAACAACGAGGGAATAGGTGAAATCTGCGTCAAAGGTGACATCGTAATGATAGGCTACTACAAACAACCTGAGCTGACAAAAGAGGTTATCCGTGACGGCTGGTTTTATACAGGAGACTACGGCTACATTGACGAATACGACCGTCTTGTTATTTCCGGCAGGAAGAAGAACATTATCGTGCTCAGTAACGGAAAAAACATCTATCCCGAAGAAATAGAGGGTTATATAAAGGATATCGACTATATTAACGAAGTTATAGTCAGCAGCGAAAGAGACACTGACGGCAACGAGAAAAAACTTGTTGCCGAGGTTTATCTTGAAGAAAAAAGAACCCCTGATGAGGTTCTTAAAAGCATTAAAACCATATGCAGACAGTTACCCTCATACAAGCAGATTTCAAAAGTTAAAATCCGCGAAACGGAGTTTCCTAAAACAAGCTCAAATAAAATCAAGCGACTGATCTGCACATAAAAAAGAAACTGACGGCACTCACCGTCAGTTTCTTTATGTAAGCTTATTATTTTACAACCGTAACATTAGTTGCTGAAACTGCATCGAGCTTAAGCTCGCCCTTTTCGAAAGCCTTTACTGCAAGGTCATAAGCTTCCTGTGTTCCTTCAGCAACCGTTTCCTCATTGAGGTCTGAAAGGAATGTTTCGCCCGTTGCATATCCACCAACAAACGGATCCGGCTCCTCATTGTCAACAACAGCCTTGATTGCGTCAACATAGAACTGAGTGTAATTATAAAGCGGAGCACAAAGCGCTGCTGAAGCGTAGAGCTTCTCGCCTGTTTCTTCATCAGTTGCGTTGAGATATGTTTCTGAACCGAAGCCGCAGAAGAAAATCTTTGCATCTGTTGCTGCCTTAGCGATTGCTTCATCCTCGTAATCAGAAGCGATAACTACGCAACCGTCCTTAATGAGCTTGTTTGCTGCCGTTGCTGCATCTGCTGAATAGATAACTTCAACCGTTGCATTGCCGTTAGTTGCGGCAACGCCCATTGCAAAAGCGTTAGCAAGAGTGTTCTTCTTTTCGCTTGCGGCAATGAAGCCAACCTTCTGAGCTTCAAGCTCCTGAGCCTTCATACCTGCAACCATACCTACGAAATACATTGTTTCCTTCATTTCAGCTTTATAGCCGTAAATGTTGTTGCCGTCGTTATCTGCATCGCAGACAAAGAACTTAATTTTTTCATTATCGCCTGAAATCTTTTTAATATCATCAAGATATCCGTTTTCGGCCGCGATGATAAGGTTGCATTCCTTATTTATGAGAGTAGTCAAAGCTTCATCAACTGCTGCTGCATCGTCAGGATTTACACTTTCAACAGTAGTGAATCTTTCCTCGCCAATACCGTAGCCAAGACCGAGAACCTCATTAACTGCCGACATAGCATAGCCCGTATTTCCCGTTGTTACATCTTTAGCGTCGCTGATGATAACACCGATTTTAATATTATCGTTTGTAATGTCGATTTCTCCGCCTGTCATTGAACACGACGCAAAGCACATCAACATAATAGCTGCAATTACAATTGCAATAACTCTTTTAAACTGTTTCATGGATAGTCCTCCTTGAACCACAATATGTTGATTATAATTATAGAGCATTTTCAAACGAAAATCAAGGTATTTTTGAAAATAGAGTAATATAAGATTTATTTTTTATATTGGCAATTAACTAAATTTATGTTAAAATGCTGTTAAGGAGATGATTTTGTGAAAAAGACATTAAAAGCATTCTTAAGCGCAGTTCTTTCTCTTGCTATGATCGTATCGCTCTGTCTGCCCTCTTTTGCGGCAGAACCTAAGACAGCCTTCATCGTAGTAAGCGGAATGAATACATTCCCTCTCGTTGACAGCAACTCAGACCAAGCATTCCCACCATCCTCAGATTCAATTACTGAAATGGTATTAAAGGTCATTCTACCCGTTCTCTCGTTTTTCATAACAAACGATTATGACGCCCTGGGCGACGGGATCTTTCCTCCCCTTTACGATTGCTTCGGACCGCTCGCTTTTGACGAAGACGGAAATTCTGTTCAGGATATCAACGGCACTCTCTTTGATTGTTCCCTCGTAGGCAAAGAAGAACCGTTCATCGCAGGCGAATCGAATGAATTCGCTACAGTTCGCGCAGGAATAGACACATTCGGCGTCGAAAATACATATTTCTTCAACTATGACTGGAGAAGAGACCCTCTCGAACACGCTGACAGACTCAACGCCTTCATTGAAAAAATCAAAGCAGAAGGCAACTATGACAGAATAGTTCTCGCCGCTTTCAGTATGGGCGGTACTGTCACCTGCTCTTATCTTTATAAATACGGCAGTGATGACCTTGACACCATCATACTCTGCTCAACAGCGTTTCAGGGCACATCCTGCGTAGGAAGTCTTTTCTCCGCAGATTTCAGCCTTTCTCTCTCAGGTCTCTGGCACAGACTCGCACTCCTCACCCGTGACAACACTTGGGAAAATTTAATCGATTACCTTGACGAGGTTCTCGAATCCGCAGGAGTTAATAGTTTCCTTGAAAACTTTGCAAACGGCATTACAGACAACCTAAAGGACAGAATCTACGCTGAGCTTCTCATCCCTATCTTCGGTCGTATGCCCGGTCTTTGGGCTCTCGTACCCGACGAAAACTATGAAACCGCAAAAGCAACAATGCTCAACGGAGAAGAAACAGAAATTCTTGTTAACAGAATTGATACATATCACTACAAGGTTCAGAACAACGCAGAAAAGCTTCTTTCCGATGCAATGAACAACGGCACTAATGTTTATCTTCTTGCTCAGTACAACTGGCCGTCGCTTCCGATCAGCGATTCAGTTTCAAAAAGCAATTCCGACAATCTCATCGATGTCAGATATGCAAGCGGCGGAGCTACAAGTGCAGATTTAGGTGAAACCTTCTCTGACGATTATGTTCAGAAAATCCAGTCTGAATATAACTACATTTCACCTGACCGTCAGATTGATGCATCAACCTGTATGTTCCCTGAGCAGACATGGTTCTTCCGTGATATGGGGCATGTCGACTATCCTTACGGAGAAAGCACTGATTTCATTATGTGGCTTGCAACAAGCGAAGAACAGCTTACTGTTCGCAGTAATCCCGACTACCCTCAATTTATGACTTATGACTACGATAACGCAAAGCTTCTTCCCCTTACAGAAGAGGCAATCGCACCCACAACAGTTGACACCGTTTTCGACATACTCGGTAAAATCACCGTATTTTTCTTCAATACGGTAAACAGCCTTTTTGAAAACGTTCTTAAATAAGTAAAAACGGAGAGTTCGTCTGAACTCTCCGTAAAATTTATATACACATTTGATAAAGTAAAACAACCGCTCTTTTGAGCGGTTGCTTGTTTGTGTCGGCATCGCCTTATTTTCCCGGGCGGCTGCCCGCCAAGTATCTTCAGCACAGAAGAGCTTAACTACCGTGTTCGGTATGGGAACGGGTGGACCCTCTTCGCCATCAACACCGACTGTCAAGAGCTTTTCTCTCTCGAACGCTTGCTTATTATACAACGGGTTTTGCTCTTTGTCAACACTTTTTTTGAAAATTTTTAAATTATTTTTCAAGCACCTTTTCTATCTCTCCGATATAGACAAAGTGATAGTCACCTGAGCGGTAATTGGACTCGATTGAATCATCAATAAAACCTGAATTGTCCATTTTCTGCACAGCGATTTTACGGCACTTTATAACAAGACGGGCCTCAGCAGGATATACTGCCTCGCCGTCAAAGGAAGGAGTTAACCCTGCCATATTGATTTTATCATAATCCCGTCCTGACTTACTGCCGCAGATTTTAAGCGCATCCTTATATCTCTCATCAAAAAAGCTGACAGTGAAATAATCCTCTCTGTCCATAAACTCTTTCGTGTATCTCTGCGGACGGATAAAAGCAAAAACAACATCCTTACCCCAGAGCTCACCGACAGCTCCCCAGCTTATCGTCATAGTATTCCATTTATCTCTATCGCCTGCCGAAACAAGAGCCCAATCGTCAGAAATAAGCTTGACGAGATTTTCTTTTACTTCTTTAATACTTGCTAACTCTTTCATACAAACACCTCTTGAAAATTTATGAAACTTTTCTTTTAATCATTCCTACTATTGAAAAAATAATGAACATAACGGCATTGGCCGCAACAACGCTTGCACCTGCAGGCATTGAAAAACAGAATGAAACAAACAGACCTGCAAAAAAGCATACAACTGAGACTATCGCCGAGGTTATAACGACCCTTCTGAAGGATCTGCATACACGCATTGCTGTCAAGGCAGGGAAAATAACAAGACTTGAAATAAGCATTGCACCCATTATTCTCATTCCGATAACAATAGTTACAGCCGTCAGCAACGAGACGAGAGTATTATAAAGCTTCGTTTTTGTTCCCGTTGCGCGTGCAAAACTTTCATCGAAGGTAACGGCAAAAATCTTATTATAGAAAACTATATAAAGTAAAAGCACCGCAACAGAAAGAATTATGCTGACTATAACATCAGTGTCGCTCATAGCAAGGATACTGCCGAACATATAGCCGTTGACATCTGAGTTGATACCCGTCGTTGTCGATGTTACCATAATTCCGACAGCAAGAGCCGTACTTGAAATAAGTGCTATCGCGGCATCACCTTTTATCTTGCTGTTTTCACTTATCTGAAGAAGAAGGAACGCTGCAATAATAACGACCGGTACAGACACAGTAAGCGGAGCGAGATTCATAGCAAGAGCAACGCACAACGCACCGAAGCCGACATGAGAAAGCCCGTCACCGATCATTGAATAACGCTTGAGAACTAGTGTTATTCCGAGAAGTGCCGAACAAAGTGCAACAAGCGCGCCGACAACTATCGCACGAAGCATAAACTCGTACTCAAACATTTTTAAAAAGCTTTCAAGCATCTGCCGCACCTCCGAAAATCAGCTTTGCCGCGGGAGTTTTCATATACTCCTGCGTTGTGCCGAAGAAATCGCCGTCATGCTCCATCGAAAGAATTTTTGTTGCAAAGCCGACAGAATTCTTTATATCGTGAGTGACCATAATTACCGTTACTCCGTGTTCACGGTTGAGCTTTGCGATAAGATTATAAAGCTCTGCCGTAACAAAAGGATCAAGTCCTGTCGTTGGCTCATCGAGCAAAATCAATTTTTGCGTCGCGCAGAGTGCTCTTGCAAGAAGCACTCTCTGCTGCTGACCGCCCGAAAGCTCGTTGAATGATTTGTTTTTTATCTCCTCAATACCCATAAGTGCGATGTTTTCTTTCGCAATTCTTCTGTCCTCAGGCGTATAGAAAAGCTTAAATCCCCTTGTCTGCCTTCCGCTGAGAATAACCTCCCACACGCTTGCAGGGAAATCCTTCTGCACAAGCGTCTTCTGTGGAAGATAACCTATCTCTCCTGCTCGTATACCTGAAAAAACTATCGTTCCGGAATTAAGCTTCTGCAGCCCTAAAATACCTTTCAGAAGAGTGCTTTTTCCTGTGCCGTTTTCACCGACGATGCACAAAAAATCGCCTTTTTCAACATCAAAGCTGACACCGTTAACTGCCTTAGTTGAATCGTAGCTCATATAAACTTTTTCGCACGATATCATTGACATCAGTTAAGCGCCTCCTTTAAGTTATTATAGTTCTGCCGCATAAGCGATAGGTATGTTTCTCCCCGTTTGAGTTCATCTGACGAAACATTATGGCACGAATGAAGAAGAAGCATTTTCGCTCCCGTTTCAAGAGAAACTGCACGGGCAATTTTCGGGTCGATCAACTCTTCATAGAAAATGACAGGTATATTTCCGTCTTTAATTTTATCAATTATCTTTGCCATAACAGCGGCACTCGGCTCGGTATTATCTACGCAGGAATCAAAAGCTGCCGTGAAATGAATGCCAAACTCATTGGTAAAATTCTTCATTGCAAAGCGAGAACCCGAAACAATTTCGTCTCGCTTTGAAGAAGAAATCATTTTTTCAAAATCAGATTTCAGGTTGAGAATGTCGTTTTTATACTTTTCTGCATTTTTAAGATAAAATTCTTTATTTTCAGGATCCTTTTCAATTATTTTTCCGCTGATAAAATCAACCATTTCGGCGGCATATCCAAGATTTGTCCAGATATGCTCGTCCGTTTCACATTCTTCAGAATGGTCGTGTGAATGATGAGAGGAATGGTCATGACCGTGAACTTCAACACCTATTCCGTCTGCTATGCAGACCGTTTCAACTTTTTCATTCTTCAACGAGGAGGTTATTTGCGTAACCCAGGTTTCCGTATGCTCGCTGACAAAAAAGAACAAATCAGCTTCTTCAATTCTGATTATATCCGACGGCGTCGGCTCATACGAATGACTCTCAACGCCGGGCGGAATCAGTAAAAACACATCCGCTTTATCGCCGACTATCTGCCTGACGAAGTCATACGGTGTAAATATTGTTGCAACTACCGTCAATCTTCCGTTGTCCTCATTTTGAGAGCTACACCCTGCAAAGACAGAAATAAACAGCATCGCTGAAATTATGATTGACAATATTTTCTTAAGCATTGCCACCCTCCCTGCAGGTTTCACAAAGCCCATAAAGAACCGTTTTTTCAGGTTCGATTGTAAATCCGTGATGGCCGAGAATATGCGAAGAAACCTCATCGAGAAAATCGCACCTTACATGAAGAAGCTCACCGCACGAAGAACATTTAAGATGATAATGCGATTTGCACGAATGATTGTGACCTACATATTCGAAGCAAGCACTCGTGCCCTCTTCAACGATGTATTTACGCACCTCGCCTGCTCTGATAAGCTTATCAAGATGACGGTACACCGTCGCTTTACCTACCTTTTTGCCTTCTTTGGCGAGAAGGTTTATGATTTCATCAGCAGTGAAATGCTTGCCTTCTTCGCTTTTTATAAGATTTAAAATTAATTCGCCCTGCTTTGTATTGTATGAATGTTCCATATTTTTCACCCTCAGATAAAACGAATTTGAAACTGAAACTCAATTTCATATTCTACAGTCTATCGCCCATTTTGTCAAGAACTTTTGACATTGATTTGTTTTTATTGTATAATTAAAAAGAGGTGTTTCTCATGAAGAAGATTTTAAAAATCGGTATTCCCGTTTTGTTAATTATAGCGATTATCGTCGCAGGTATCTTTATTTTCAAAAGGAATAACGCCGTTGTGATTCTCGACAACAGCAAAAAAAGCCATTTTGTTGATTTTTATATAGACGGCGATAAGGTCTACTTTGAATGTGTGCTCAACATTTATTCCGATAAGGACACGAAGGCTACCGTATCGGCAACAGATGCGGATAATGTAAAAACAGGTCTTCTTAAATCATCAAAACTAATCGGGATTGATAAGACAGATAATGATACGACCTTCAACCTTAAAGCAGGAGAAAATGAAGTCACCGTTCTCTTTGAGGGTGAATACGACGGAGTGCCTCAGATATTTGCCCGTGAAATACCGAGGTTTATCGAAGTTAAAGTAAAATAATGAGGTGATAAAATGAAAAATCTTCTCTTAGCTATTTATAACAAACTATATTATGTTCCACGGCATATAGAAACTTTATTTTTCAGTATCATCAATTTTTTCGTAAAACTTATCCGTAAGCCTCCTGCAGTTATGGGAATCGACGAAACAATGGACTGTATTATAGATAATAAAATCTCTATAGCCCGTTTTGGTGACGGTGAAATTAAACTGGTAAACAAAACTGATATTTCGTTTCAAAAATCCTCGTCTGAACTGGCTGAAAGACTGCGTGAAGTTCTCGCTGCAGATAAAGAAGGCTTTTTACCCTGCATTCTGAGCTATTTTGACTACGATTCGGAAATAACTCAAGATACCAATAATCATTGGAAAAAACATATGAATCGTTACAGATATGTATGGTACAAATATACCAACCCAAAATTGCAATACGGGAATTCATTTATTTCCAGATTCTACCTTGAGATAGCAGATAAAAGCACTGCAGCAAAACGATTTGAAAAACTGAAACAAATTTGGGATAATCGTGATATCATTATTATCGAAGGAGAAAAAAGTCGGCTCGGTGTTGGTAACGACCTTTTCGATAATGTTAAATCAATAAAGAGAATTCTTTGTCCGGTTGATAATGCTTATGAAAAATATAAAGAAATTCTTGAAGCATCAATCAAAAACTCTTTTGATAATGTTCTTTTCATCCTCGCAGTTGGTCCTACAGCAACAGTTTTAGCTTATGACCTTTTTAAAGCAGGATTTCAGGCATTGGATATTGGCCACGCCGACATCGAATACGAATGGTTTAAAGCCGGAGCAACAAAAAAGCAACCCGTAACCAACAAATATGTAAACGAAGCCGGAGGCGGAAACGGTGTTGCAGAGTCTGCAGACAAAAAATATTTAAGCGAAATAATTGGAATAATCAAATAAAAAATCCGACGAAAATCAAGCTTGGTTTTCGTCGGATTTTTTATTTAAGAACTATTTCATCTTCTTCAACATCGACCGTAATCGAGGTTACGGGGTTGTCGATGCTGTCGATGATCTTCGTAGCGATTTTGTCCTCTACCCTGCGTCGGATTTCATTTCGAAGGTCACGGGCACCTCTTGAGCCGCCGACCGATTTTTTTGCAAGGAAGTCAACAGCCTCATCGGTATAAGTAAAGCTGATTGCTTTATCCTGCATCGGCCCCTTGAACTCGTCGAGCATAAGAACAGCAATCTTCTTGAATGCATCTTCATCAAGATCATTGAAAACAACGATTTCATCCACTCTGCCGATAAACTCGGGACGAAGAAACTCTTTGAGAGCTTTCATCGCTCTGTCTTTACTTGCGTCGCCCTTTGTCTTTGCAAAACCGAGAGCGCCCTCACCGCGACTGCTGCCTGCGTTTGAAGTCATTACAATAACAGTATTTTCAAAGCTTACCGTCCTGCCCTGAGCATCGTTGATTTTGCCTTCATCAAGGATCTGAAGAAGAATGTTCATAACATCGGGATGAGCCTTTTCAATCTCGTCAAAAAGGAGAACTGAATAAGGCTTGCGGCGTACTTTTTCCGTAAGCTGACCTGCTTCATCATAGCCTACATAACCCGGAGGTGAGCCAATGATTCTTGAAACGGAATGCTTCTCCATAAATTCGGACATATCGAGACGGATAAGCGTTTCAGGTGTATCAAAAAGCTCATTTGCAAGCTGCTTAACAAGCTCGGTTTTGCCTACACCTGTCGGACCGACAAAGATGAACGACGACGGTCTTCTGCGGGGACTTATCTGAATTCTGCCACGACGGATTGCCATTGAAACAACATCAACCGCTTCATCCTGGCCGATAATCTTTGCCTTGAGTTTTTTATCAAGATCAGCAAGTCTGCGAAGATCGCTTTCAACAATCTTCTGCGCAGGAATGCCTGTCCAAAGTTGGATAACTCTTGCAAGGTCTTCTTCCGTTACGGGTGAATTTTCAACAAGAGGAATGAGCTGATTTATTCTTGCTTCGCACTGCATAATCTCAGATTTAACTTTAGCAATTGCTTCGTAATCAGGCTCTTCCGTATTCTCCATAAGCTCCTGCTCACGGATTATGAGATCAGCCTTTTCGTTGAGCTTAAGCTCATATTCGCTGATATTCTTATTGCGGAGATTTGCGCAGGTACAAGCCTCATCAAGAAGGTCGATTGCCTTGTCTGGAAGGAATCGGTCATTGATAAATCTCTCAGAAAGGGTTACCGCGGTATATACAAGGTTATCACTTATCTGCACCTTATGATAGTTCTCATAATAGCTTTTGATACCTACGAGCATATTATATGTGTCCTCAATTGAAGGTTCCTCAACCTTGACAGGCTGAAGTCTTCTTTCAAGTGCCGCATCCTTTTCTATATACTTTCTGTACTCAGTAAAGGTAGTTGCACCGATGATCTGAACCTCACCTCGTGAAAGGGCCGGTTTAAGGATATTCGCAGCGTTCATTGCACCTTCAGAGTCGCCGCCCGTACCGACAAGATTATGAACCTCATCGATAAAGAGGATTATATTTCCCTCTGCTTTAACCTCTTCAACAAGACCCTTTACTCTGCCCTCGAACTGACCTCTGAACTGAGTGCCCGCAACAAGGGATGTAAGGTCAAGAAGATGAATTTCTTTATTTGCGAGCTTTGCAGGAACATCACCGCTTGCAATTCGCAGTGCAAGTCCCTCCGCAATCGCAGTTTTACCGACACCCGGTTCACCGATGAGGCAGGGATTATTCTTTGAACGGCGGCAAAGAATCTGAATCGTTCGGTAGATTTCGTTATCTCTGCCGATGATTCTGTCTATCTTGCCGTCCTTAGCTTTCTGCGTAAGATTTGTGCAATAGAGGGGAAGAAACTTTCTCTTCTTCTGATTGTTCTCACCCTTTTTCTTGCCTTTTTTCTTATCCTTTTTATCCTTAGGCTCTTCATCATCGACATCTGTATATTCAGAGCCGTCATCCTGAGGCTTCTGCATAAAGTTCTGCATAAACGGGAAAGTCGGCACGCCGCCCGGCTCAAAGCCTTCGCCGTTATCGCCCATACCCATCATGGCGCCGAACTGCTCGCTCATTGCCTCATAATCGTCCTCAGTGATGCCCATATTCTCCATCATCTGCTTTATCGGACCGGTTGACTCCATTGCACATTTAAGGCACAAGCCCTCCTGCTTTGAGCTTTTGTCGCCATCCATACGGGTCATAAAAATCACAGCAGGTCTTATGCCGCATTTACTGCACATAATTTGTTTCATATTTATCTCCTAAAATTTTGCTTACTTCTTATTAAAATACTTTTCCTTGAACTGTCTGTATGTTGTCGGCAAATAGCTCACAAATGCAACGATGCAAAGAACCGCTGTCAACGCAACAAGAATAACGAGAAGAGTTTCCGGAATCTCCCAAAGATTTGTAAATGCACCGACATCGGGAGCGAAGGCGAAGAGAAGAATCATAACCGCATAGAACGCGAAGGTTGATGCCTTACCGTAAATCTCTGCTGCTGACGGACGAAGACCGATTGCAACCATAAATGCGCCGAAAGCAACCATTACAAATTCCTTGATGATGAAAACAAGGAAAATCCAGCTGAATGTTTTAACAAGACCGTCTGCCGCATTGAAGCGGATAAAAAGCAAAACAGCAATTGTCATCTGTGTAAGCTTATCAGCAACGGGGTCAAGCATTTTGCCAAGGTCGCTTACCTGATTGAATTTACGGGCAATCTTGCCGTCAATAAAATCCGAAAAGCCTGAAAGGAAGAGAACAAAAACAGACCATACGATCTCACCCTTAAGGAAGAGAACCGCAAAAATCGGCACCATAATAATTCGCGCAAACGAAATCCAGTTAGGAATTGTATTCCAATTTTTAAATAAATCCTTAAACATAATTTATTCCTCCGTTATTTTAAAAGACTTTATCTGTTCTTCAACTTTCTCATCAGATAAAACAAGCTGAACGATTTTTGAATCTTCTACCATATCGGCAATATCGGAATTCTTCGCGATATTCGCCGTTATCTGAAGAACAAAGCAAAGCACAATAACTATAATTCCGCCGCACAAAGCGCCAAGCAAGCCGCCCAAAATCTGATTTGCCTGCTTTAGAACAGGGATTTTGAAGATTTTGTTTATCAGCACAACCAATCCGTTGAGAAGAGCTGAAAGAACGACGAAAACAATAACCGTTATTATCAGCTTCGCTATGTAGAATTCTTTACCTTCAAAGAAATCTGTATGCTCAATCACCCAATTTGCAACTGTTTCCGAAACAGCTCTGGAAAGCACGATTGAAAGGAAGAATGCAACGAATTTAAGAATTGTTTTCGCGAAGCCTCTTTTGAAATAAATTGCAACATTCACAAGAAAAATTCCTGCAAGAACTATATCAACAATATAATCTGCCATAATAACACCTCTTAATCTCCCTTAGTCTTAAAGCATTGGATGCCTGCAGTCGTAAGAACATAGGTTTTCTTTCCGTCAACAGCAACTCTTACCGGCTCGCCGTTGAAGGTTTGCGTTGCAAGCTCCTCACCTTTTTTATTGTATGTTTTTAACTCGTTTTCAAAAAGAACCGCCGTGTACTTCTCATCACTGTCTGCCCACTTCACTTCTTTATCAAACTCAAGAGTGAACTTCAATTCATTTTTCTTCGAATAAACCTCAACCTTTGAAAGAGCGGAGCTTCCGTATCGCGATAAAACAAGCGTGCTGCGTCCTTTGTCAGTTATCGAGTAGTTCGAAAGCGTGTCAGAGTTGAAGCGTTGATCCTCCTGCCTCTGCGTGTTTTTCAGAATACAAGTTTTCAGGTTATCACCTATCGCCACTATATCAGTTTTCCTGACATAATCAACCTTGACAAGAGCTGTGCCCTTATAATCAAAGCAGGAAACATACTCAGATGATTTAAAATCGAAAACATACAGTTTTGAATTTATCTGACCGTCAACCGCTTCAACAGTTATAACCGCGGCAAACTTCCCATTATCTGAAAGAGAAATATCAACTATTCTTTCTGATTTAAAGTTCCAGATAAATATTGGCTCGTGCTTTTTACTGTATACAGTCAAAACCGACTGAACATTGTCGCCGTATGTTCCCAGTGCATAATTTCCTTTTTTACCTATAGCACCTGCCATTATCCTTCCTGAAGCTTCACCCTCATAATCAATTTCAGTATTCTGCTGAATTCTGTAACGGGATGAATCCAGGTCATAGATTATAAATCTGGAGAACTTAGATTTCATCTCAGGCTTTGAATAGGTATGCGTCTGGGGCATTATCTCCTTCGCTGTCGAATTCAAGGCTATAGTTTTATCCTTCGTAAGAATATATAAATTAGAGTTATTGATTTTTATATCCTCTACGCTGACAGCATCAATATCGTAGGGGTATCCGTCTCCGGCTCCAAGGCTTTGAAAAAACGCTTTGATATCTGAAAACATAGTCGTCAGTGTTATATCCCCCAGATTCTGCGCCGCCGTAAAAACTACCAGCAAGACAGCGGTCAGAACAAAGAGCAGCTTTGCTCTCATTTTCCATTTGGGGCTGATTTTTATATTTATTCTTTTTTTACCTTTGTTTTTATCGTCCACACAAATCCTCCCCGTAATTCACTTTATTGAGATATAAGCCCTGAGCAGGCGCTGTCCTGCCTGCAAGACTTCTTTCCCCGGATTTAATTATATCAAAAAGTTTGTCTTTTTCTATTTTATTTTCTGAAATTTCTATTAACGAACCGACCATAATTCTTACCATATTATAAAGAAATCCGTCAGCCTCGACAAAAAGCAGAACCTCGTCACCGTTTCTTTCAACGCTGAAAGACTTAACCGTCCTGACGGTATCTTCAACGCTGCTGCCCGAAGAGCAGAAGGCTTTGAAATCATAGGTTCCGACAAATGCCTGCGCCTGTTCGTTGATAAAACTCTCATCAATTTTATTTTTATAGTGCCACGCTCTGTTTACAAGGAAAGGATTCTTATAATTTGCATTCCAAACCCTGTAAAAATACTGCTTGGAAACACAATTGTACCTAGCGTGAAAATCAAGCGGCACTTCCTCAGCACTTTTTATGCAAATATCATCAGGCAAAACCGCATTCAGCGCTCCGACAAGACGGTAACAATCAATCGGATTTTCCGTTCTGATGTTGCAACAGAAATCGTTTGCGTGAACTCCTGAATCCGTACGGCTGCAACCCGTTACATTTTCGCGCACACCAAAGATTTTTTCGACGGCGTCCTGCAAAGCCTCCTGAACAGTTATCCCGTTCGGCTGAACCTGCCAGCCGTGGTATGCCGTTCCGTCATACATAAGCCTCAAAAGCAGATTTCTCATTTAATAAGCACCGCCCCGAAATAATAATTCAGCACAATAATACCTGCAATAAAGGCTACCATAATTGCTAATGCCGCAAAATCACGGAACCGAAGCTTCATCTGCTTCATCCTCGTTCTCCCGGGGCCGCCGTAGCATCGGCAGTCCATTGCATCTGCAAGCTCGATTGCACGCCTGAGCGACGAAACAAAGAGCGGAACAATTATCGGCACAAGCGCCTTGATTCTCTGAATGAAATTTCCGTCATCAAGGTTTGCACCTCTCGCCTTCTGAGCGTTTGTAATTCGATCGATTTCATCAATAAGCGTTGGAATAAACCTCAACGCAAGCGTCATCATCATGGCGAGTGTCGAAACGGGAATTTTAAAAATTTTTAACGGTGAGAGAAGCTTTTCTATAGCATCGGTAAGCATCGTCGGTGTTGTCGTATAAGTAAGCATTGAGCTGATAACGACCAAGCAAACTATTCGTGTTGCCATGAACAGCGCCGTAAAAATTCCGTTTGTAGTTATATCGATGTATCTGCCGTCAACGAGAGTTGTTCCGCCGCTGATATAAAAAATATTCAGAAGCGATGTAAAAACAACGATTATTGCAATCGGCTTAATACTTTTGAGCACCATTTTCAATGGTACTCTCGAAATTATTACTGTCTGTATCGTAAACAGGACCATAAGCCCGAGCGACCAGAAGTTTTTGCAAAAGAAGATTGACACGATGAACGCAACCGTAAGGACTATTTTCATTCGTGCATCAAGCCTGTGTAATACTGAATTGCCGTTAAAATATTGGCCGATCGTTATATCCTTAATCATACTGACGCACCTCCCAAGGACAGGATGCGTTCAGCGGCTTTTTCAACCGTATAGGCTGAACCTATGTTTAATCCGCTTTTCTTTAGTATTTCAAAGATTTTTGAAACCTGCGGCACATTTAGTCCGATTTCCCGAAGCTCCTCACTACGGGAATATATCTCATCAACTGTACCGTACATTTCAACGCGAGCATTGTTCATAACAAGAACCTTCGTTGCGATTTTCGCAACATCCTCCATACTGTGCGAAACGAGCAAAACCGTACTTCCCGTTTTTTCGCGGTAAGATTTAATCATTTCAAGGATTTTGTCTCTGCCTCTGGGATCAAGACCTGCAGTCGGCTCATCGAGGATAAGCACCTTCGGTTGCATTGCGATAACACCTGCAATCGCCGCGCGGCGCTTCTCTCCGCCCGAAAGATCGAAAGGAGACTTATCAAGGAGCGACTTAGGAAGACCGACATACTCAGCGGCAAGCTGAACTCTTTTATCAATTTCCTCTTCGCTCAGACCCATATTTTTAGGGCCGAACGAGATATCCTTATAAACAGTTTCTTCGAAAAGCTGATATTCAGGATACTGGAAACAAAGACCAACCTTGAAACGAGCTTCACGAGTCGCCTTCTTACTGCTCCATATATCTGTTCCGTCAACAATGATCTGACCACACTCAGGCTTCAGAATTCCGTTAAAATGCTGAACAAGGGTACTTTTTCCCGAGCCTGTATGTCCGATAATTCCGACAAGCTCGCCCTCTTCAATATCAATATTTATATCATAAATGGCCTTTGACTGGCTCGGCGTTCCTTTATTATAAAGATGAGCAACGCCTTTTGCTGAAAGTATCGGCATCACTTCACCTCCAACGCTCTGAGGATTGCCGATGCACACTCTTCTTCATCAAGAATGTCGTCCGCAATCGGGAACCCTGATTTTCTCAATCTGTAAGCAAGCTCAGTTGCCTGAGGAACATCAAGACCCAAAGCCTTCAATTTTTCAACATTTTTAAACACCATTCTCGGTTCACCATCGAGAACGATTTTTCCTTTATCCATAACAACAACACGGTCAGCTTTGACCGCCTCGTCCATATAGTGCGTTATAAGAACAACCGTAATTCCACGCTCTTTATTAAGCATACGGATAGCATCCATTACCTCCTGCCTGCCGTGAGGGTCAAGCATTGCAGTAGGCTCATCCATAACAACACACTTCGTATTCATCGCTATAACGCCCGCGATCGCAACGCGCTGCTTCTGACCACCAGAAAGACGGTGCGGCTCACGCCCACGGAATTCATACATTCCGACAGCTTCCAGCGCATCATCCACCCTCTTGCGTATCTCTTCGGGAGGTACGCCGAGATTTTCGGGGCCGAAGGCGACATCGTCTTCAACGATTGTTGCAACAATCTGATTGTCGGGATTCTGAAAAACCATACCGACAGTTCTTCTGATATCGATTATCTTTTCATCATCAGAAGTGCTCATTCCGTCAACGGTAACCTTACCCGAATCAGGTACAAGTATACCGTTCATAAGCTTTGCAATCGTCGACTTTCCGCATCCGTTATGACCCAAAACAGCCAAAAACTGGCCTTCAGGTACATCAAGGCTGAAACCATCCACAACTGCCGTGGCGGCCATTTCATCGTCATCCGCGATTGCCTTATAAGCAAACGAAACGTTATCAAATTTTATGATAACCTTATCTTTCATAATTTACCTCTGCCATATTGCCGAAGCTCCGCAAGGAAGAACCATTCCTGATTGCGAAACAGGCAATCCAATTTCACTGCAAGACAATTGTCCGCCGAATTTCGGCGAAATAACCGAACCTAAAATATACTCCATAACCGCAGGAGAAAGCCCCGTCGTATATGAATTAATAAGCACCATTATCGGATCATCCGAAAGCACCTGAGAACAAAGCTCAACGAAATTATATATTTCATCCTCAAGCTTCCAGACTTCTCCACCCGGCCCTCTGCCGTATGAAGGGGGATCCATAATCAGGATATCGTATTTATTGCCTCTGCGTATCTCACGCTGAACGAATTTGATGCAGTCGTCAACAATCCATCTTACCGGCTTATCACTTACTCCTGAAGCAACGGCATTCTCCTTTGCCCATGCAACCATTCCTTTAGAAGCATCAACATGGACAACCTGAGCACCCGCCTTAAGGCAAGCAACAGTTGCACCACCCGTATAAGAAAACAGATTGAGCACTTTAACGGGTCTGCCTGCGTTTTTGATAAGCTGAGCCGTATAATCCCAATTGACTGCCTGCTCCGGGAAAAGACCTGTATGCTTAAAGCCCATTGTTTTAACATTGAAACTCAGCTCACCGTAATTAATGCGCCACGCATCGGGTGTCTTTTTCAGCACTTCCCAATGTCCGCCACCCGTTGAAGAACGGTGATAACGGGCATTGGCATTTTTCCACATAGGATGCTTTTTCGGCGTATGCCATATTACCTGAGGGTCAGGACGAATAAGGATAACATTTCCCCACCGTTCGAGTCTTTCGCCCTCAGAACAGTCGAGCAATTCATAATCTTTCCAGCCATCGGCAATTCTCATTTTGACATCCTCCGTTACACCAGCAATAGTTTAAATAAGTCTTTTCTTAACAACCTCGGCAATTTCTTCCGCAAGAACCTTTATCTTAGCTTCGTCCTTGCCTTCAAGCATAACCCTGACAAGCGGTTCTGTTCCCGAAACACGGACAAGAACTCTTCCGTCATCACCAAGCTCTCTTTCCACACTTTCAATCGCCTTTTTAATTTCAGCATCATTATTGTAACGCGCCTTACCCATCTGAGAAACGCGCACATTTATAAGCACCTGCGGGAAAACAGTCATTTCCGCGGCAAGCTCGGAAAGCTTTTTACCCGTTCGTTTCATAACAGCAAGAAGCTGAATCGCAGTAAGCTGACCGTCACCTGTTGAGGCATAGTCAAAAAATATAACATGACCTGACTGCTCACCGCCGATTTTATAGTTATTTTCCTTCATATTTTCAAGGACATATCTGTCTCCGACTTTAGTTGTTTCAACCTTGATTCCGTTATTTTTGCAGAATTCGAAGAACCCCATATTACTCATAACGGTTACAACTGCCGTGTCGTTATCAAGTACGCCTCTGTTTTTCATATCCTTTGCGCAAATAGCAATAATCTTATCGCCGTCTACGACATCGCCGTTTTCATCAACGGCAAGCATTCTGTCAGCATCACCGTCAAAAGCGAAGCCGACATCACATTTATACTCCTCAACGAAGTGCTGAAGTCCCTCAAGACTTGTTGAGCCACACTTACGGTTGATATTTATTCCGTTCGGGATAGATGATTTTATATGACTATCGACGCCGAGCTCCGTGAAAAGGTCCGGTGCTGTTACACTTGCCGCACCATTCGCACAGTCAAGAGCAACTCTGTAGCCTGAAAAATCAACGCCCTCTACGGTTGACATAAGATGACGCGTGTAATCAAAGGCAGGCATTTCCGAAGTACGGATTCTGCCGACATCTGCTCCGATTTTTACCGGTGGAACGGTTACACCGTCAAGAATGATTGCTTCAATCTTTTCTTCAAGCTCATCGGGAAGCTTATATCCGTCTGCCTGAAAAATTTTAATTCCGTTATATTCACAAGGGTTATGCGAAGCAGTTATCATAACTGCGGCATCATATTCATATTTCTTGACGAGGAAAGCGACAGCCGGCGTCGGAAGAACGCCGAGATGCATAACATCCGCACCGACAGAGCAAAGACCTGCCGTTATTGCCGAGCAAAGCATATTTGAAGAAATTCTCGTGTCCATACCGATCATGACTCTCGGTCGTTTCTTATTTTCATCAATGAGCACCATTGCCGCCGCGCGGCCTATTTGCATAGCAAGTTCACAAGTGAGTTCTGAATTTGCAACGCCTCTTGCACCGTCTGTTCCAAATAATCTACCCATAACAAAGCTCCTTATAAATCAAGTTTTTGTTGTTCTGCGAGTGGAATAGGGTTTGTGTTTGCGCCTGTCTGCGTGGGAATCGGTAAACCTAAATGCTTATATGCCGCAGGGGTTACCATTCTTCCACGCGGAGTTCTTGAAAGGAAGCCTATCTGCATAAGATAGGGTTCGCATACATCCTCAATCGTTATTGCTTCCTCGCCTATTGCCGCGGCGATTGTTTCAAGTCCAACGGGTCCTCCGTTATAATTTCTTATCATCGATGTCAGCAGAAGTCTGTCGATAGAGTCAAGGCCGAGAGGGTCAACCTCAAGGCGATTGAGCGCAAGGTCTGCACTTTCACCTGTAATAACTCCGTCAGCAAGCACCTGAGCAAAGTCTCTTGCTCTTTTAAGAAGTCTGTTCGCAATTCGCGGAGTACCTCTTGAACGCGAAGCAATCTGCAGTGCACCTTCTTCATCGATATCTATTTTTAAAATCCCTGCGCTTCTTTTTACGATACTTGAAAGCTCCTCGGGCGAGTAAAGCTCAAGCCTTAAAACAACTCCGAAACGGTCACGCAAGGGTGCGCTGAGCTGTCCTGCACGCGTAGTTGCACCGACGAGCGTAAATTTAGGCAGGTCGATACGAATACTTCTTGCCGAAGGACCTTGACCGATGATAATATCAAGGGCATTGTCCTCCATCGCAGGATAAAGAACCTCTTCAACGCTTCTGTTCATACGGTGTATTTCATCTATAAAGAGAACATCGCCCTCGTTAAGGTTTGTAAGAAGAGCGGCAAGATCCTTCGGTTTTTCAATAGCAGGGCCGGAGGTCACGCGAAAATTAACGCCCATTTCATTTGCGATGATTCCCGCAAGCGTAGTTTTGCCGAGACCCGGAGGGCCGTAAAGCAAAACATGGTCGAGAGCTTCACCTCTGTGTTTCGCCGCTTCTATATAAATCGAAAGATTCTCCTTAACCTTTGACTGACCGATGTATTCATCAATAGTCCTCGGGCGAAGCTGACGCTCAACATCGGAATCCATATCAAGATATTCAGGGGCAACTATTCTGCTTTCGTAATCCATTTCATCCATAGTAAACCCTCCTTATATAAGCGACTTCAACGCAAGACGAATAATTTCTTCAACGGGAAGAGATTTGTCAAGCTTACTGACGGCGGTGGCGGCCTCTGAACGGCTGTATCCAAGCTGAATGAGAGCTTCAATCGCCTCAGACAAATCTGCAGATGTATCTGCCGACTGAATTGCGGCAACGATATCCGTCTGCTCTGCCGTAAGATCAGTTGAAAATTTATTTTTAAGCTCAAGCACGATTCTCTGCGCAATTTTTGTTCCGACGCCCTGAGCCTTTGTAATAGCCTTTGCATCTCCCGAAGCAATATTCAAAGCAAGCTGATCGGGTGTCATAACAGAAAGAATTGCAAGAGCCGCTTTCGGGCCTACACCGGACACGGTTATGAGCTGACGGAAAGCATCAAGCTCGTTCGAGCTGTAAAATCCGTAAAGCTCAATCGCATCCTCCCGAACATTCATATAAGTAAACACCGTTACCTTAGAACCTTTCATTCCTATCTTCTGCAAGGTATTCATCGTTGAAAAGCAAAAGAATGCAACTCCACCGCATTGGATTGCAAAACCGTTCTGGTCAACAGCTACAATTTCACCCGTTAATGAATAAAGCATAGTCTTTCACCTCTTAATAGTATTTTTTAAGTTTGCCGACAAGCGATCCGCTCGTATGCGCGTGGCAGATAGCCATAGCAAGAGCATCCGCAGTATCATCAGGCTTCGGCACTTTATCGAGCTTAAGCATTATGCGCATCATTTCCTGCACCTGCTTTTTCTCTGCCCTTCCGTAGCCGACGACGCTTTGCTTGACCTGAAGCGGAGTATACTCTGCAATTTCAAGGCCGTGCTTCTGCGCCGCAAGGACAATGACTCCCCTCGCCTGAGCAACATCGATTACGGTTTTGGCGTTCGTGTTATAAAAAAGCTTTTCAATCGCCATAACATCAGGCTTGTATTTAGAAATAAGCACATCAAGCTCGTCATAGATAATCTGCAATCTTCTGTTAAAAGGCATACCTGCAGGGGTCGTAACTGCTCCGTAGTGGATGATAGTAAAGTGATTGTTGCTGTATTCCAGAATGCCGTAACCGACTATGGCATATCCGGGGTCAATTCCAAGAATAATCATACTACACCACCTTAATTTTATTCATATTAGTGTAACATATTGCGCAAAAAATAGCAAGAAAAAAAGGGGCTAAAATAACAAAAACTATGTTTTTCTTTTTTAACAAAAACAAAGCCCCTTTCGGAGCTTTGTTTTCAGTCTAAAGCTAATACCCCTGAAAAGGTATAAGCTGATAGAAATTTAAAAAGTTTTACATTTTATCAAGAATTTTAACGATTTCTGCATTCAAAAATTCAGCATCACCATAAGTAACACAACCATATAAGTTTACGCCCGGTGGTAATTGTGTGTTTGATATGTCTGCTTGGTTATTACTACACAAATTACCATCTTCATCCATTCTAAATCGGCTGGATACGCATTGTGAGGCATATTGTAAAAGTTTACTGTGCATAGCATCAAGCTCTGATTCGGAATAATATCCTGCGTGTATATTATTCAATGTGGTTGTAAATCCAGATATTTGTCGCGAGTTTATTGGTTTTGTTGACACTTGCGGCTTAGATTTCATAAGACAAATGATATATTTAAAAACACACCAAATAAAGTAAGCAAACCCTAAAACGAGTGAAATTGCAAATATAAGTATAATCCAAAACAACTTGAAAATAAAATTGTTTATAGCATTACCAAACGATAAAACCGAATCAACAAACGATCTTCCCCACATAAATCCAAATGCAATTATTCCGAATCCGCCAGCAAGTTGAAAAACCTCATTCACTCCACCCAGTGGCAAGCAAACAACCGCTATAACAAGAAAAACCGCTGTCTTTTTTAACATTGCAATAAAATCATTTTTAAATCCTTCACTAAAATCAAACAAGATATATTTTATTTTTTCAAACATATTCTTTTCTCCTTCAAATATTACTCAATACATATTGGACGAAATTATCGACCAGCCTTCAAAACCGTCCCTATAATAACCTTTGGAATCATAGCCACCTTCACCGGACGAACGGAAATAGCCCAAATAATCATAGCCTCCTTCACCTGCTGAGCGAAAAAAGCCTCTCGCATCATAGCCACCTTCACCGGGTGAGCGGAATATACCCTTGGCATCATAACCACCTTCGCCGCGTGACCGATAGATTCCTTTGCCATCATAATATCCCATTATATACTCTCCTAATTGTTAAAATACAGCACTCAAGTTCATTGAATGCTGTATTCGAAAGTTACCTAAATTTTTGGTTTAGCAGCATTAACCTTTCCAATAGAAACAACCGTTTCTGTCCTCCGGTCTGTTATATCCGCCATAACCTCCGTCGCACTTAACTCTGCCATAACTGTCCCTATCGCGTAAGTTTGCATAGATACAATCTGAGCAATTCCCCCTGCAAAAACAACCTTCCGGCAATCTGACCGATTTTGAATTTTCTTTCATTTGATTACACATCCCTTTAAATTTATTTTAATTGAATTGCGTCATGAAAAATTTGAATTTCATCCGCAACAATTAACGCATAAAAACATATTATCTTTTCTTTTGGAATCACCAGCGGAAAATACAACCTATCAGCATATCCTTTAACACTTCTCATAATTTTATTTATATATTCAAGATCTGCAACTGACATTTTTTCATGATTTTTAGGATGAGAATGATATATCCCCATAAATTCAATATTATTGCGCAACCATTCATCAATAACTTCGTTCAAAAAGACTATATCCGGTTCGTATTTATAATCAGCATTAAAACTTCTTCCTTTATCGCTAACAAAAACTGTTACCTTCCCGTTATATCCACCAAGAATTCCGCCGCTCTCCGGCGGTGGATTCTCTGTTGAATGTAAAATTTCACTGTATAACTCTCTTGAAATCTGCATACAATATCACTCATAGTCAAAAACAACATTTGATGTATTTATAATACATCAAATGTTGTTTTTTGTCAAGGGTAACTGCAAGATTATGTAATAATAATTTTGAGGTGATTTATTATGCAGTATTATCCGCGGCTTCGCGATCTCAGAGAAGATATGGACTTGACCCAGGATGAGCTTGTGAAAAAACTCGAAATGCACAAAACCACTTATACAAACTACGAGCAAGGCAAGAGAGAACCTCCATTCGAATTAATAATTAAACTTGCGAAATTTTATAATGTTTCAATAGATTACATTGCAGGATTAACGGACATTCCAAATAAAAAATAAAGCAGAGCTGAAAAATCAGTTCTGCTTTTGCTTTCATATTATTTATCGTTCTTGGACTCTCTTTCTCTGATAACCATTTTGGTCGGTGTGCCTTCAAGACCGAAAACCTCTCGGATGCGATTATCAAGATAGCGCTGATAGCTGTAATGGAAGAGCTCCTTTTTGTTTACAAAGCAAACAAATGTCGGCGGGCGGGTTGAAGCCTGAGTCATATAGTAAATCTTAAGTCGTCTGCCCTTATCCGTCGGCGGCTGAACTCTTGCCGTTGCCTCAGCTAGAACATCATTGAGCTTGCCCGTTGAAATTCTCATCGCATTCTGCTCGTCAACATATTTGATGAGTTCAAAAAGTCTGTCAAGGCGCTGTCCTGTTTTCGCAGAGATAAAGATTATCGGCGCATAGGACATAAACGAGAAATCATCCATAAGCTTTTTACGGTATGAGTCCATAGTCTTTCCGTCTTTTTCAACTGCGTCCCATTTATTGACAGCAATAATACAAGCTTTTCCGAGGTCGTGTGCAATGCCTGCGACCTTGGAATCCTGCTCTGTGAAACCTTCCTGCGCATCAATCATAATAACGCATACAGTCGCTCTTTCAACAGCCATTCTCGCTCTGATTACGCTGTATTTTTCGATAGCTTCGTCAACCTTGCTCTTTCGTCTGATGCCCGCAGTATCAATAAAAATAAAGCTGCCGTGTTTATTTTCAATAATCGTGTCTGTCGCGTCGCGGGTTGTTCCCGCAATGTTTGAAACGATCACTCTTTCCTCTCCTGCAATCGCATTAATAAGAGAGGACTTGCCTACATTTGGTTTACCGATAACGGCAACCTTTATCTTATCTTCGTCATCAGTCTTTTCTTCCTCTTCGGGGAAGTATTTGACAACTTCATCAAGAAGATCGCCCGTACCATGACCGTGAACTGCAGAAACTCTTATCGGGTCGCCGAGACAGAGGTTATAAAACTCATAATATTCCATCGGAGGCTCGCCGACAGTATCGCACTTGTTTACGCAAAGAACAATCGGCTTACCGCTTCTTTGAAGCATAGCCGCAACCTCTTCATCAGTTGCGACGACACCCGTTCTCATATCTGTTACAAATATGATTACATCAGCGCTGTCAATCGCAAGCTGAGCCTGACGGCGCATCTGAGAAAGAATAATATCATCCGAATGAGGTTCAATACCACCCGTATCAACAAGTAAAAAATTATAATTGAGCCATTCACAATCGCCGTAGATTCTGTCGCGAGTAACGCCCGGTGTATCGTCAACGATTGAAAGGCGCTGACCGCAGAGCTTATTGAAAAGTGTTGATTTGCCGACATTCGGTCTGCCAACAACCGCAACAATTGGTCTTGCCATATCAAAATTCCTCCTGTCCTGTAATTTTGCTTAATAATTCATATCCGTCATTGTTGACGGGAGTAACATTTATTTTCAATCTTTCTGAAAGCTCTTCGATGCTCACATCATCAAGGAAGAGGTCGCCCTCTCTCCTGAGAGAAACTGAAGGAATGAGTAATTCGTCATACAAATCCGTATCTTCAAGTGCATCTGCGATATCATTACCACAGAGAAGCCCCGCTACGGTAATTCTTTCGCCGAAGAGTCTGTTTTCTATTTTAACCACATTTATGTGGAGCTTTTTCACTTTTGACTGAGCTCTATCTGCGATATACTTCATAAGACCGTATGCCGCAACGCCCGTTGCTATTGTTATTTTCCTCTCAGCAGGCAATGTATAATCTTTCGGGAGTTCATTCACTGCCTCATCAAACTCTTTTTTGAGCAGAGACCACATTCCCACGCCGTTTTCATACTGCGGAAAATCTCCGTATCTTTCACACTCGGGAAGCTCCAAACCTGCATTAAGATAGAATTCATCTGCCGCAAAAGCTACATTTGATTTATTATAACACAAAAACGAAGAATTGTAACTATCTATTCTGGAAATTACATCTGCAGATTGCTCTTTTGTGAACGGATTTAAGTTTGCGAGCCCGTCACGGTGGCAGGTAAGACCAACGGGAACGGCCGCAATGCTCTGAACGGCAGGATAAAGCTTGCCCAGCTCTTCAAGAGAATAAGTAAGTTCATCGCCGTCGTTGTATCCGGGGCAAAGCACAAGCTGAGTGTTAAGCTTGATTCCTGCATCTGCAAGGCGTTTGATATATTCAAGAACCTTTCCTGCTCTGTTATTACCCATCATCTTAACACGAAGCTCGGGATTCATCGTGTGAACGGAAATATTCACGGGGCTGATGTGCATTTCGATAATTCTGTCGATATCCTTGTCTCCGAGATTGGTCAGCGTGATATAATTGCCGAAAAGGAACGAAAGACGCGCATCGTCATCCTTGAAATAAAGACTTTCGCGCATACCTTTCGGCATCTGGTCGATGAAGCAGAAAATACAGTTGTTTGCACAACGGCGCTGTTTATCCATAAGATAGGTTTCAAATTCAAAGCCCGGTTCACCGTTGCAGTTTTTTACTATAAATCGCTTCTCTTTGCCGTTCGGCTTTTCAACCACGATATCGAGAACATCCTCATCGACATAAAACTGATAGTCAAGCACATCACGAATTTCATGGCCGTTAATGGATATAAGCTTACTGCCCGCTTTGACAAAATGTCTTGAAGCAGGCGAATGTGGTTTTATTGAAGAAATTAAAACAGCCATAAAAACCTCCTAAAAAGTCAAAAAGGCAGAGAAAGGACTTTGCGGTCCATCTCTACCTTTCGCCGTTTCATTGAAAAGAACAGACTTATGCGTCCTTCTTTACTACGAGCTTACCGTCGTAATAACCGCAAGCTGCGCAAACTCTGTGAGCTCTCTTGAACTCGCCACACTGTGAGCACTTTACAAGCGCAGGTGCACTAATCTTCCATACGTTTGAACGTCTCTTGTCTCTTCTAGCTTTAGAAACTCTTCTCTTGGGTACTGCCATTTTTCAGCGCCTCCTTATTGCTAATAATAGTAGTTCTTTACCGGTCATCCTCCAGCAACTGCTGCAAAGCGTCCCATCTCGGGTCATAATCCCTGCCGCAGTCACAGGGGCCGTCATTCAAGTCTTTTCCGCATCGGTGACAGATACCGACACAGTCCTCCCTGCAAAGCACCTTCATGGGCAAGGACAGCAAGATATCCTCATTAACGAGCGGCTCAAGGTCATAATGGAACGAATCAATAACGATGAAATCGTCATTGTCGTCATCATTAAGCTCTGTGACCAGCACGTGCTCAATCGGGATTGAAAATGTGCGCTTAAATTCCTTAGCACATCTGTCGCAGGCAAGGTTCAAGGTAAATTCCGCCTTAGCAACAAGGCTGACAATGTCAGTTGAGTTTTTAACCTCTCCGCTGATGACCACACTCTCTTTGAATGGAAAGCCACCGTTAAAATAACAGTCGCTCATATCGAGTGTAAAATTCACCTCACGGGAAAAGCCTTCATTATTAAAGACAGGTTCAAGCTCAATAAAAAACATAGATTACCCTTCACCTCAAATGTCATGCACCGATTATTATATAATCAGAAATGACATTTGTCAACAGTTAATCTCTAATTTTTTTAGTTTTGGATTAAAGTTTTTTGCAGAATTCAAAGATTTCTGCAGGAAGCTCTGCTTCATCAGCTGAAACAGTGAAAATAAAGCTCTTTTCCTCAACATGATTCTTGCTGAGTTCATCAACCTTCTTAAGGAAAACTGCAAGCTCGTTATAGTCACGAGAACCGATTCTGAGTGTTGCATCAATAAGTACATCTGTAATGTCGTGGTCGCCTGCGCAAATACCGCAAAGGAAACCGTAAAATGCATCGTAACCGCTTACGCAGTAGTGGTCTGTATCAATAAGACGAGCACGATAGTT
>JAGAVE010000100.1 GCA_017942105.1 Clostridia bacterium | reverse complement strand
TCTCTTTGAGCCTTTGACCATAAGCACATCGTTTTCCAACGAATCGCAGTAGAAAAACTCCTTCCACTGGTCAGCTAATGTGCCGCCAAGTGCTCCTATTCCTGCTTTTATGAGTCCCATATTGTATTTCTCCTTTCGAAAACAGTTGTTTTATTTTAAAAAATTCGTTTTACTTCTTTTTAAGTGCAGGCATTTCTGTCATTCTGAGCTTTGCGCAACCGTACGGACAAAGCTCGATTTCCTGCACTGATGATATTGGCTTTCGGGATTTAGGTGTTTTTCTGCAAACTGACCTATACGGAAATTTAAATCCCCAATCGATTTGCTGCATTTTCGATTTTATCGTTATCGGCGGATTCTTCTGCGAAAAAGGTATCTCCCCTACCTCGTTATAATTGATTTCAAAACAATCATCGGCATACCCATAATTCCAGCAAGATTTTGGAACGAACTGATAATCACAATAGGGATATTTGCGTTCAACACCTTTTTTAGTATACTCGTGCATTTTCTTTTCATATTCGATCGGGACTGAGAACAACAACGATCCCATCTGCAGAACATAAAGGTCATTAGGTCTGGACTTCAGACGAGGTGTTGTGTAAAGCTCAATCTCAATCTCAGTCTCGCCGACGCCGATTGCAAATTCGAGATCATTAACCTGCGTCTTTTTCCCGTTAACCTTAAGCTCTTCTGCAAAAGAAGGAACACGAATTCTAAAATTAAAACTCCTTTCAGAATTTATATAATAATGCACTTTGTTTTTAAACGGATACTCGGTTTCAAGACGAATAGTTACATCTTCGGTCTCAAGAACAGAGGGTAACATAATGCAGTTGAATATAGTATCGTCACGGTATGCAAATGATGACAAAGCAAATTTCGGCCAGCCCTGATTAAAATTGGCAGTACAGCATCCAAAATTCGGTTCAAGACCAAAAGTATGTGCATAAGGACCGTTTGTGCTGAACGGTGCCATAATCATTGTTTTCTGACAGGCTATCTGATTTACCTGCTGGACATATTGATGTGTCCACATATCCTCGCTCAGCGTCGCCGGAAGTGCATTGAAGCCGATGAGCTCCAGGCGTTCGAGCCACTTATTGTCTCCTGTATGCGCAAAAATTTCTTCGTATGAATACATTTGCTTCGTTTATAATTGTCTGTGCGTCGTGCTGACAAGCCATATCACCAATAACAGGGCCGACTACCATAGGTATAAGCACGCTGAATATCATTCTGATTCCCTGAAAAAGACCTGCCTTTCCTTCAGGAATAAAATCTTTAACAGCAGCGCCGAACAAAATATTAACAAGTGCATTACCAAGTATAACCGGTAATAAGCTCACAAGAATAACATAAATCCCCGTACTTGTTGAAAGAAGTAAAAAGCCAAGAGACATTACTGAAACGCCTACTACAAGGCAAAAACCTTTTTTCTCTGTTGAAAGCTTAAGTAAAGTAACAATACACGCAAGAGTCAGAATTACAACAACAACAGCCGTAATTATCACACCGGGTCTTAAAATATTTGCAATACCGCCGTTATCGGGAATAACAACATATTGAACATATGTAAGAAGATAGGGATAGAAAACCTGAAAAGACACTATCGCAAAACAGAATGAAACAAGAGCAAGATACAGCCTTGCGTTCGCTTTTATAACTGAAGGTCTGAATCCGTATATAAGGTCTGCCCAATATGATGAATTGTCGTTGCGTTCCAAAGTTCGCGGAGGGTCCTTAATAAGGAACAGTCCCAATACACCGCACAACGAAACAACAGCACCAAGTATTATAAAAAACAACTTATAGCTGATAGTGCCTGCCTGAGCAAAACTTCCGACACCCGTTACCGCTAACGAGGATATTGTTCCTACAACCGATAAAACAGTTTCAACAATAGGTCTTTGTTTCGGAACCGTTATATCCGTTACCCAAGCTTGGAAAGCCGCATCATTACTCGTTGAACCCATAAAGGTCATTACAATATCCATCAGAATAACGAACCACACCGTGTAACCAAGAATCTTTGCTTCATCCGTAAGATTAAAAAGATTCGCTACATTTTCTTTGGTTATAAATCCAAACATTGCTGTTACAATACCCCAAAGAATATAACCGACCGAAATAAACATTTTTCTGTTTTTAAGCTTATCGCTCAAAACACCCATTATGAAAGTAGTAACAACGGCGGCAATTGCCGAAAGAGCCACCATACGAGCGACGGCAGTTGTCGCCTCCATTGAACCGCGTATCGCAGCCTGCGATACATCAGCATATATCTCGTTAGTAATAAATGTATTGAAATACATATTCTCTGTATTCCAAGCGATACCACCCATAAAACAAAAAAGAGTGATTATAAACCAATTGGTTTTACTCAGCTTCTCTTTGAGCATAATTTAAAACACCCCTTTTCTCAATTAAACATTTTAGTTATTATACCATACTGATAGAACAAATTACAATAGCTCAGCACCGAGAAAAGGAAATTAACAACCAAGGTAAAATTCAGTTTAACAACACGGAATCATCAACCCTTGACAAGCTTCTGTTTATATGATATTTTGCTTATATAACAATAAAAAAGCTTAAGGAGGAAAACCCATGAAGAAAAAAGTTTTATCTGTTATTCTCGCAACAGTAATGATTTTTTCGATTACTGTCACCCCCGTTTCTGCGATTGATTTTGAGTCAACCTCAGACCCGTTTACAAAAGCAATTGCCCGCGTTATCGGCACGGTTTTTGACAGTCTGGTTGATGTAGTCAATATTTTTCTCAGAGAAAACGATAAATTCGTTGATGAAGATGAATATGTTTATGATAACTTTTATAAAGGCACTGCAGAATTCATTGACGAGGCCGCTCCCGGTGCAAATTGGTCGCTTGGTCAGAGCAGTGCAAGCCTCGTTCCCGAAAACTGGGAGGAATATAATCTTTTCCTCGGCGGCTTTATCAGCGAGCAAAATTTCTTCACAAATGATGTGCGTGAAATTCTTGACGATATGAAGGTTCGTGTTATTGCACTTAATGACGGCTCAGGCAGAGGCACGGCAATTTTTGCAACAATTGACTCAATCGGCGTATCAAACGGCGATATCAGACACATCAGAGGTATGCTTCAGGATTTTGCCGTTGAAAACGATATAAACTCAATCAATCTCTTTGCAACCCACACTCACTCGGGTGTTGATACACAAGGTCTCTGGACTGACATTTTCCGCAAGTGGCCCAAAAACATTTTCAGCGCCTTCACAGGTCTAATTGAAACTGAGCAAGGCACCGATCCTGAATATATGGAATTTTTCTATGCAAAAGTTTGCGATGCTATTATCGACGCCGTCGATTCAATGACTGAAGGTATGATGACCTTTGCAAGAAAAGATATCGGTGAAAAATACTTCAGCAATAAAAACAGACCCTCCTGCTCATCACTTGACACTGAACTCAAGCGTTTCGTTTTTACTCCTTACGACACCTCAATAACACCGACAATAATTCTTAATATGTCTGCTCATCCGGATGTTGTCGGCCTTGCAACTGAGGATGACCCAACGAAAGGTCACGGCATTTCGGGAGATTATATTTATTACATAGGCGAAACGATTAACAATGCCGGATACAATTTTATGTTTTTCAACGGTTCCATCGCCGGTATATACATCGGCAGAATCAGCGCAAAAGCTGACAGACGCGTTGACATCGCCGCAAACTACGGCAGAGAGATCGGAAAAATGACCCTTGGTATGACAATGACTGAGGAGGAAATCCTTTCTGACGAATATCTTATGAGTCTCAACCTTACTGCGGAACAAACTGAGGGACATAATTACACCCCTTGGTACGAGGGTTGGGAACCTGCTGAAGAAACAGCGGTTGAACCTATACTTAACATCAAAATAGCTTCTGTCGAAATTAATGTTACAAATCCCGTTATTATGGCTGCAGGAAAGCTCGGCGTTGTTAACTATCTTATCAAAAAATCCGGTAGCGAATATTATGTAACTACCGAAATCGGTTATATGGAAATAGGTGAAGATGTCAAGATTGCATTTGTTCCGGGAGAAATCTGCACAGACCTTATTTACGGAGGCAACGCTCTCACCGCTGACGGCTCCGTTAACGAAGAGAATTATGAAGGTCAGACACTCTGTGAAATCTTCGGCGATGACATTATAATTTTCGGCCTGGCAAATGACGCTGTCGGTTATATCGTTCCTGAAAATGATTACAGTATGGCACTTGCTTTTGGCCATTATCAGGAATTGCTTTCACTCGGCAAATCTGAAGCAACAGTTTTGTTTGAAGCTTACGAAAATCTTCTTGATTGATTCTGATATCATTTTAAAAGCACTTGCGAAAACGCAAGTGCTTTTTCAACCTTTGCCCAAAAAGGAACCACTCGGCTGAGTGGTTCCTTTTGCAATATTTAAAACAGTTATTTAGTAATTACAGATTATATTTATTATTTACAAATCAGAATTTTTCACTTCTGTATCTTTCCGTAAGAAAATGCGGTTTTGAATCATCCTCAGGATACAAATAATCACTGAAAGCAGACGGTCCTATCTCCATAAGCTTTTCCAGCTCTTCTTTGTTTAGCAAAACCACCTGTAAACAAGTAACTGTTTTCATAAAACCAAGCTTGCATCTTAAAACTGCAGTAGTACCCAATATCTGCGGAAATTCAATAAAAGCAGCAATCATTTCATCGTCAGGGTCATCGTTTTTCCACTCAAAGCTGTGACCGTAAGTAATGTGAGTTTTGTTGTAATAAGCATATGTTGCAACTTCAAGTAAGCTTTTATAATACCATATCAAAACATCTTTATCTTTTAAATCAATATCTGAATCAACAAACATCATATATTCATTATTAAGACCTACAGTGTTTTGAACGGGAGGCATTCTATAATCGCTTGCGCCCATTGTTACCAGCTTCCAAAAAGGGAATTTGTCATTCGGACCGTATAACAACACATCAATATGCAAACCGTCATCAACAATAGGATGAATCACAGTTGAATCGTTTTGCTCAAAACAAGTATCAAAATGCTTTATAATCTTATCCATATCTTTCGTTTTCAAAAAATCACCTCTTTATGCACATCATACATTAATCAACTATGAAAATCAACTAAATCATAAAAATTATGTTACATTTTGAGTTTTGGCTGACTACATAATGAAGGACAAAATAATGAGGTGGTTCAAAATGGTTTAGAAATATTTAATAGCCAAAATTTTACAGGAGGTTTTATTATGAAAAAAGCTTTATCAATATTTGTAGCACTTGTTCTTATACTGTCAATCGGAACGGTTGGCGCTTCTGCCGTGCAGAAGGAATACGGTAACATAAACATCAGTTCATCTATTGCCCACACCCGCAACGGAGACTATGCCTATTTCCCCATAATCTGTAGTTCTGAAACAGCATATAGGTCATTTCTTGATTTAGATTATGATGCAGACTCAATAATAACTATGGCATTTCGTTATAATCCAAAGCTTTTAAAACCCGTCGATGCTATTATGGAAGAAGATTTTTATGAAATAGCAACCGCTGAGATCACAAAGATTGATGAATATACATATGACGGTGTGACCTATAATTACATTCTGGTTGAAATTAATATTGACAAGGCAATTTCTCTTTTTGGCGTTGTGCTTTTCAATATCAAGTTTGAAGTTCTGAGCGAAGATATTTTTGATGAGAACGGTTATTTCGACCAGAGAGGATATTTCAGCAATTTCAGCATCGTAGACGGTGGTGACCCGGCAGATTCTCCGTTCTGCGAATGGAAGATCAAGAAAACTGACGGAACAGTCAAGGATATTTCCTCTTATGTTGTGCACGATGAGTTCCGTGAAATTAGTATAACGAAATATGAGTCCTTGTTAATTGACTATTTAGAACCGTTCATTCCTCCGATTGAAACCAAACTTGACGAAAGCATGGAAATTTCTCTCACTGCAGACGAGGTTCAAACCTTGCTTTTCACCCCGAGGCAGTCAGGAAATTATAAAATTATAGTTGAAGGCGGTGCAAGGTCTGCTGTTGGTGTGCAGATTTATAATCAGGCTCATTCTCATAAGCTTTTGGACGAGGGCTTCGTTGCAACATCGGATGAAAAGGGCTGGTGGATTCTCAGCTTTAAATATATAATGCAGTTTATGGACACGGAAGTCAGAGAATTTATGTATGTCAATGCAAAGGCTAACAAGCCGATCGAAATTAAGCTGACTGATGCAACGAGTGAAATCAGGGAAGAATTAAAAGTCTTCGACAAAATACAACCCGGATTGGCAGATTGTTTCCTGCCATCAACCGTAATTGTCAGGATTGAACCCGTTGACATTGATCCGATAAGACCGGGACACAGACCGCACGTTTCGCACAAGGATGTTTATGAATTTATTCCTGATTATTCAGGTAAATACCGCTTTACTTCTGAGCTTGCTGACGGAGCAATTCCGAAAATGACGATCTGTGATTATCAGGGCTGCGTTGTTTCAAGTGAAGAGTTTACAACATTCAGCGACGAATCAGATCTTAATTTTGATGTAACAGCAGAGTTGCAAGCAGGCAAAACTTATCTTGTTCACTTTGAAAACAATGCAAAAAACGAAGAGAACGAGGCAGTCGGAAGCTTCAATGTTGAGGTTGAAGACCTTACGATAGTTGAATACATTTCTGATGTTACATATGTTCAGAAGGAAGATACACACAAAGATTTTACTGTAACAGTCAACGGCAGAAAGTCAATGATTCAGTTCATCGAACCTGACGGCGGAACAAGAACCTATGACCGTTATAACAAGAATGTTAAAATCACAAGCTACAATGAAAAAGGTGAAGAAGTATCAGACATAAGCCGTGATCTTTCATATGAGATATGGGAAATCCATTCAAATATGAGCGTCGATGTTGAAATCAATGTTCGCGGAAAAGAAAACGGAAAATGGGACAGAGCAAAATATACTTTCACGATTGAAAAATATGATCCCATCGTTTCAATGGAGCTTTCTTCAACCTCAGGCAAGAAGGGTGCTGTCCCGGCAACGGTTATCGCTGATAACAAGACCGAAAAGGTTATGTTCAAAATGCCTGACGGCTCTTCTGTAACAGTTACATACAGTGCAATTGATGTAGACGGAAACCGACTCTTTAAGGGTAAAGCCTGGATGAACGAGGATGGACTTAACGAAATACGCGTCCTTATCTACCGCAATAACACCTGGAGCCAAGCAGGCACGCTTAAATATACGGTTGAATAATTTGTTTATAAATTAAATACGGCCACATAACAAATACTCCCGTGGATTTCCCACGGGAGTATAACTTTGCTTATATACTTCAAAAAATCTCATCATTCAAAAATGTCAATAATCAGCTTGCGGATTTCAACGATTGCTATTCGGAACGCCTGACGGATAACTCTTACGAGTTTTTCAAAAAAGTTTTCCGTTTCAAGCTCGCCGTCTTCTCCCCCGGCAGCATAACAACCGATGTTATTGCTCGTTATTTTGTTGCCGTAGAAATCTGTCATACAACCGTCCTCAACCTTAAAGCCCGCACCTATTAACGGTGAACCCTCTGCAAGCTGATACGCTTTTATAGGATCATCACCGCCAACAAAACCCGGAAGCGTGTTCAGCGCATCCTTATCAAACGCAGGATTGAAAGTGTTATAATAACAGTTGTTTGAAAACACATTATTAGAATTCTTAATTTCGCTGTTTACATAATAAAACTTTTGTCCCTCTTCAAAAACTATGATATTGTTAGCAAACAATGAATCGTAAATCCGAGTCATCTGAAATTCCGGACAATTGATTATCGTGTTATTGTAAAAGCTGAAATTCCACTCACCGTCAGCCACACCGATTTTATTTCTTCCCTGATTGTCATTGACGGACAGACAGTATCTTACCGTGTTGCCCCTGTTACCGCCACCGGCAGGATTGTTGCACATAAAGCGCATATTATCGTGTGAATAAATGTATTCATATGTACAGTTGTATGAACCGTGATCAAAGTCCACCGTCATTCCGTCACCATAGTTTTTCTGTCCCGCTATTTCGCAGTAGCTGAAAGTGCAGTTTGATGAATAATGAGTCCACATTGCTGCAGTAAAATACAGAATTTCTCCGTTTTCATCAAGACCGACACCCTGACAACAGTTAATGGCACGGCAATGGGTTACAAGAGCACCGTCGCAACCTTCAAGTACAACTGCTTCGCCATCCATATTGTAAAATTCACAGTTCTTTACAAGCGCATTCTTGTTAAGGTCCTGACTTCCAGTGAAAAATATACCGTTGCCTACATCATATATTTTGCAGTTTATCGCCTGAAAATCGTTGACCGGATACGGTGAACCGCCATATCGCTTGATAACAATCGCCGCTCTGCCCGAAATTGGACCTTCAGTATAATTATCACGGCAGGTTACGGTGTAGTTCTGCATATCGTGAAATTCGCAGTTTTCTATTCTGACACCCTTTGATTCTTTCGTAACTCCGTCAACCCAAATGCCGCCGCCGTTGTGCGCAGTAATTTCAAAGCCCGAAACAGTTACATAGGAGCAGTCAAAAAGCTTCATTACCGCATCTCTTGCATCAGTATTAAGGTGCGGCTTTTCACCCTCACCGTAAGATGAAATAACAACCGGATTATCCTCTGTTCCCGAGCAGTTAAGCGTAATTGCACAATCATACTCCCCTCCCGACTTAAAGAGAACTTTATCGCCAGGACCAAGATTTAAAGCTTCAATATTATTAACGGTTTTCCAGGCAGAAGCTTCAGTCAAACCATTGTTTTCATCATTGCCGGATATACTGTCAATATAATAAGTCATTCCTGAAGCGACCGCGATTGGCATTATACTCAGGATAATTACACCAACAAGAATTACAGATAAAAATTTTTTCATCGCGATACCTCCTTAAATTCCGATAAAACAATTATAACACCGATTTATTTTAAATACAAACGATTTACAAAACCTTCGAAAAATTTTCTTTTTTTCAGCAATTCAATCATATTGAAACCCAAAATTACAAAAAACTACTCTCGTAAAAGAGAGTAGCGAAAAAATTAATTGCTTGCTTTTGTTATTTTTATATACTCAGACGGTGTCATATTATAAAACCGTTTAAATGCCGTTATGAAATACGTCTGAGATGAGAAACCCGCTTCATTACATATTTCTTTTTCATTAACACCTTTGAGTAATAAGATTTTAGCTTTTTCAAGCTTCTGTCTCAGAATATATGCGCTCAGGTTTTCGCCAATTTCTTTCTTGAATACCTGCGACAAATAATCTGATGATATTCCGCAATAATTTGCTGCAGAAGACACGCTGATTTTTTGAGAGAGGTTTTCATTTATATACTTAATGCAATTTCTTATGTGCGGTGAAAATTCGGGATTCTTTTTATTTCTTTTTACATCCTCGGTAAGTTTTATAATTTCAATTCCGGTACACTGCAATATTTCATCTTTAGATGTCAGTTTATCAATTGTTTTGATTACTCTGTCTGCAAATTCATAGGCTTTATTTTCGCTAAGTCCCCCCTGGATAGCGTAACGGGTTGCGAGAGTAATTGTACTAACCGCCATATACTTATACTGCGTCAACTCATCATCAGACATTCTTCCCATAACAATAAGAGAATCCAGATTTTTAATCTGTGTTATCAGCGATTCAATGTCGCCCTGCTGAACACAAGAAAGTAACCTTATTTCAACGCTATACGGTGTAGCTTTTTCTTCAAAGTCTTTTTTTCTTTCAATGGTCTTAACTGTTACAAGCTCGCCTATGTTCATTATATCACATCTTTTCTTTTAGCTTTTTCATCTCTTTTTTAAGACGGTTATTGCATAAAACTTCCCAGAGCGGCATAATCAAGCCGCCGCCTAAACGGCAATGTGCTTCGTTCATTGCACCGTAATATGCAACTCTGAAATCCGAATATTCTGATAATTTATATTTTTGTTTGTATGTTTCGTATAAACCGTAAGCATCGCCCCACATATTACGAAGCTGGAACAAATCATATTCCCTATCTGCCCAAAAGCTTCCGCAGGGGTCAATAAAAGCTGTAAGCTTCAAAGTTTTGGTGCCAGCCATTATGTTCATTATATTAAGATCCCCGTGAATAAGTACAGGCTTTGTGTTTTCTTCGGGCAAGTTGTTAAAAAGTTCAGTTGCTTCTATAAGAAGTAGTAATTTCTTCTTGCTGAACTTTCCTTTTTGAGTTAACGCGTTCAGACCTGCAAGCCAAGGCTCCTGTTTTTCTTTTTTGTAGTATTCATACCAACTATCATAACCGGGATTTTCCAAAGAACCAAATTTATCATTTGTTACGCTGTGCCATTCAAGCATACCCGAAACAACCTCATTGGCAAACCTCTGCTTCTGTCTTTTACTCTTTAACAAAAACATCGGATTTAACACATTCTGTCCGGGGCAAAAGCTCATAGCCAAAATTGCAGTATCCTCATCCTCATAGGTAAAAAGAACCTCGGGCATCTTTACACTTGTATTAGCAGAGAGAAGTTTAAGCTGTTCTGCTTCTTCATATTGTGAACACTGTAATCGGTATGCTTTTACGGCAATAGTTTCTCCATCGGGAAGCACAGCCTTATAAACTCTGCCAAAGCTTCCGCCGCCGATAAACTTAAACTTATCGGCATTCTTACCCAGCTCTTTTGAAATAATCTTCGGTAAAATCGGCAATATGTGTTTATCGCTATTGTCGAGAATTTTCATATTATCCCTCCATTATTCTTCTTTTTACAACCCGGTATGCTTTTTTGCTTTCAGGTAAAAACGAAAACAATTGGAAACAATGGCACATACCCTCAAATTTGTGAAGTTCAACATCAATATGTTCATTTTTCATTTTATTATATACTCTGTCGCTGTCGCTTTCATCCAGCTCTGCAGTTCCGCATATCAATGTTACCCCGGGGAAGTTTTCAAAACTACCGAACAAGGGTGAAATATAAGGATCGGTTCTGTCAACATTCAAAACACATTTGGATATTCTTCTGAGCAAATGAAGGTTATCTTCTACTCTTTTGCGTTTTGCGATTCCGTAAAAAGGGTCAGTATATGCATTTGTGATTTTAGTTTCTCCGCTTGAAGTTGCATCTGCCCATAAAGAAAAGCAAACAATGTGTCCCGGCAAAGGATAGTTGTTATCCCTGAGCCATAATGAAGATGTCATAGCCAATGTTGCACCTGCACTGTCACCGATAACTATAATATCTGAATTGTTAATTCCCTCATCTAATAAATGCAAATATATTTTTACAACATCGTGCATCTGCGACGGGAGCTGATGCTCAGGAAATCTTCCGTAGTCTGCATTAATTACAGTCGCACCGCAGAACATATTGCTGTATTTTTCGGCAAGCCTGCGATAAAAATCATTCAGTTCAATTTTAAACGATCCGCCATGAATCATCAATATAACCTTTTTCGTTTGATTATTTTTATTAATAAGCTTTTCGTATTTAACATCTTCAACCGAATTTTTATTATAAACAAAGTTTTTTGACGGCTTATATCTTGACTTTTTATCTTTTATCAACTTTGCCGCATTATCAGATAATTTTGAACTGTCAGATAGTGGTGAATGAAAAATCATACGCAAAGTTGCCATAAAGATTTTTGAAGCAAAAGATTGCATATTATCACCCACCCTTCTAAACTGAATTTTATCATAAGACATTTTTAAATTCAACAACTCCGAAGTTTTCATATCTGCAAATCAAAACAATTAAAGAAAATTGAAATTGTTAATACATATTGATTTGAATTGAAGTGCGGAGTTGGTTTGATTGATAACTAATATTTGCAAAAATCTAACTTTGACAAAGAAAAAAATCCCCGACATCAGGATTAATCCGATGTCGGAGGGTTTGTCATTGGCTTTTATTTAATTTTTTACAGTTCAATTCGTTTTCATCATCCGACAGATACAAGCTCTGACGGGTTAGATGGTAAAGCAAAGATATTTTCTCCTTTGATATCCAAGCCGGTTTTTGAGGTGCCGAGGAGTTTAACTTCACCATTTTCAAAGTTATAAACACTGAGAGTGAAGTCCTTCCCTTCTTCCCCATTGTTCACACTGAAAACACAGAGATAGCTTTTACCGTCTTTTGTTTTAACATAATACGGTTCGATGTATGAGAACCACTCGGTTTCGAATTCAGAGCTTTCAGCATTAATGCTTATAGCATGGTAAAACTTGGTATCTTCATCGTAATAGCCTGAAATGATAAGCTCCTCCGTCTTTTTATCACCTGTAATATCAGCATAAAACGGTGCTGATACGAGCAGACTTACAACATACTCATCGGGCACGAGAGTATATTTTTCATTGAACAACTCGGGATGTTCTGCAAAGGTTACGGTTACAACCTGAATACCGAAACTTGTCGGAGCAATGTCACCCGGTGTAAAATAGAAAGCTACACCGTTGTAATCGATAGTCCATGTGATACTATCCTCAGGAGTATTTTTAAAATATTCAATAACGGCAGTATCTCCGTCCGACTCATCTTCACCTATACGGCTCATAATCTCCTTTTCAATTGTTGCGGGAATTTTTGAAGTGTCTGCAAAAACATCGGCAAGACCAAGCTCTTTTCCGCTCTCAGTATCGTAATTAAGTCCGTTGAAGGAGCGTGAGCCTTCTGTACCGTAATCCTCAAGAAGACTTACGGCAATACTGTCAGCTCGTCTTACCTGAACGCCAAGAGTTGAAACATAAGTTGAAAAGGCTTCGCTATTGCTTTCGAATTCATCGGTTGCCAAAGCAATGAAATTTTCCTTTTCATCTTCCATTGTTCTCTTGCGCATAACAGAAGTTTCTGCAAGCGTTTTTGCAAGAAGCGGATAGTCTTTTTCCATTGCTTTATCAAGGGTAACATCTGTATATTCACTTCTCACAAGCATTGTAGATGTATCTTTATACCATTCGTAATCAGAAATATACTCCTTATTAAGTGAAAGAACAGATATTTCTTTATTTTCGGTGCTTTCAGTTGTTTGGCTCGGAGTATCCTCCTGCGGAGGTTTTTCTCCGCAAGAGGTTAAAGCAACCGTAAAACACAGTGCCAATAATATACAAACAAATCCTTTTAGTTTATTCATTAGAATCAAAATCCTTTAACTATAAACGCTACAAGCTCGGTCGCAGATTCATCCTCACGCTCTTCTGTCATAATTGTGAAGATACGACCGTCAGAAAGAACGGTTGAATCGCAGAACCACGGGTAGTTTGTTGAGAAAAGATCTCCGTCAGAAATCTCTGCAACGAATTTGCCGCTGTTATCCCACACAAGAACATCCCTCATATTGCCGTCAAAAGCAATGTAACCGTTGGAAGTCTGCGTAACAAATGTTACACTGCCGAGACCTTCTCCCTCTGCATCGCAGAGAGTTTTTTGCAGCTTGCCGTCTTTATTGTAAATAAATATCTTATGACCGCTTTCATCAGCCGCATTTGCGCAGACATAAATATTGTTCTCGTCAACACAAAGCTGCATTATTGTATCTGCTTCCTTGAAAGTAACAGGCTTTGATGTATATGTACTACCGTTGAATGTTACAATGCTGCATTCATTCGAAGTGAAGAAGTTAACACCCCATTTGCCTGACGGATGAATTGCGAGATTATCAATATCTTCGTATGTCGCGACTGTTTTGCCATCCTTGATACAGAGAACATCATTCATTGAGCCACTTACCCAGAGAGTACCGTCTGCTGTTGCTTCAACTCTGTCATAATCGCCTTCAGGCAGATCAATTGCCTTTACAAAAGCCAATACAGAACCGTCATAGTGACATTCGCTGAGTTCGCCGTCAACAAGGACATATACTCTGTCTCCGATTGCAGCAACGGAATGATCGAATACTTCAAAGGTTGTAACAGGCTTTTCAAACGGAACAAAAGTTGAACTGATTGTCAATGAACCTGCTTGTGCGCTTGCAGGTTTAGCAGAGAATGGCGTACCTTCCCATTCCCATGGGCCGTCAACATTACCGATGTCTTTAATATTGAATGTTATGCCGTTAAGCAATGCCTGAATGTGAGCATCCTTGATGTCGGTTGCATCAAACTCGACATAAACAGAAGCGTTTGCACCTTCAATGCGGTTAAAATAAACGAGAGTTTCTTCGCCGTCATCGTATTTTAGAAGGTCAACACCACCGACTTTTACGGTTTCATAAGCTTTGTTTACTTTATATTCATACTGATTGAAGCCGTAGTAAACAAGATCCTCTCTGAAATCGTACGGTTCATCAATTGAAACGCTGATCGTTGCCTCGATCAAGTAATATTCGTTGTCCTCAGGGTCAAGCACCTGAAGAACAGCTTTGGCATATTCCTCTTCATTTTTGAAATCTTCTTCAATATTTTTCCAACCGTCACTGAGTTTAATCTCAAAGAATGAGGTTTTAATATCTGCGTTTCCTGAAGGCTGTTGTGCCTCAGTAGGTTCATCGGAATTTTCATTACCGCAAGATGCAAGTGAAAATACCATTACAAGCGCAAGAAGTAATGCAAATATTTTTTTCATATAAAAATCTCCTTTGCTTTAATTATGTTATGCCCAGGGATCTTCCTCCACGGGCACACGGATATCAGCAAGACACTGGATTTCAACAAGGAACCACTGACCGGTTGAAGGCTTTTTGCGAAGCTTCATAGGTCTCGGGTTATCCGCACCGCCGCTCTGAACATAGAGTGTTACCCAATTTTCGTTATCAAAAGAGTATGGGTTTTCAATAACTGTTATTTTATAGGGCGTATCAGGCTGATAGCCGTTCTGCGGAGTTGCACCCTCAAAAAACGAGCGTGCTTTATAGCCCTCAGAGCCGAGGTGCTCTTTGATAAACTGCTTTTCATATCCGCTGATTTCACCGGGTCCCTTGAGAAAGTTCAGCATCTCAATTGTTGCATCGGGGTTGTGCTCATAATTGCACAAAGCCGCAAGAGTAAGCGCCGTTGTTTTAAAAGCAGAATCAAGGCTCGCCTCTGGGAGCGCCTGAAGCTCTGCAACATTTGTCGGAAGTGACGCAAAGGAAAAGGTTTCGTTATGATTTTTACCCTTACCGACTGACTGTACGGCATTGTTCACCGCGTTGTTTATTCCTTGCGAAACCTCTCTTTTGATTGCGGATTCTGCCTGTCTTTTAAGTGAATCAAAAAGTCCCATAGGAAATTCCTCCTTTAAGGTTAATTTTTGTTTTCCTGCTTCGGTTTTTCTCTGCGTTCAACATTACTGTAAAGGAAATT
>JAGAVE010000020.1 GCA_017942105.1 Clostridia bacterium | reverse complement strand
AATTAGCTGTTCACAGCAGAAAATACAACAATTTCCCAATGCGTCCGTTAAATTGGAAATCTCCCGCTGATTATATCAAGGCTTTTATCAACTTCGGCGAAGTTTTCTAATTTTGTAACACATCATTGACAAACCTACAATAATTGGGGGCGTTCTATTGCATTGTACTTTTAAATCATGTATAATATTCCGAAATGTCATTTAGTAAAAAGAGGTCTGACTATGAAAAATCTTTCAAATCCTCGTCTGATGCTGATTGCATCTATGGTGATATTCGGCACATTAGCGCCGTTCGTCCGCACCATTAATGTTTCTTCAGGCGAACTCGCCCTTTATCGGGCAATTCTTGCCGCTGTGCTTATCGGCTTTTTTCTTCTGCTGACAAAACAAAGAATTCCCTTCAGAAAAATCAAAAAAGATATTCCTTTACTTTTGTTTTCGGGAATTGCAATGGGCATAAACTGGATTCTTCTTTTTGAAGCATATAAATATACAACCGTTTCTGTTGCTACTCTCAGCTATTATTTTGCTCCCGTCATCGTCACAGTCGTCAGCCCTCTGCTTTTCCGTGAAAGGTTGACTTTAAAGCAAATAATCTGCTTTATTATGTCCACCATAGGTGTTGTTCTTATTATGGGCGTTATTGACAGCCGAGGTAACAGCCATTTCATCGGAATTCTTTTCGGCCTTGGCGCCGCTGTTTTCTATGCGACTGTTGTTTTACTTAACAAGTTCATTAAAAATGTTGACGGAATACACCGCACATTCCTTCAGTTTCTCTCAGCGATAGTTATCCTCGTCCCCTATGTTTTATTTACAAGCGGTATCACTCTGCATAATCTTGACAAAAAAGGCTGGATAAACCTTCTCGTTGTCGGACTTGTTCATACGGGAATTACATACTGTATGTATTTCTCATCTCTCAAAGAACTCCCGGGGCAAAAGGCGGCAATTCTCAGCTATATTGACCCGCTGGTCGCAGTTCTGATTTCCGTGACCGTACTTGGAGAGGATATAACGGAAAGACAAATCATCGGCGGACTTCTCATTCTCGGATTTACACTTTGGAACGAGATTGCACCGAGAAGAAAAAAGATTTCATAACTCAAAAAACCTGAGCAAAGTAATTTTTGCTCAGGTTTTTTTACAGCACTGCACCATTTTCAAGAAGCTTTTTCTGCAAAGCTGAAACATCAACGGTATGTGCAGTTTTATTTGATTTAAAAGCAAGTGCCGCGGCTGTTCCTGCTGCCTGACCAAGGCAACAGCAAATCGGCATTATTCTGACTGATGCCTGCGCCTCATGAGTTGCAGAAAGGCATCGACCTGCGACGATAAGATTATCAAACTCCTTGGGTAAAAGAGAGCGGTAGGGAATTGTATAATACTCCCCGTCACCAAAAAACTTGTGGCTTGTGCCTGTTCCCGTTGGATTATGTATATCAATATCATAATTTCCAAGCGCGATTGAATCCTCAAAACGGGTACAATTTATAATTTCATCCGCAGTCAGAATATGTATTCCTTTAAGTTTACGGCTTTCACGAACACCAATATCAACGGCAATTGAAATCAATGCACTTTCATCAAAAGCTTTTGAATTTGCTTTCAAAAATGAAACAATTTCGTGAATTTGACGCCTTGCAATAACCTCAGCACGGCTTACATCAAACGGATTCGTCGGATCAAGCTTAACAACACGCGTTGTATTAAAATGCAGAACATCCTCACCTACTCCGAAAAACACGAGAATATTTTCTCTCGGGTTTGTAATCTCACCATCGGCTTGTTTCTTTTTATAAATCTCTTGCAAAACAGGCCGTTCTTCCGTAAAAAGGTCGAGGTCAACACCGCTCATTCTAAAGCAGGTTGTCATTGGTTGGCAAAATCCGTCACTTTCGCGACCAAGCTGAAAATCGCACCCTGCAAGGTAAAACAATTCACCGTCACCGGTCGCATCAATAAAGAAGTCAGCCTGCACGCTTAGTTTCTGACTCTTTGCAGTTATTTCAACTTCAGTAATTTGTCTGTTACGGGTTTTAACATCATAAACCACACCGTGAAAAAGAACATCTACGCCTGCTTGAGTTGTCATATCATCAAGCACAATTTTAAAGTATTCCGAATTGAATTCATGGTCTTTGCAATCAGAAACATATTGATCGTGTCTCTGCTTCATTTCTTTAAAAACACCTTGAGAAAGATACTTTTTATTTTTTGATGCTTCACCCCAATAAGGTTTGGTCCAGTAAGGCATAAAAGGATAAACCAGATTGTTCGAAATAGCCCCACCGAGGCAACCTGATTTTTCTACGAGTAAAACCTTAAGCCCTTCACGGGCAGCACTTACAGCAGCAGCTACTCCTGAAAGACCACCACCTGCAACAACGAGATCATATTTCATAACATCACCTCCGAAAAGATTATATTCTTAAACACGGGTAAAATCAACTGTAATTATAAAGAAGCTCCCGCTTCTTTACGAAGCGAGAGCTGATTTTTTATCTTATTTTGCAAGGTTTGCCTTGAGGTTAGCAAGCTGAGTCTTGAGCTCTTCAGGAAGTCTGTCGCCAAACTTCTTATAGTGCTCTTCGATTTCTGCTGCTTCCTTTTCCCATGTTTCCTTGTCAACTGTAAGAATCTCCTTAAGAGTATCGATATCCATATCGAGGTCTGTAAGGTCGATATCCTCAGGCATCGGAACATAACCGATAGCTGTCTCAGTTGCATCTGCCTTGCCTTCGCAACGGTCGAGAATCCAGTTGAGAACACGCATATTGTCGCCGAATCCCGGCCAGATGAAGTTGCCTTCATCGTCTGTACGGAACCAGTTAACATTGAAGATCTTCGGAGCATTTTCGCCGAGCTTCTTGCCCATATCGAGCCAATGCTGGAAGTAGTCAGCCATATGATAACCGCAGAACGGAAGCATTGCCATCGGGTCACGACGAACAACACCTACTGCACCTGCTGCTGCAGCCGTTGTTTCAGAAGCCATAGCAGAACCGATGAATACACCGTTTTCCCAGCTCTTTGACTGGTAAACAAGCGGAGCGCACTTTGCACGACGGCCACCGAATACGATTGCTGAAATCGGCACGCCTTCACCCTTATCAAACTCAGGAGAGATGCAGGGGCAGTTGATTGCCGGAGCTGTAAATCTTGAGTTCGGGTTTGCACCGTAAGTTGACTTGTCAGCCTTATTGAACTTTGTCGGATCCCAGGGATTGCCGATCCAGTCGTTAGCATTTGTCGGGAGATCCTTATTGAGACCTTCCCACCAAACTGTATTATCTTCAAGGTTATGAAGAACATTTGTGAAGATGGTGTTCTTCTTTGTTGACTCAAGAGCGTTGAAGTTTGACTTCTCGTTTGTACCCGGTGCAACGCCGAAGAAACCGTTTTCGGGGTTGATAGCATAAAGTCTGCCATCCTTACCTATTCTCATCCAAGCGATATCGTCGCCGATTGTCCAGATCTTGTAGCCCTTCTTCTTAAGGTACTCGGGAGGAATAAGCATAGCAAGGTTTGTCTTACCGCAAGCTGAGGGGAATGCTGCTGCGATGTACTTAACTTCGCCCTGAGGATTCTCAAGACCAAGGATAAGCATATGCTCAGCCATCCAGCCTTCTTTCCAGCCCTGATATGAAGCGATACGAAGAGCGAAGCACTTCTTACCAAGAAGAACATTTCCGCCGTAACCTGAGTTAACAGAGATAATTGCGTTGTCCTCGGGGAACTGGCAGATATATCTCTTCTCAGGATCGATATCACATTTTGCATGGAAGCAACGAACCCAGTCATTACTGTCGCCAAGAACATCAAGAACTTCCTTGCCGACACGAGTCATAATAACCATATTAAGAACAACATAGATTGAGTCTGTGATCTCAACGCCTACCTTTGCGAGAGGTGAGCCGATCGGTCCCATTGAGAACGGGATAACATACATTGTTCTGCCCTTATAAGAATCGCGAGCGATGTCGTAAAGCTTTGCGTACATCTCGTCGGGATCGCACCAGTTGTTAGTCGGGCCTGCATCTTCCTTCTTCTTTGAGCAGATGAAAGTTCTGTCCTCAACTCGAGCAACATCGTTCGGGTTTGTTCTGTGAAGGTAGCAGCCGGGAAGCTTTTCCTGGTTGAGCTTAATCATTTCGCCTGTTT
>JAGAVE010000019.1 GCA_017942105.1 Clostridia bacterium | reverse complement strand
GTAGGGCTACGATTTCGCTATCCCTTCTTCTCGCCTGTACCTCACGATACAAACCTTGGGAGTCGCTTTTGAGTTCGTCGGCAACTACGCCTCGGTGGACTTTCACCACAGAGCATTGATATGCCCGTCATACCAAAAAAACGGAGCTGTAGCGGCTCCGTTTTCGTTTTTATATGAGCTTTTCAACAAGGGTGCGTATTGCCCTTATGGTTACAGCGCCTACAATGCCGTCCACAGTAATTTTTGCCGCCTGCTGAATCTGCCTGACAGCCGTTTCTGTTTTTGCATCGTAAATGTTTGTATCATCAACAATCTGCGTAATTACGCCTGATTTCTGCAGAATCATAATATTCTGCTTAAGAAGGTACACGCCTGCGTTTGCGTCATCTTTTCTGAGCAAACCGACATCTGAAGGAGGTGCCACGGGCTTGATAACAGGCGTATCTCCCCTTTTAAAACCATTAAGTCCGTATGATTTTATAATTGACGGAAAATCCTTGAACATATAGTCCTGGTCAACATTTACACCTGCAAGTATCGGACTTCTGAGACGGTTTGTGCTTCCGCCGAATTGCCACATACCCACAACGCTCTTATCAGGATAAGTAAGCTGTGTTGACCATTGCGCCACCCAATGAGTATAGGCTTTCAACAAAGAGTCATCAAGATAAGTCGCGAAGAAATATGTTGAAGCGTATACACCTGCAAAATAGTCTTTTGCCTCCAGCGTGTCGCAAAAAGCCTTTACGACCGCACTGTTATCTGCCTTCGGCCGTGAATAATAGCGTTGGTCCTCGATGTCAATATATATCGGCAGTTCAAACTGTTTTCCTCTGAGCACATTGTTCATAAGGAACTCCGCCTCCTCCCTTGCACCCTGAGGAGTTGTTGCAACCGTATAAAGATAGACGCCAACGGGCAGATTCCTTGCCTTTGCCTGAGAGTAAAAGTTTTCAAACTCAACATCCTTCGTAAGGTGATATGCACCCCGAAGAATTACAAATTCAACGCCTTCTCTGACAAGCTCATCAAAGCTTATCCCCTGCTGAAACCTTGACAAATCAACTCCGAATTTCTGAAACGCCATAGAATACCCCTTTCGCATTATTAGTTAATTAATATTCAGAATTGCGAAAAAGATGCAAAAACACCGTATGCCGAAGCATACAGTGTTAAGTGCTATATAGTTCAGGTTTTCTGTCGTTAAAGATATTGATAGAGCTTCTGATTTGATTTATGGTGCTGAAATCGCAGTCTGCCGTAATTATTTCTTCTTTTTCACCTGCGAAGGCAAGGACATTCCCCCACGGGTCAACTATCCTTGAATTTCCTCCGAAGGTTGTTTCGCCTGCTTTTCCGCATGAATTGCACACGGCAACAAACATCTGATTTTCTATCGCTCTTGCAGATGACAGAATTTTAAGATGCTCAATGCGCTGAGACGGCCATTGAGAAACAACAAAAAGCATTTCTGCGCCCTCAAGAGCAAGCTTTCTTGCAAGCTCAGGAAAACGGATGTCGTAGCAGATAATAACTGCGCATTTATGCCCGTCAAGTTCGAAAACAGCCGTTTTTTCACCGTGTCCGAAGAAATTATCTTCATTCATAGGAGTAAAAAGATGAATTTTATCATATTCGGCAACGACATCCCCTACCCTGTCAAAAACATAGGAAGTATTATAAGCCATGCCGTTTTTGTTGTTGGCTATGCTGCCTGCGACGATGTTCACACCCAGATCTTTCGCAATAAGTGAAAAAGTCTTTTTGATTCTTCCGCCGGCGGGTTCACAAAAAGACATTAAATCATTTTTCGGATAGTAGCCCGTGCTCCAGGTTTCCGGGAGCAGGACTACATCCGTTTTTTCATTTTTCACAGTATTGTATATCAGTTCCTCTGCTCTGAGATAGTTTTTTTCAACATCGCAGAAATCCATATCAAGCTGAATACAACTGACTCTCATAATTATTCAGCGTAATCGTAGCCTGATTTAAGAGCTGTTTCGTTAACGCCGAGAAGCTCAATCTTACGGGCAGAAACAACCTTTTTGAGAGCTGCATCAACATTATCAAGAGAGAAGCCTTCAACTTCCTTGAGAACCTTACCCGTGATAATCATATTTGCAAGAGTCTTGATATTGTTATCATATGCCATCTGAGTTGCAGGGATATAATAAACATCAACATCGTCTCTCTCAACCTTCTTATCAATAAGAGTTGAGTCAACAAAAATCTTACCGCCGCTTACAACTGCATTCTCATACTTTTCAAGTGAAGGAAGGTTCATTGCGATAAGAACATCAGGAGCGTCAACAATCGGAGAACCGATCGGCTCGTCGCTGATGATAACTGAACAGTTAGCTGTACCGCCACGCATCTCGGGACCGTATGACGGAAGCCAGCTTACCTGCTTATCTTCGATAAGGCCTTTGTATGCAAGGAATTTTCCTGCGAAGAGGATACCCTGTCCGCCGAAACCTGCAAAAAGCAATTTGCATGTCTTACTCATTTTGCTTCCTCCTCTGCATAGATATCTTTATAAACGCCGAGAGGATAATACGGAATCATCTTCTCATCTACCCACTCGAGAGCCTTCTCGGGAGTCATACCCCAGTTAGTCGGGCAAGTTGAAACAACCTCGATGAGTGAGAAACCCTTGCCTTCCATCTGATTCTGGAAAGCCTTCTTGATAGCCTTCTTTGCGTTTTTGATGTTCTTGACATTGTTTACTGCTACACGCTCAATATAAGCGGCACCGTCAACATTTGAAAGAAGCTCACAAACCTTTACGGGATAGCCTACTGTATTAACATCTCTGCCGTAAGGTGAGGTCTGAGTAACCTGACCGGGAAGAGTTGTCGGAGCCATCTGACCGCCTGTCATACCGTAAATTGCATTATTTACGAAGATAACAGTGATATTTTCTCTTCTTGCTGCTGAGTGTACTGTTTCTGCAGTACCGATAGCTGCAAGGTCACCGTCTCCCTGATATGTAAAAACAATCTTTGACGGGTCGCTTCTCTTAACGCCTGTTGCAACAGCAGGTGCACGGCCGTGCGCCGCCTGAACAAAGTCGCAAGTAAAATAGTTATATGCCATAACAGCACAACCAACGGGAGCAACACCGATTGTATCGCCCTCAATGCCGAGCTCATCGATAACCTCAGCTACAAGGCGATGGATAATACCGTGTGTACAACCCGGACAATAGTGAAGCACTGCATCTGTGAGTGACTTCGGCTTTTCAAATACTACTGACATCAGAACGCACCTCCGTTCTCATTAACTTCATTGATTTTTGCAAGTACCTCTTCAGGTGACGGGATCATACCACCGACACGGTTGCAGAGGTAAACGGGTTTCTTGCAACGGATTGCAAGCTCAACATCCTCGATCATCTGACCCATATTCATCTCAACGCAGATAAATGCCTTGCACTTATCAGCCGCATCAGCAAGAACCTTCTTCGGGAAGGGCCAGAGTGTGATAGGTCTGATCATACCAACCTTAACGCCGTTTGCACGAGCTTCATTGATTGCGTTCTTTGCAACTCGTGATGTAATACCAAATGCAACAACGCAGACCTCTGCATCGTCCATAAGATACTCCTCGTACATAACTTCGTTTTCTTCGATTGCCTTATATTTCTCGTATCTTTCGAAGTTCTTAACTTCAAGCTCTTCGGGCTTAAGATAGAGTGAATTTACAATATTATGCTCTCTTTCGCACTTCGTTCCCGTAAGAGCCCACGGTTTATCATATGTTTTAACCTCGCCGATATCAAGAGAAACGGGTTCCATCATCTGACCCATTGTACCGTCAGCAAGAATCATTGAAACCATACTGTACTTATCAGCAAGGTCAAAAGCCTTGACCGTAAGGCTTGCCATTTCCTGAACTGAAGCAGGAGCAAGAACGATGTTTCTGTAGTCACCGTGTCCGCCACCCTTTGTTGACTGGAAATAGTCTGACTGAGAAGGCTGGATACCGCCGAGACCCGGGCCGCCTCTCTGAACATTGACAACAACAGCAGGAAGATCACAGCCTGCAAGGTATGAGATACCCTCTGCCTTAAGAGAAACTCCCGGGCTTGAAGATGATGTCATAACTCTTTTACCTGTTGATGCAACACCAATTACCATATTGATAGCAGAAACTTCACTTTCAGCCTGAAGGAATGTTCCGCCGATTTTCGGCATACGCTTTGCCATATAAGCCGCAACTTCAGTCTGCGGAGTTATGGGATAGCCGAAATAATGATGACAACCTGCCTGAATTGCCGCTTCGGCAATAGCCTCGTTGCCTTTCATAAGTACCTTTTCTGACATTATTTTCACCTCTCTACCGTAATTACACAATCAGGGCACATTGTTGCACAGAATGCGCAACCGATGCACTTTTCGGGCTCCGTCACCTCTGCAGGATGATGACCCTTTGCGTTAAGCTTTGTTTCTGACAGTTTAACGATACCTTTCGGACAAGCACCTACGCAAAGACTGCAGCCCTTGCAAAGGTCTGTTTTAAATGTTACTTTTGCCATAGCTTTTACCTCACTTAGTTTATCTTTTCCTGTAATTTGAGTGGCATAAGATTATCCACTACGCCGTACAGAATATTATACAATTTTTCATCCACAGTTGTCAACCTTATCGGAAGACCTGTTGCCTCAGAAACTTTTTGGGCATAGCTGAGAGAATCAAGAACATCCTGTTCCGTCGTCTCCTCGCCTATATTTGAATTATTAACTATTGCAGTAAATTTCATCGAACAGGCAGCTTCAATCTCGGCCATAACCTCAAGGGTGCTTTCCACATCCCTCGTAAGAGGTCTGTACATATTGATTACCATAAACATCTCGTAATTATTTTCTTTTTTGATGCTGTCAGCGTAACGACCGAGGGCATATGCACCTCTGTCGTCACCACCGATGTCCATAACTGCATATTCCGTATTATTATCAACAATGGAATAAACATCCTGCGGCAATGCGGGAAGGTCAACATTTGAACTTGCATACTCGGAAGAAATAAGTCTGATTCCTGCTTCGCTGAGCTCTTTCTCGCTGTCCTTTGTTCTGAAATAAGGATTGACTATATCAAGGTCTGCAATCACGACGGGTTTTCCGTCTTTTTTTAACCTTAAGGCATAGTTGACGGCAATATTCGTCTTTCCGCTTCCGTAATGGCCTGCAAAAAGTGTTATACGCTTTGATTCCATTGTATCACCTCTTTTAAAGCTGATTTCTTATGATTTTTCCGCTGATAGTCTTGGGAAGCTCTGTTCTAAACTCGACTATTCTCGGATACTTGTAAGGTGCAGTATGCTCCTTAACATATTTCTGGATTTCCTTTTTGAGCTCGTCTGAAGGCTCTGTTCCCTTTGTCAGAACGATGCTTGCCTTAACTACCTGACCTCTGATTTCATCAGGTGCAGCTGAAACACCGCATTCAAGAACATACGGAAGCTCCATAATAACATTTTCGATTTCGAAAGGTCCGATACGGTAGCCCGATGACTTGATAACATCATCGATTCTGCCGACATACCAGAAATAGCCATCCTCGTCTGCCCAAGCAGTATCACCTGTATGATAATAACCGTCATACCATACATCCTTGGTTTTCTCCTCATTCAGATAATAACCGAGGAAGATACCGCAGGGAACCTTATCACTTGTCTTGATACAGATTTCACCTGTTTCACCAAGGTCTGCTTGCGTTCCGTCCGGACGAAGAATCTGAATATCGTAAAGCGGAACGGGTTTACCCATTGAACCCGGTTTCGGATTCATACCCGTAAGGTTTGCAATTGAAAGAGTTGTCTCAGTCTGACCGAAACCTTCCATAAGTGTAAGACCCGTTGCATTATAGAACTGTTTGAATACCTCCGGGTTAAGAGCCTCACCTGCGACTGTTGCGTGCTTGATTGAGCTTAAATCGTATTTGCTGATATCCTGCTTAATAAGCATTCTGTACATCGTCGGAGGTGCGCAGAAGGTTGTAATCTGATATTTTGCAAACAGCGGAAGGATATCCGCCGCATCAAAGCGGTCAAAGTCATAAACAAAGATTGAACCTTCGCAGAGCCACTGACCGTAGAGCTTACCCCAAAGAGCCTTACCCCAACCTGTTTCAGAAATTGTAAGGTGGAGGCCGTCCTTGCTTACGCAATGCCAATATTTAGCGGTAATATAGTGACCGAGAGGATATTTATAGCTGTGTGTTGCGATTTTCGGATAGCCCGTTGTTCCTGATGTGAAGAACATAAGCATCGGGTCATCGCCACACGGTGAATTTTCATCGCGTCTGTAACGGCGGCTGAAAAGACCGTATTCTTCATCGAAGCTGTGCCAACCTTCTCTTGTTCCGTTGACGATAATCTTGTTTTTAAGAGTGCCTGTAACTTCATCAGCAAGCTCTGCCTGCCTTGCAGTGTCTCCGTCAGCAGTGCAGATAATTGCAGAAACATTCGCAGCCTTAAATCTGTATTCAAAGTCGTGCTGAACGAGGAGATTTGTTGCCGGAATAACAACCGCGCCTATCTTGTGAAGACCGAGGATTGCAAACCAGAACTGATAGTGACGCTTCATAACAAGCATTACCGTATCGCCTTTCTTGATACCGAGCGATTTGAAATAGTTTGCCGCCTGGCTTGAATGCTCCTTGATATCCTTATAAGTAAAGATTCTTTCGTTCTTATCCTTATCAAGATGAATCATTGCACGCTTATCGGGCGATTTTCTGCCGATATTATCAACGATATCAAATGCAAAATTGAAAGTATCCTCATTATTGAAATCGATTGCAACGAGGTTACCGTTTTCGTCCTCAGTTGCATCAATAAATTTCTCGCAAACGAGGCTGCCTGAAGTCTTTGTTCCCTTAACCGCTCTGTCGTGAACGATCTTTTCAACAGGTTCATCTGTTGCCATAATCATTGCAAGGAAAACGCAATCTCTGCCGTCAACAGCAATCATACCGTGAGGAGTTGAGCTGTTATAATAGATGCTGTCGCCCTCTTCGAGAACCTCCTCATGGTTGCCGATTCTGACCTTAAGCTTACCGCTGATAACGAGGTCAAACTCCTGACCTGCGTGAGTTGTTGTATGAATCGGTTTATTTTCAAGCTCGGCAGAATACTCATAACGAACCATATACGGATCTGAAAGCCTTTTTCTGAATTTCGGAGCGAGGTTTTTGATTTCAATGCCGTTTTCGCTCGCCGTTGTCTGACCCTTGCCTTTTCTTGTTACCGTATATGAGGTAAGTACGGCACTGTGACCTTCAAGAAGATCCGTAAGTCCGATATCAAAAGCAAGCGCACATTTATGAACAAATGAGAAAGGAAGGTCTATTTTTCCTGCCTCGTAAATATTATATTGTTCAACCGAAACTTCGGTCTTTTCAGCCATATCTTCAACGGTAAAGCCGCAAATATCACGCATTTCCTTAATTCGCTGAGCCACCTCGAAGAGTTTATTGGTCGTATTGTTTTCCATAAAATTACCTCCTTCAACGGTAAATTCTGATAAAAATAAAACCGTCCCAAAGCTTGAAAACTTTGAGACGGATAAAACCGCGGTACCACTCAAATTGCACTCGGCTATTGCTCCGTGCCACTCTAAGGATCTGACAATCCCTTAACACTGACGTAGTTATACGGAAGAAACTATTTGCATAAAGCTTTCATCTCTTCGGCTCAGAAGTGATAGGTTTTCTTCGCCCGTAAGCTATCGGCTCACACCAACCGCCGACTCTCTTAAAGCTACGCAACGCAACCGTCTTCGTCACAGCCTTTAATATAAATTTCTTAATGCATATATTATAATCGCATCGTTTTTGATATGCAAGATACTGTTTGTAATGTATCCATTACACGTTGTAATTATCACGCAGTAACAACTGAGTTTGCCTTCTGCAGACCATACTTTTCAATCGCCATTTCGCGCATCTTATACTTAAGAATCTTTCCCGCAGCATTCATCGGGAATTCCTTGACAAAGTCAATGTACTTCGGCACCTTATGCTTAGCCATATGAGAAAGAACATATTCCTTCATCTCTGCCTCAGTCATTGTTTCGCCCTCGTGAAGGATGATGCAAGCCATAATCTCCTCACCCAGTCCTTCATCAGGAACACCGATAACCTGAACATCCTTGACCTTATCGTGGGTATAGATAAACTCTTCAATTTCCTTAGGATAGATATTTTCACCGCCGCGGATGATCATATCCTTAAGTCTGCCCGTAATTTTGAAATATCCCTCGGGAGTTCTGCAAGCAAGGTCACCCGTATGAAGCCAACCATCCTTATCGATAGCCTCAGCAGTAGCCTTAGGCATCTTGTAATAACCCTTCATAATGTTATATCCCCTGGCAACGAATTCACCGTTGACATCATCGGGACATTCAAGGCCAGTCTCGGGGTCGATAACCTTACATTCAATCTTAGGCAATGCTCTGCCTACTGTTGCAACACGAACCTCAAGAGGATCATCCGTACTGGACATCGTGCATCCCGGAGAAGCTTCTGTCTGACCGTAAACGATAGTTATCTCTTTCATATTCATCTTATCAACAACTTCGCGCATCTTTGCAATCGGGCAAGGTGAACCTGCCATAATACCCGTTCTGACATATGAGAAGTCTGTCTTCTCAAAGTCAGGATGCTGAAGCATCGCAATAAACATAGTCGGAACACCGTGGAAAGCGGTTATCCTCTCGTTATTTACACAAGCAAGCGATGACTTCGGTGAGAAATACGGCAAAGGAAGAACCGTACCACCGTGAGTCATTGTTGCAGTCATAGCAAGAACCATTCCGAAGCAATGGAACATAGGAACCTGAATCATCATTCTGTCTGCCGTTGAGAGATCCATTCTGTCGCCGATACACTTACCGTTATTAACAACATTATAGTGAGTAAGCATAACTCCTTTCGGGAATCCTGTTGTACCCGAAGTATACTGCATATTGCATACATCGTCTTTTTTGACAAGAGATGCCATACGGTAAACTTCCTCTACAGGCACCTGAGAAGCCTTATCGAGAGCTTCATTCCAGGTCATACAACCCTTCTGCTCATAGCCGACAGTGATAACATTGCGAAGGAAAGGAAGTCTCTTAGCGTGAAGCTGCTCACCCGACTTCATATTTTCAAGCTCGGGGCAAAGCTCAGCTATAATCTCATCATAATGGGAGTCTCTATAACCCTTGACCATAATGAGCGTATGTGTATCAGACTGCCTTAAAAGATACTCTGCCTCATGGATTTTATAGGCCGTATTTACCGTTACGAGAACAGCACCTATTTTCGTTGCTGCCCAGAAAGCGATGTACCACTGGGGTACATTTGTTGCCCATACCGAAACATGAGTACCTGCTTTTACGCCCATAGCAATAAGTGCGCGTGCAAAGTTATCAACATCATCGCGGAACTCTGAATATGTTCTTGTATAGTCAAGTGTAGTGTATTTGAAAGCAAGCTGATCCGGAAACTCTTCAACCATTGTGTCAAGCACCTGAGAAAAAGTCTTTTCAATAAGCTCTTCCTTTTCCCATACAAACTTGCCTGTTCTTGTTTTGTTATAAAAATACTTTTTATTGCTCTTTGTGCTGCCCATAGCTTCCATAAAGCTCTCATAATGAGTAAGTATGATTTCAAGGTCATCGATCTCACTCATCCATTCGGGATTCCATTCAATACAGACAAAGCCTGCATAATTGATTGAGCGAAGAGCATTCGTCATTTCTTCAACAGGAAGCTTACCCTCACCGATGAGAGTGTGCTTGCCGTATTCCTCAGCATCCGTCATATGAACAAGCTTGACATATGCACCGAGGTTTTTGATTGTCTTCTCAGCATCCTCTTTCGCCTTGAAGAAGGTCTCATACATATTCCAATCTGCACCGATATAGTCGTTTGCAAAGAAATTAAGAAGATCGCAGAGCTTATCTGTATCTGCATAAATTCCTGCTGTTTCAACAAGCACTATAACATTGTTTTTCTCACAAAGGCTGATTACATCAGACATAAATCCCTTAACATAATCAACTGCGTTTTCATCATCGCTCTGTGCATAGACCTTTACATATGAAACATTGATATTTCTTGCAACCGAAACTGCCGTTTCAAATTTTTTCATTATCTCTTCGGCGTTATCTTTATCTGCAATATTACAGTCTGCATCGATGCAGGCAATCGCCTTTTTTGCGTTGATGAGAGTACGCTTTGTAACAGATGCCATATCAGGGCTGAACGGTGAAGCCTTACCTGAAAAAGCATCTGCTTTTATATCGTGAATTTCAATTCCGTCATAGCGAAGCTCTTCGGCAATTTTAAGGAAATCGCCAAGTCCCGCTGCTTTATGGAATTTTGTTGAAAAAGCTAAATTCACTTTTATTCCTCCTCGTAGGCGATTTTATTGAGTGCGCTTACATAAGCTCTGATGCTTGCGCCGATAACATCTGTTGAAATACCTGTGCCCGAATAGAGCTTACCGCTTGAAGAACGAAGCTTGACAAGAGCTGAGCCCATTGCTTCGCGACCCTCTGTTACTGACTTGATCTGGAAATCGTCAAGCTCATAATGATGGCCTACGATCTGTTCGATAGCAAGGAAAGCTGCGTCAATCGGACCATCACCAACACTTACACCGCTTACAGCCTCGCCGTCTTTGTTAAGTCTGATGTTAGCTGTGGCTGTGATAACATTACCACTGTTGATAACATAGCTTTCGATTGTATACGTTGCAGGTACCTGAAGTGCCGTTGAAGCAATGATTGCCTCAAGCTCCTTCGTGCCAACGAATTCCTTCTTTGCCGCAACTCGTCTGAACGCCTCATAAACCTTTGAATTATCCTCTTCAGAAAGGTCATAACCAATCTTCTTAACAGCCTTGATAACTGTTGAAATATCATCATTCTTATCAAGAGTGAGAGGCTCGGCATTATCGTTAACACCATTTTCAAACGGTGAGTTTTCGCTCTTTGTTGTGTTAACCATTCTCTTCATCTGGCTGACAACTCTTGAAAGCTCCGTTGTACGAATTTTGCTTGAAATGCCATTTGAATCGCCGCGGAGCTTGAAAACATTCATAACATCCTCGATTGAGGGATAGCTGAAGCCTTCGACCGTTGTTTTAATCTCCCCTGCGCCTGCAGAAATTGCTGAAAATGCGCACGCAACAGCCATATTGAGCTGATTACTGAGCTCGACTGAAAGGGTTACTTTCTTAATCTCAGGAACCTCTTCAAAAAGAGCCTTTACAAAATCATACATTTCTGAGGGCATAATTGTTCCTTCGGAATCGCATATATTAATGCGGTTTGCACCCGCCTCAATTGCTGTGCGAATTATATCATAAAGAAACGCCTTTTCAGCTCTTATTGCATCCTCTGCCGAAAACTCAACATTTTCTGCGTATTTCTTACATTCAGCAATAAGAGATGCCGCCATTTCCTTGACAACAGGAGGCTTCTTTGAGCATTTATACTCCATCTGCACTGCAGAAACGGGAACACTGACCTTAAGCGAAGCCTTTTTAGCCGCTTTGACGCTGTTCCAGGCAGTTTCAACGCTTTGTGCGTCTGTTCCTACAGGAACGCATACCTCAGAATGCTTCATAAGAGAAGCGATTGTTTTAATCAGAAGAACATCTGTTGAAACATTTCTGATTTCAGGCATTTCGATGCTGTTAAAATGAAGCTTATCCATAAGCTTAGCCATTTCGATTTTTTCTTTAAAGCTGAGCGAATGCTCTGCAGAACCTGCGCATTCTCTCAAAGTAATGTCTGATACATGAATCTTTCTCATAATAATAATCCTCCATATGCCGCGTCATAAAAAAATCCCTGAAACACATCTGTGCTTCAGGGACGATAAACAAATTACCGTGGTACCACCCAAATTGCTGAAAACAGCCACTCTTCGGATTCATCCAAATCCTAAGCCATGATAACGGTGCTTGCCGTGGTTCCTTATGCAGTCGTAACGGTTAGGGAACCAAGCTCAGATACGAGACAGCCTTATCTCTCAAATACTGACTTCCACCAACCGTCAGCTCTCTGAAAAAATCCTGAAAAGACTTAATATCTTCAACGCTTTTTAAAAATATTGAAAATATTATACATCGATAACCCTTGTTTGTAAATAGACAAAAATGTTATTTTGTCTAGATGTTATTTAAGGAGATCCTTATTGAGAGTCTGACCGTAAGCAGCAGCAACATCAACAAGACCCTCGTCGCTGATAGTCTGACGGATAGGCTGACCAAGAGAGAGAATTCTGCAGTAGATTTCTGCTGACTTCTCGATTGTGTGCATAAGACCGTATGCGTTATCAAATGTATCGCCTGATACGAAGAGACCGTGATGAGCCCATACAACAGCATCGTATGTCTTAAGAAGCTCACAGGTTCTGTGAGCGATTTCAGCGCCGCCGGGAATCATCCATTCAACAACACCTACACCGTTCGGGAAGATGATCGGGCATTCTGTCATACTCTGCCAGAGAACCTTTGAGAAAGCCTCTGAAGTAAGCGGAAGAACGAATGTCAAAGCAATGATATTAACCGGATGAGCGTGATAAATAACGCGGCACTTGCCGTCTGTTGCGGCAACGCGTACACTGTGATTCATAAAGTGAGTCGGGAATTCGCTTGTCGGGCCGCCGCCGTTAACAAGACCCCACACGATTCTGTAGCTGTCGCCTGCGTCGTTGATTTCAACGATGCAGATGTTTGCGGCAGGGTCGAGAATTGTATTACGGAAGAATTTACCCGTACCTGTTACCATAAAATACTCATTCTTGAGGTTGTCTGCCTGAACACCCATATTGACCCAGGGTCTGTCATATGTAAAATACGGCTTGCAAGCCTCAACCTCTTCGTTTGTCATACGGTATGAGAGATTACCGCCGTTTCTTTCGTGCCAACCCTCTGAATAACCGTCATCACATACTCTTACAAAGCTTTTGATTACATCAAGATCCAAAATACTCATTTTAAATATCTCCTTGTTTTTCTTTTTTAACCGCATAGATTTTAACACTATGAGGAAATAATGTCAATATTAAGAATATGAAATCGGGGTTTTAATTTTAATACCCGGGAGCAGAGAAAACACGGCAGAATAAAAATCCGCCGTGATTAATCTTCATATAAATATATTGATCGTCGTATTCGGGTCAAACAGATGAATTTTATCCGTTTTAACTGCAAGAACGGATAAATCAGTTTCAGCCCGAGCATTCTGCACTCTTGCGGTTATCTTTTCACCTGCATAATCAAGATAAAGATAGGTTTCACTACCCATCATTTCATTAACCTCGACCTTTGCCGTTATAAGTTTATCGGCGTTCTTTTTCACAAAATCTTCATCATTCGTTATATCCTCAGGGCGAATGCCGACCTTGACATATTTATCTGCATAACTTAACAGCCTTTCATCAAGACCGAAAACTCCCGTAACATTTATTTCATTCTGAGAAAGAACGAGATAAATCTGCGAATTTCTGACGCTGACGAGCGCGTCAAGAAAATTCATCTGCGGCGAACCTATAAATCCCGCAACGAACATATTGAACGGCTTATCGTAAAGCCTTTGCGGAGTATCCACCTGCTGGATAACACCATCTTTCATAACAACGATTCTGTCCGCCATCGTCATAGCCTCGGTCTGATCGTGAGTGACATAGATAAATGTCGTGCCGAGCCTTTTATGAAGCTTTTTTATTTCCGTACGCATCGTTGTGCGAAGCTTTGCATCAAGGTTTGAAAGAGGCTCATCAAGGAGAAAAACCGCAGGAGAGCGTACCATCGCCCTGCCGAGAGCTACTCTCTGACGCTGACCTCCCGAAAGGGCACGGGGTTTTCTTTTAAGAAGATGCTCGATATCAAGAATCCTTGCAGCTTCACGGACACGGGCGTCAATTTCCGCCTTAGGAAGCTTACGCAGTTCAAGACCGAAAGCCATATTTTTGTAAACACTCATATGAGGATAAAGCGCATAGCTCTGAAAAACCATTGCGATATCTCTGTCCTTGGGGGCAACATTATTGACTACTCTGTCCCCTATCATCAGCTCACCTTTTGATATAGACTCCAGACCTGCTATCATACGAAGCGTTGTGGACTTGCCACAGCCTGACGGGCCGACAAGAATTATAAATTCCTTATCTTCAATTTCAAGAGAAAAATCATTGACAGCCGTTGTGCCGTCCTCAAAGATTTTAAAAATATTTTTTAGACTGATACTTGCCATAGTTTATCCTTTCACGGCGCCTGCAACAATGCCCTTGATAATATATTTCTGACAGAAAAGATAGAATATTATAATCGGAACGATTGACAGCACAAGCATCGCCATCAACGCGCCCATATCAACCGACCCGTAGCCGCCCCTCAGGTATTGAACCGCAATCGGTATAGTTTTATATTCACTGCCGATGAGAAGATACGGCAAAAGATAATCGTTCCATATCCACATAGCATTGAGAATTGCAACAGTTATCGCCGTCGGTCTGAGTATGGGAAAAACGACCATAAAGAAGGTCTGCAGAGGGTTGCATCCATCAATCATCGCCGCCTCCTCAATTTCAAGAGGAACCGATTTCAAAAATCCGCAGAACATAAACACCGCAAGCCCTGCTCCGAACCCGAGATAGATGAGAATTATTCCCCACGGAGTGTCCAGAGAAAGCTCCGCCGCAGTTTTGGTCATCGTAAACATTACCATCTGAAAGGGTACGATCATCGAAAAGATAAAAATGAAATAAAGAGCTTTTGTAAAGAAATTTTTGACTCTGACAATGTACCACGCTGTCATCGATGTAAAAATCACGATTGCAAGCACAGAAAAAACAGTTATAAAAAGCGACCAACCGAAGGCCGAGATAAATTCAGTTTTCTCTATACCGCTTGTGTAGTTTTCAAGGCCTGCGAAGGTTTCGCCATCCGGCAGAGAAAACGGTTCGTCGCTGATATAGAGTTTGCCTTTGAATGAATTGATAACAACAATAAGAATGGGAGCAAGGAAAACTGCGGATGCAACCGCAAGAACAGCGTAAAGAACAGCTTTTGAAAATGCTTTTGACGAAGAATTCATTGCTCCACCTCCCTCTTACGAGTCAATGCAAGCTGAACGAAGGATATCACAGCAACTATCACAAAGAAGATTACAGCCTTTGCCTGACCAACGCCCTCCCAGCCTATCCTGCTGTAGAAGGTATTGTAAATATCAAGAGCAAGCATCGCCGTCTGCTTTGACGGAGCGCCTGCCGTCAGAGCAAGATTCTGGTCAAACAGCTTGAAGGAATTTGTAAGCGTTAGGAAAAGACAGATTGTAATTGACGGCATAATAAGAGGAACCGTAACATTGCGAAGAGTCTGCCAACGGTTTGCACCGTCAACCTTCGAAGCATCAATAAGATCTGACGGGATATTCTGAATACCTGCGATGTAAATTACCATCATATAGCCGATAAGCTGCCAGTTCATAAGAATCACCAATCCCCAGAAGCCGTATTTCGGGTCATAGGTTATCGTGACACCCATAGTCTGAAGCACGCCGTTGATTATGAGTTGCCAGATATAGCCGAGAACTATACCGCCAATAAGGTTCGGCATAAAGAATACCGTTCTGAAAATATTTGTACCTTTCAGACCTTTTGTCAATATTGACGCAAGAATGAACGCGATGAGATTTACGGTTATCACGGAAACAACCGTAAATCTTACTGTAAACCACAGAGCATTGATGAAATCGTCGTTAGAAAAAGCTTTTATATAGTTTTCAATTCCGACCCATTGGGCATCTGCTACGGTTATGAATTCCGTAAACGATAGATAAATACCGAGGACAAACGGCACTGCAAAGGCAATTATAAACGCGACCAATGTTGGCAGAACAAAAACCGGAAAATACTTTTTCAGTGCCATACTATCCCCTCCTCAGATTACTTTCTTTCTGATTTCCAACTGTTTTTAAATGTAGTTTCAACATGTTTCCAATCATTTTTGCCCTGGATATAATCAAGAATAGCATTGCCGAAATCATCCTTAAACTGCTGACTCGGGAATGAGTTAAAAGTCCATTCAAGGTTATTCACATCTTTTTCCATCCAATTAAAAATCTCTCTTACAAGAGGATCTTTGGGTTTTTCATCGTCCTTGAAGGTGTTGAACGGTGAAATAAAGTTAAGCTTATTTGCAACATAGTCCTTACCCGTTTCACTTGAAAAAAGCCATTCAAGAAAAGCAATTGATGCCTTCTGATCTGCCTCGCTTGCAGTTTTATTTATTGCAAGGTAATTTTCAGTTCCTATGCAAATACCCTGATCTTCTTCACCGTCAATACCCATATAAATCGGCAGGAATTTAATATCCTCAGACTTAACGACATTACCCTTGACATTCGAAATCTGTTCCCACGCCCAGTTACCGTTCTGCACCATTGCGGCCTTACCCAGTGCGAACTCAGCCATTGCGTTTTCGACGGTCTTTCCCGAAAGAAGTCCCTTCTGCGTTGCTGAATTATCAAGATACATATCAAAAACCTTTTTATAGTTTGACGAATAGCTGAAATCAACCTCTTTTGCATTGAGAGTTGTCAGAACCGTCGAAGCATCGCTTTTCTCTTTCATCTCATAGTATACGGGAACATTTGCAAGGTGCGATGTCCAGCGCCACTGTTCTCCGTTGCTCATCGAAGTTGATGCAAAAACGCCGTCAATTCCTAGCTCCGCTTTATGCTTGGTCATATCGGTCACAACTGCATTAAGGGTATCAAAGCTCTTTATATCCTCTGCCTTCGAAATACTGACAGCCTTATCTTTAAGTGCGAAGTATTTTTTCATAATCGCATCGTTATAGATAATTCCATAGCCCTCTACAACATACGGAATACCGAAAACACCGTCAGAATTTTTAACTGCAAGATTTTTATCGGTCAAGTAACTGTAAAGCTTTGTATCGCTCAGATCAAGGCAGTACCTTGCCCAGGATTGGTAACCGACAGGGCCGTTTATCTGAAAAATCGTCGGAGCTTCCTTCTTTGCAATTTCTGATTTAAGAGTCGTTTCATAGGTGTTGCTTGCGGCTGTTACGACCTTCACTTCAACGCCGGTTTCCTGCTTATATTTTTCTGCAATTTCTTTATAAACATCCGCTACTTCAGGCTTAAAATTAAGGAAATAGACCCTTCCTGCTTTCGCGTTTTGTGAATTGTTTGTGCTCATACTGCAAGCCGTCAACGAAAATATCATTACCGCCGCGAGCATAAATGACAAAATCTTCTTCATAAATTGTCCTCCTTACAATCTCTTGAATACAGCCTTGTTGTATCAGCGATTTTTTGCGAAAGCTCTTGTGTCAACATATCCTCGCTAAGTCTCCAGTCCCAGTTTCCGCAGGCAGTTGACGGAACATTCATCCTCGCCTCACTTCCAAGCTCCAACCAGTCCTGAAGAGGGATGATTACCGTCTCGCTGACGCTCATAAACAACGCTCTAATACAATCATTGACTAAACTTTCGGCATTATTCACATTGAGATATTTTTTGGCAAACGACAAAGACTCATCCTCACAAATCAGCGACCATTGCTTCATTGTAGGGTTATCGTGAGTACCCGTATATGCTACACTGTGCCGTGTGTAAGAATGAGGTAGGAACTCATCGTTTCCCTCAAGACCAAACTGAAGCACTTTCATCCCGGGAAAGTCGCTGTAACAAAGCAGGTCGCGCACCTTATCGGTTATATTTCCAAGGTCCTCAGCAATAACGCGCACTTCGGGCACATTCCTTTTAACGGCGTCAATAAAATCTCTCGACGGACCTTTATACCATTTCCCGTGAGCTGCATCCTGCGAATCGGCATCAACTGCGTAATAATCCTCAAATCCTCTGAAATGGTCAATGCGAACAACATCGTAAAGCGTCGATGAGTGTTTCATTCTCATAATCCACCAAAAATAGTTAGTTTTCCTGTGATAATTCCAATCGTAAACAGGGTTGCCCCAAAGTTGACCGAGCGGAGAATATCCGTCAGGAGGACAACCTGAAAAAAGAGCCGGGTGTCCGGCTTCATCGGTTACAAAAAGCTCGTTATGAAGCCACATCTCGCACGAATCCGCTGAAACATAAATCGGAAGATCACCAATTATTTCAATATTTCTTACATTCGCATAGCTTTTAAGACTTTTCCACTGGCTGAAAAAAAGGAACTGTATTGCCTTCCATTGTCTGATGCTTCTCTCGTATCTTATCCTGAGAATTTCCGACATTTCTTTACCCGGGATACGGATTTCCGTATTCCAATCCTTCAGGGGCTTCATTGCGCAACCTTCTTTGACAGCCATAAAAAGTGCATAATCAGCAAGCCAAAACGAATTATCTTTTTCAAAAGAAAGATATTCCGAAGAGAGGGTATCAACCGCGTCCGCTGCTTTTTTCAGAAGCTTTATTCTTTCTTTGTAAATCCCCGCATAATCAGCTCTTCCGTCATTTATGATAAAAGGTATGTCATTTTTTTCAATATAACCTGACTCATATAAAATCATCGGGTCAATATAATAAGGGTTGCCCGCAAAAGCTGAAAAGCATTGATAAGGACTGTTGCCGTAACCTGTGTGTCCCAAAGGAAGAATCTGCCAGTAATGCTGACGAGAATCGCTGAGAAAATCTATAAAATCATATGCTTTTTCGCCAAACGTTCCTATGCCGAAATCCGACGGCAAAGCGCTGACCGGCATAAGAATACCACTCGCTCTCAAAATAAATCATCTCCATTGACATATGCTTTTATTTTGCTATAATTATTAGAAAATATTCATATTGGAGGTTTCGTATGGTTAAGCATATTGTATTCTGGAATGTCAGAAATGATGAAAAGAAAGAAGAAAACATGAAGGAAATGAAAAAGCGCCTTACTTCCCTTGTCGGAAAGATAGACGGTCTTATCAGCGCTGAGGTCGGTTTCAACTATAATCCTAACGGCTACGACCTTGCATTATATTCAATTTTCAAAGACAAGCAAGCTCTTGAAGGTTATCAGGTACACCCTGAGCATCTCAAGGTTAAGGAGTTTGTTCATTCTGTTATAACTGACAGATGCGTTGTTGATTTTGAATTCTGATAAAAAAACGCGACTGAATCACAAAATTCAGTCGCGTTTTTTATCAGAAAATCTCAGGAAGTGCTATTTTCAATGAATCAAGAACAAGCATATCGGGGCGGACATGACTTTCATAATACGCTTTATTCTCGAATTCCATAGCGTGAACAGCATCGGTATCCCCCAGCAGCCCTTCACAATTGCTGATACAGGAGTGAATATCCGTATATGTAAGATAATTCTTATCTTCACAAAAGCCATACGGAACTTCATAAAATAACGGTTCTGTCACGATCGCTTTACCTGCCGCCACATACTCAGCAAATTTCCAGCCAATGCTGTGGTGAAGGCCCTCACTCGTTATACAAATATAGTTTTTCTTTATCATTGAAAGATAATTGTTTCTATCAGTGATTGCGGGATCAACAATAAACTCAGGACATAGTTTCCGAGATAGATTATCGTCACTGACACCTGCGATTATTTTATCTCCGAAATAATTTTTTAACTCTCTGATATATAAAATTCTGTTCTGTGTAGCGCTGTCGAGGCTGCTTTTCCATTTTTCCGCCTCTTCCTTAGCCTCTTCCACTGAAAAATACGGATAAGTTTTCAATATACTTTCGGTACTTATCTGCGACGAATCCCACAATCTCGTCAAAAACAATAGATTGTACTCATCATACCTGATGCTGTTACTTTCAAAAATACGATAATCATATTTATTGGCACTTTTGTTTTTTGTGTGAAGCAGGAACTTTTTCAATTCACCCAAGGAACGGTCTTTAAAATAAAATCTGTCATACGGGTTTCCCTCACAGGAGCAAAGATAATTAAGGCCCAACGGATTTACTTTATCTCGGTTTTGCATCTGCAAATGAAAATCTTCGTCATAACTGCGTTTAAAATAGAAATCAAGGCTTTCAAGTTGAGCATCAAAGCGTTCTTTTCTATGAATACTCTGGTAACCGTCTGCCATATCATATGCTATCTTTTTATCGCAGATTTTAACTTCAACAATACTGTTGTGCTCATAATTTCCGTCTGTTCTGAAACCTGCGTACGGCATAACATTTTTAATTTTCAAAAGATTCTTATTCTCAAGAAGCTTGTAACCTGCAAGAATCTGCGAAATATGAGTATTTCCCGGTGCATCATTGAACTTAATAATACATTCGGGGATATTCTTTAATATACTCACAACAAACCCTCCTTATTTTGACAACAGAACTCCTATTTTGATTAACATATCATAAAATGCTTCTGTTTTCAAGAGTGCAAAATTGACAAAACCCACCATCTGTGATAATATTCACTTGGTTTTCAACATTATGAATGTAAGGTGCAATATGTCTTTAATAAAAAACTTTTTAAGTTATCGTTTTAAAAACCTGATTCTCAGGATAAAAATAGTCTTTCTGAATTTATTTTATAATAAAAAACAGAAAAAGATTTTTGTTGTTGGTGTTGCTGAACATGGGAATTACGGTGACTTTGCAATTTCAGAAGCTCAAAAGATTTTCCTAAAAGACAATTTTGATGCACCCATTATAGAAATCAGTGAGGAAGAAATAAGCAATCCTCTTACATACAAGCGAATAAAAGCTATGCTCGGTCCTGACGATATAATTTTCCTGCAGGCGGAGGAAATCACGGGAATATGTATTCCTTCCATGAGATGTATAGACGCGAGATTATACAAACATTCAAAAACAACCGCATCGTTCTTTTCCCTCAGACATATTATTTCAGTGATGACCCCGAAGGCAAAAAGCAAGCAGAAATAAGCAGAAACATTTATTCTTCTCATCCTGACCTCATCCTTGCTTTTCGCGACAGAATGAGTTATTCACTTGCAAAAAACGCCTACACCGACAACACCGTTGTTTTCTGCCCCGATATGGTGCTTTATCTGACCGGACGGTTCGAAAAGAAGAACAATCCCGAATCCGACATTGTGGTCCTGTTCCGCGCCGGTAAAGAAGCAAAATATCAACCCAACGAGAAGAAACCCGTTATACAAAAGCTTAGCGAAAAGTACACACTTACATTCAACAACCACACAGCGAAGGTAAAGGTAACCAAGGATAACCGATACTCACTCGTTAAAAGTCAGGTTGAGCTTTATGCCGGAAGCGATGTCGTTCTGACAGATAAATTACACGGTGCAATCTTCGCTATCCTTACAGGAACTCCTTGTGTTATGCTCAGCACATTCAACCACAAGCTAAAAGAATTCTACAAGATCTTTGAAAATACAGATGGTTATTATTTTGCAGACACACTTGATGAGATTCCCGACCTTGTTGACAAAGCCTATAAAACCAAACATTGTGTTAACCCCGAATTTTTATCATTTTACAAAAACTTTTCCGATATAATAAAGCGAGAGGGAAAATGAACCTCTCGCTTTAATCTTTTTATATATTATTCGGTTTTTTGAATTTTTTTACAATAACCGCTAATACAACAAGTCCGAGTAACGGAAAAATTGATGCCGTGAGCATACCTACTTTCATTCCGAGCTGTTCCGTTGTTACCGAAACAGTCGGCGCAAATGATGCTGCCCAACTGCTTTGAGAAACGGCATCCACAACTGCACCAAGCATCTGCGGAGCTATGGAACCTCCGAAATCACCGCCTGCCGCCATAAGCGCATAAGCAGCAACACCCGGGGTCGGAAAATATTCTTCCATAAGGATGAGCGTGCCAGGCCAGAGCATTGATGTGTACAAGCCTGTAAGAACGCACGCAACCATCGCCGCAGTAGGATGCGGAGATAAGCCTGCTATAAGGTAGCATAAAAGCGCTCCTGCCATTCCTCCGATAAGAACGGATGTTATATCTTTACCTTTCTTTGCGTAAGCCGTTCTTCCGACTCCAAGGCACACTGCAAAGAGTGCCATTCCAAGTATATCGCCCGTTACTTTTGATATACCGAGGGCGTTTTCCACATATCCCGATATCCAGTTGGTCATCGCATTTTCTGCAGCACTTCCGAAGAAAATGCAAAGAACGCAAAGCCACATTGAACCAAGACGCTTCTTTTTCTTTCCTGATGACTCACTCTCGGAAAGGTTCATATCAGGCATCGGTGAAGTGCTGAAAAGAACAAATGAAGCAACGGGAAGCGCCGCCCAGAAAAGAGTAAGATACATCCAGTTCTGAGTGCCGAAAAACTTAAGAAAGAGCGTGCTTACAAGTACAACCGTTACAACACCGTAAGCATACAGAGAATGAAGCATACTCATATCCTTTTCAGGATTTTCTGACGGAAGCGCGGCAACGAGAGGACTTAAGAGCACCTCACAAAGACCTGCCGCAACTGAAAATATAACAGTACCCAGAACAAAGCCTGCATATGCAAAATCCGGAAAAAATGTCGGCACGAGAGCATATACAGTCAATCCCAATGATGTGAGCAACGGCATAAGCCTTATCGTCAGCTTGATGTTAAAATACTTTGAAAAGAATGTAAATATAAGGTCAATTATAAGCTGAGTGCAGAAGTTTATTAAAACGAGTGTCCCGAGCAGAGTGTACGAAATTCCGTAGGTCTCACGAAAAGTTACGAAAAGCATCGGCGGAAGGCTGAACACGGAGGACATAGCGAGATATGTATAAAAGCAAGCCCGCTTCGTCCGAGTATAATTTTTAACTGTTTCTGACATTTTTACCCCTCATTACAAAACAGACACCCGTAAGTGCCTGTTTTATCTTTTTCTAAAAAATTTTCTGACAGTTCTCTGCCACTTCCTGTAATATGCAATTTCAAAATGCATAAGCGCTCTGTCGTAAAGCATAAATGCGATGATTCCGAGAATCAGCACAATCGGCAGAAGATATCTTTCGCTTTCCTCGAGCATTTCCGTTGAAATTCCGAAAACAAAAATCATAACGCTGTAAGCCGCTATGATATCAACCGTAAAAAACACTATTTTAATTATCGCGGAAACTATTGTTTTTTTAGGCTTATCGAAAAACGGCTTTATCAAAGGATAATAACCCATAAGCGCTATATACATTCCCACCGCTTCTTTTCCGGGTACAATAAGAGCGCTGATTATTGAGGTTCCGACATAGACAGCCAAGCCCCATTTTCTGCCGCATTCGACTGCCATAAAAAACACAAGAAGCGCCGCCATTGCAGGCAAAGCATATGTGAAATACGGGAGGATTGACGAAGCGAGCATAACCGCCGTTGAGATTGCAATACACATACCGCCAAGAGCTGTTTTAAAGGTATTATTCATAATATCCACTGTCCTTTAACAGCAACGAATCAGGTCGCCACCCATACATTCACAGCAGCAGTCTGCACAGCAGAGTCCCGTACAGATATCGCAACCGTCGCAGGTACAGCACGAATCACAGCAACAGGTTTCCCCTGCCTCAGCGGCGGCCTCCTTACGGAAAGTACCCTTTTTCTCTCTGTTGAGTTGCTTATAAGCGGCAGCATACTCAGGATTCTGCGGTTCCATATTATGAGCTCTCTCAAAGCTTTCTGCGGCGCTTTCAAGCCATCCTCTTCTGTGTTGAATAGTTCCTTTGAGATAAAACCATTCCGCATTTCTGCGCTGGTGAGGAATTCCGTCAAGAAGCATTTCGGCGTCGTCAATTCTGCCGCTGTTAAGCTTCGCTCTTATATCGCCGAATTCTGAGTTTCCCGAAGAAGCAGCTGTATCGTAGGTATAATGAGTATTAGAGCCTGAATATGAATTTTTTCGGTTTTTATTCCCGAAATTCATCACTATCGTGTCATAGGCGGCATTGATCTCATCCATTTTTTGATAGTCATTATTATACTGACGGGCAAGGTCTCTGTACGCCCTTTTTACCTCGTCGATGCCGGCACCCTCATTAACGCCGAGCACTTCATAAGGATTACTCATTCTCTGCCACCTCCTTTTTTAATACTTTTTTCGCAACTGCATAGACCCCATCATAGAGTATATTAGTTAATATATCATCAAATCTGAAAATTTTCAATCTTTTATAGCAATTTATTGCCTCACCTATCGTCAAATTCATCATTTCTTCGCAATACTGCAAAAAATTCTCATCATCGAAGCGAGATTTCAAAGGATTAAAGCTTCCATCCTTTATATCGTCCTCACAATCATTGACGGCATCTGTTATATAAACCCATCTTCCGACCATATAACCGAATTTTCTGAGAGTCTCCTTATCCGCACATTCAAGGTTATATATCAAAAGCTCCGCGAGCATAACCGCGCTCGGATCGGCGGATTCATCGAGATTGCCGTTTCTTTTTTCGATTTCCTGCTGACGCGCCATCTGCTTCTCAAGAACTTTATATACTTCACCCGTTCTTTTGCAGGCTTTTTTATAAAGATGCTTCGCATAAGGCATTATCATTCTGTAAAAAAGTCGTTTAAAAAATTTACTGTCCTGAATATTATCTCTGAGCTTATGGTACATCATAAGAATTGTAACATCAGCCGTGTACGCAATATCTTCATTGTCGCGGTTGCAATCAAGACATTTTTTTGCTGGATTGAACGAGCAACGGGACTTTTTAAAACCGGGACATTGGTTACGCAAAGCCATTCTTACCATTGCAAAAAATGTAAAATCATAAGAAAGAATAAATCGAGGGATGAAACCGTATCGTTTCCCGAGAGACTTGCACAAGGTGCAATACACGCCTTTATACAGCTCATAATTTCTGAATGTCATATCGGGTTTTGATGCTCTAATATAGCCTAACACAGTTTCACCTCTCCTCTGTTTTTAAAACAAAATGAATGCTTTAAATTTTCTGCCGCATTCGGGGCAGGTTATATGACGCACGCCGCGTTTTCTGCTCAAGCGAAGATGTCTTTTACACTGCGGACAAGTACGGAAACGATGCGTCCTTATCTGAGAAAGCCTGACGGATAACCTTTTGAGCTTCTTATTTACCGCAAAAACAAAGCCATCAAAATTTATCCTGACTAAAAATCTCTCAAAGCCTGCCGCTTCATATCTTCTTCTTTCAAGATTTTTTGAAAGAAAACGGAATAGCGTTACAAGAAGAAATATAACAGCCACTCCCCAAAGAGAGAAATATACAGGTCTGAAAAATCTGAAGCAAACCCTGACACCGTTAAAAAGAAGGTACATAAAAAAAGTAAATATACCAAGCTTGTCAATGCCGTTTCTGCCCTGCATAAAAGCCTGAAGCTTCTGAACAAAACGATACATAAAATAACTTCCTTAATTAACTTATTACATACACATTATACTTGACAAATCAGGTCAAGGTGTTACAATTTTATTAAATTTTGCTTAAAGAAGGATTACTATGAAAATATATAACAATTTTTCCGAGCTTATCGGAAATACACCGCTCCTGAAGCTCAACAATTACTGCAACAAACTCTTCCTTGAGGCTGAGATTTTCGCCAAACTCGAATATTTTAACCCTGCCGGAAGTATTAAAGACAGAGTTGCTCTGCAGATGATTGAATCGGCAGAGGCTGACGGCACATTAAAGGAAGGTTCCGTAATCATTGAACCGACAAGCGGAAATACAGGTATCGGTCTTGCGGCAATTGCGGCTTCAAGAGGCTACCGAACAATTATTATTATGCCTGAAACGATGAGTGAGGAAAGAAGAAAGATGATGTCGGCATACGGCGCTGAACTCGTCCTTACTGCCGGAGAAAAAGGTATGGCAGGATGTATTGAAAAGGCGGAGGAAATAAAAAACTCTATTCCCGGAAGCATAATTGCAGGCCAGTTTTCAAACCCTGCAAATCCGCTTGCCCATATAAAAACTACCGCGCCTGAAATATGGAACGACCTTGACGGCAATATTGATGCTTTCGTTTCCGCAATCGGAACGGGTGGCACAATCAGCGGAAGTGCAGAATTTTTCAAAAGAAACAAGCCTGATATAAAAATCGTAGGAATCGAACCCGCTTCCTCCCCTCTTTTAACCCGTGGCTATGCAGGCTCACATAAAATCCAGGGAATAGGAGCAAACTTTATTCCCGAGATTTTAAAAACACAGCTTATCGACGAAATCATCACAGTCAGCGACGAGGACGCTTACGAATACGCCCGAAAGGTTGCAAAATGCGAGGGAATTTTCGTCGGTATATCCTCAGGAGCGGCCCTTTGCGCCGCAACAAAGCTTGCCAAGCAAACCGAGATGAAAGGCAAAAAAATAGTTGTTATTTTCCCTGACGGTGGCGGAAGATATCTTTCAACTCCCGATTTCATATAACTCATACGAAAGGCGGCCTGTGCTGATGCACAAGCCGCTTAAATTATGCAATTCTGACAATTTTATACGCTTTTATCGTTTTAGGACTATTGCTTTCAAGCGTTCCGTCATAATAAATCTCAAGAGTGTCACCTATCACAAGGTCTTTCTGCTTGATTTCATTTCCGTTTTCATCGTAAATTTTTGCCTTGTTGCTCATTTTTATATATAGCCCGTCAGGACTGTATAAGCTTTTATACGGTTCAGCATGAGAAAGAATCTCCTGAATTTCAACGATAAAATCGCCTGAGGTACCGTTCTTAATGCTGTATGTAACCTGAATTTTATCGAGAGATTCCAGATCTTCCGGCTCCTTCTCGCAGGAAACGCAAACAAAAAGCATCATAGCCGCGATTAAAAAAGATGCAATCTTTTTCATAATCAAACCTCTTAATTCCAGCAAACTCTTACCGTTACGCCATCCTCTTCAAGGCAGAACTTAGCTGTTGAAGGGCTTGCTTCGTACTCTGCAACGCTTGCCATCTCGTTGAATTTGAATATAGGGCTGACCTGCGGAGCATTATGGTAAATATGGTCAACCTCTCTGAGACCTGCCATAAACGCCTGAGCCATCTCAGGAGACAGGAATGTCATCTTCGAATCAACCTTAAGTTCTCTCGTTGCTTTGGCTTCAACATTGTACTGACCTGCTGCAAGTGTTCCCGGAATGAAGCCTGTGCACCACCAGGTATAAGACGGGCTTCTTGAGAAAATCTTATTATACTTGAGGGTTTCGTTGTTTCGTCTGTAAACATCCATACTCTGAAGAAGCTTAGTTTCATCAGAAGCGCACTCATAATGTGTGCTTGCAGTTGAACCTGCAGGACGGTTGTAAATACCGATTTCAGCTCCGATCAATACCATACCGTACTGACCCTTCCAATACTGAATCATCCACTCAAGTCCGTCATATTCAAAGTATACGCGGATTGTATCGTATGTAATAGCGATTACAGGTGCTGAAACATCATAAGTCTCGTTGTAACCAAAGTTTCTCTGCCATGCTTCCTCAGCAGTGATGAAACACTTATCCTTTGTTGAATACTTAAATCCGAAGAGACCGGTATCTTTTCCGTTTACGCTTTCAACAGTGATGTTACCGTCAGCATCAATCGTCGGCTTGATAACATCTCCCCAGCGGTCTTTAACTTCTTCAAGATATTCCTGAGGAGTCTTCTGCGGCTCCTGCGTACTACTGTTGCCGCCCTGGTTACCCGAATTGCCTGAGCTACCTGAGTTGCCTGAATTACCCGAATTGCCTGAGCTACCCGAGTTACCTGAATTGCCTGAGTTACCGCTGTTACCCATATTTCCGGTATTCGGCTTCAAGCCTTCCTGAGGAGAAAGCTGAACCTGGCTGCCGTCAGGCTTCGTTACATCGATTGTCTGCTCAGTCTCAGCCCATGTTGCACCGCAATCGTTGCAAGTAAAGTAGCCCTTATCATCCGGGCCCTTAAAGCTTGTTGACTTACAGATAGGGCAACATTTTTCAAGGCCGACATCGCCTACATTTGCACCTGCGTCGAGTGAACCGCCACCGAATAAATCCTGAGTTGTAGTCTGGTCGGGAAGTTCTGCCTTACCAACGAAGGAGCATCCCGGTAAAACAACGAGCGCCATCATAGTAATGATACCTATTACGGCGACCGCTCTTATTAAGCTGTTTTTATTAAACATCTTTTTTACCTCCAAGTCATTTGGAATGATTATATCACATATGGAATAAAATTTCAACATAATCCGGCAAATAAATATATTGACTAAATTTGGAAACAAATATATAATATTTTTGTATGTATTTTATCAGAGGTGACTATATGAACTACAAAAATGACGAAAAGCTCTTAAAAATTATTGATAATTTCCCGTTTGAAGGTGAACTTGTTGAAATAAAGCCGACCGGCTCAGGACATATCAACAGCACTTTCCTCGTTACATTTACGGATTCAAATATAAATTATCAGTACATTCTTCAGCTTATCAATCCCAATGTTTTCAAAAAGCCGGACGAGCTTATGTCCAATGTTATGAATGTTACAAGCTTTCTGAGAAACAAAATCATTCTTGACGGCGGCAATCCTGAGAGAGAGACATTGACCTTCCTTTATACAAAGGACAACTCTCCCTATTACCGCGATGAGAACGACGCTTGCTGGCGAGCTTACAATTACATCGGTAGCTGCACGACCTACGATAAGGTTGACGATCCGATGAAAATGTATCGCTCAGCAAAAGCTTTCGGCGTTTTCCAGAAGAGACTTGCCGATTATCCTATCGACAACCTTTTTGATACGATTCCCAACTTTCATAACACTCCCGCCCGCTATGATGCTTTTAAAGAAGCCATTAAAAATAACCTTTCGGGAAGACTTGACGAGGCTAAGGAAGAAATCGAATTCGCTCTTTCAAGAGAGGCTGACGCGTCAAAACTTACCGACCTTATAAAAACAGGTGAACTCCCCGTCCGTGTTACTCATAATGATACTAAAATCAACAATGTTCTTTTCGATATTATAACGAATGAGGCTTTCTGCGTTATTGACCTCGACACCGTTATGCCAGGTCTTTCACTCTACGATTTTGGCGACAGCATCCGTTCCGGAGCCGTAACATCAGACGAAGACGAAAAAGACCTTGATAAATTCAATCTTGATATTGATCTTTATAACGCTTATGCGGAAGGTTTCCTTGAAGAAGCCGCGGCATCGCTTACACAAAACGAGGTAGACAACCTTGTCTTCTCTGCAAAGCTTATGACTCTTGAATGTGGCGTTCGCTTCCTCACGGATTTCCTCAACGGAGATGTCTATTTCAAGACAGATTATCCTGAGCATAATCTCGTAAGATGCCGCACGCAGTTCAAGCTCGTAAGAGAAATCGAAGAGCACTTTGACGAAATGTGCAAGACAACAGCCGAGCTTTACAGGAGGGCTTTGCTTGAAAAATAAGAAGCGCCGAGTTCTTATCATATGCAGTGTCGTATTAGCGATTGCAGTTGCCGTCGGCATCGCCGTTCCCCTGATTATAAACGCAAGGGAAAAAAGCCTTATCCGCAAATACACGGCGCAGGATCTGCCGAATGTTGATAATGTTATACTGCTGTCCCATTGTTCTGAGGTTGACGGCAAAACAAATTCAGTTGCCGGGGTCAAGGAAGCTGTCCGCCTCGGCGCGGACGCAGTTTCGGTTGACCTTTGCTTCAGGAAAGACGGGACCCCCGTTATTACTGACAAATACGAAGAAAGTGAAACCGCCGCTACGCTTGAAGAGCTCTATGTTGCGATGAACGCAGACGATTACAAGGATATTATTATTTATCTTAACATCGTTCAGCTTTCTGAAATGAACAAGCTCAACAGCATAACCATAAAGCACAATATGGTCGGACGCACTTTCATTACGGGCATCGATGAGGCACATTACGGAATGATAACGGCTGAAAGCACCATCGTCCCTTTCCTCCTTAAATACGAGCTGACTGACGCCGACAAAGACGCCATTGCAAACGGTTCATTTTCTGTCCCTGCATTCATTTCCCAATACGGGGCAAGCGGAATAGAAATCGATTCTGCAGATGCAACGGCTGAGGTTATCAAAACCTTTAACGATTTTGGAATTCCGTTTATTGTTTCGGGCGTTGATAGTGTTGAAAATTTTTGCGAGCCGCTTCTCAGCGGAGCCGCAACCGTTTATGTTGAAGATATTGAAAAATATTCAGACATTCTTAAGGACTGGACAGTTGCTATGCAGGAAAGGCACAACAGCTCTGTTGAGCAATCCCTTGCAGACCTGAAAAATAACAAATAAATAACAGCGTATCTGTGAAAACAATTCATAGATACGCTGTTCCTTTTTATGAAAGCTTATGGATAAACAATCCACTCATCAGCTTAGGCTCAAACCAGGTTGATTTCGGAGGCATAATCTGACCTGCATCTGCAATGTCCATAAGATCATCAAGAGTTGTCGGATACATCGAAAAAGCAATCTTCATATCCGTATTCACCCTTCTTTCAAGCTCGCCCAGACCGCGGATACCACCGATAAAATCGATACGCTTGTCCGTTCTCGGGTCTTCAATGCCGAAAATCGGAGCAATCACATTTTTCTGAAGAATAGAAACATCAAGCTGATCTACGGGATCATTGGGGTCAAATGTGCTGTCCTTTGCAGTAAGCTTATACCATTTTCCGTCAAGGAGCATTCCGAATGTGTGCTTCTTTTCGGGCTTGTAAGCCTGTGTTCCAACATCTTCAACATCAAAAACCTCTGCGATTTTTGCCATAAATTCTTCGCTCGTATTTCCGTTAAGATCTTTCATAACGCGGTTATAATCCATAATTTCGAGCTCGTTTCTCGGGAAAAGAACAGCAAGGAAGAAATTGAACTCTTCTTCACCAGTATATCCCGGATTCTGCTCGCGACGCATTTTGCCTACCTTAACTGCAGAAGCCGCTCTGTGATGACCGTCAGCGATGTAGAGATAATCAATTGCGGCGAATCTTTCCGTAATTGAAGCAATTGTTTCAGGACAATCGATAACCCAAACGGTGTTAGAGACACCTTCGGAAACAAAATCATATACAGGCTCGTGCTCAGATTTCCATTTTTCAACAAGTGTGTTTATAAAATCATCCTCACGGTAAGTAAGGAAAATCGGGCCGGTATTCGCATCGCAATAATCAACATGGTTAATTCTGTCCGCTTCCTTGTCGGCTCTTGTCAGCTCATGCTTTTTGATAACATTATTGATATAGTCATCAATCGCAGTACAGCCCACAAGACCCGTCTGGCTTCTGCCGTTCATAATCTGACGGTAAATATATATGCAGGCAGACTCATCTTCCTTGCAAACGCCGTCGGCAACAAGCTTATCAAGGTTTTCCCTCGCCTTTAAATACACTGATTTATCATAAATATCAATATCTTTATCAAGGTCAACCTCAGCTTTATCAACATGGAGGAATGAATAGGGCTTTCCCTTAACCATTTCTCTCGCCTCATCGCTGTTCATAACATCGTAAGGCAATGCCGCAACTTCATCGGCTTTTTCAGGTATGGGTCTGATCGCTCTGAAAGGTTTAAAAACTGCCATAAATAACTCTCCTTTTTTTAGTTACGAAACAATTTTACTATATGCAATTTTCATTGTCAAGAAAAAGAAAAGCTGCTTTCATAACCAAAAGCAGCTTAAGGTGTTAAATTATTCATCAATCCCGAGCAACCAGTTCACACTGACATCAAGAGCGAGCGCAATCGCTTTAAGCTCATAATCAGTTACGCCTCTGAGCTGACCTTCAAGCTTTGAAAGTCCCGATGCATTGAGGTCAATTCCGCTTACCTGAAGCTGAGCAAGAAGATCCTTCTGCTTCATACCGATAGCCTTTCTCTGCTTTTCAACCTTGGCACCGATGATATTCATATCACCAAGCTCCTGTTTTCTCGTCCTCATTAAAATTCACCCTCCGTTGCGAACTTAGATTACGGTTATATTTTATCACTTAGATTTACAGTTCTCAACCGTTATTTTGCGTTTTGCAAATTTTCATATACTTGACCATAATAGTACCAATTTAATACAACAAATTTAGACAATTTTATGGTTTTGTATTATAAAAAGGTCAAATTTATATATTTTTAAAGTTTTGTCATATATTGTAAATTAAATATTACCGTGTTATAATGGTGAAAATTCAAGTTGAAAGCGGTGCTTTAAATGAATGATTTAAAAAGACGCAACCTGACTATGCTCACGGATTTTTACGAGCTGACTATGGCAAACGGTTATTTTTTAAACGGTAAGGGTGAAGATATAACCCAATTTGATATGTTTTTCAGAACCGTACCCGATAACGGCGGTTTTGCAATTATGGCAGGCGTAGAGCAGCTTTCGCAATACCTTGAAAACCTCAAATTCACCGATGAAGATATATGCTACCTCCGAAAGAGAGGCTTCGGCGAAGCCTTCCTTGAATATCTGAAAAATTTTGAATTCAAGTGCGATATATACTGCGTACCCGAAGGAACGCCCATCTTCCCCCGTGAACCTATCGTTACGGTAAGAGGACCTGCTATTCAGGCGCAGTTTATTGAAACAATGCTTCTTCTCGCTATTAATCATCAAAGTCTTATTGCGACAAAAGCAAACAGAATTTCCCGCGCCGCACAAGGCAGAGCGATTATGGAATTCGGCTCACGCCGCGCCCAGGGCTTTGACGGTGCTGTTTACGGTGCACGAGCTTCATATATCGGAGGATGTTCGGGAACCGCCTGCACAATTTCAGACCGCGAATTCGGAGTCCCCGCTCTCGGAACGATGGCACATAGTTGGGTTCAGCTCTTTGACACTGAGCTTGACGCCTTCTGTGCTTATGCCAAAGCTTATCCTGACAGTTGCACTCTGCTTGTTGATACTTACGATGTTCTCAAATCGGGCATCCCGAACGCAATAGAAGCTTTCAAAAGAGAGGTTCTTCCGCGCGGCTTCAGACCAAAAGGAATACGAATTGACAGCGGCGACATCACATACCTTTCCGTTAAAGCAAGAAAAATGCTTGACGATGCCGGCTTTGAAGATGTTCAAATCGTCGCTTCAAATTCACTCGATGAATATATCATAAGAGATATGTTGCGTCAGGGAGCTAAGGTTGATTCCTTCGGCGTTGGCGAAAGGCTTATTACCGCATCTTCAACTCCCGTTTTCGGCGGTGTTTACAAGCTCGTTGCCGTCGAGAATGACGGCGTTATGAAGCCTAAAATCAAGCTCAGCGAAAATGTTGCCAAGGTCACAACACCGGGAGCTAAAAACCTTTGGAGACTTTACGACAATGAAACAGGCAAGGCTATCGCAGACCTTATAACGCTCGCAGATGAGGTTATCGACGATTCTAAGCCATATGAGCTTTTTGACCCCGATGTTACATGGAAGAGAAAGGTTGTTGAAAACTACACAGCCCGTCCCCTTCTTCAGCCGCTTTTCATAAAAGGAAAATGCGTCTACAATTACCCTGCGCTTGAGGAAATAAGAAAATACTGCGCCGAGCAGGTCGATACCCTTTGGGACGAGGTTAAACGATTTGAAAATCCGCACAACTACTATGTCGATATGTCTCAGGCGCTCTGGGATATGAAGAATGAAATGATTCAGAAATACAAGCCTAGATAAATCGGAGATGATTTTATGACATTATGGATCTTAATGTGTGCAACAGCTTCTCTGATTCCTCTTATTATGATCATATCTGGTGGATGCTTTTCAAGAAAAGCACCAAAAAAAATCAACAATCTTTTCGGCTATCGCACGGCATTATCAATGAAAAACGAAGAAACCTGGAAATTCGCCCATAAGCATATGGGTAAACTCTGGTTCAGAGCAGGAATTATAATGCTGCCTGTTTCAATAGCAGCAATGTTCCTTGCACTCGGCAAGGGTGAAAATACGGTATATTCTTTCGCAACTGTGATAACGCTTATCCAGACAATTCTGCTCGTTATACTGATATTCCCGACAGAAGCCGCCCTGCGAAAGAATTTTGACAAAGACGGAAACAGAAAATAAAAAAATTACGGTTTGCTTGATGCAGACCGTAATTTTTTGTTTTAATTATAAGCCGTAGCAAATTTTAATTTTTGCTTTCAAAACTTCTTTGATATTATCGATAGCGCCGCGCATATAAATCTTCGGGTCAAAGACCTCCGGATCCTTTTCGAACTCAGCCTTTATTCCGTTTGTATAAGCTTGGCGGAGCTCCGTGGCAAAGTTTATTTTACTGATACCTGCAGCTATACAATCGCGAAGCACTTCGTCCGAAAGCCCTGAAGCGCCGTGAAGAACAAGCGGGGTGCTGATAGCTTCGTGTATCTCCTTGATTCTTCGGACATTGATTTTCGGTTCACCCTTATAGATACCGTGGGCAGTGCCGACGCCGATTGCAAGCGTGCTGACATTGGTACGGCGGACGAATTCCTCAGCTTCACTTACACCCGTATAAGAAGCCTCCATATCTGAGTCTCCTTCTTCCTTGCCTCCGATAGTGCCGAGCTCGCCTTCAACCGAAACATCCATAGGAAGCGCAAAATCCGTTACTTCCTTTGTATATTTCACATTATCCTCAAAGCTCATTGCACTTCCGTCAAACATAACCGAAGAAAAGCCGCTCGCAATACACCTCTGCGCAAGCGCAAGACTGCTTCCGTGGTCAAGATGAAGAGCATAATCAACGGGACAATCCGCCATAAGCTCGCGCATCATAGCAGGATACATTGCGACACCACCGTAATTAAGTGTACGGGGAATCATCTGCACGATAACGGGAATTCGCATTTCGTGCATAACCTCAGAAACAGCCATTGCTGATTCAAGGTTATCAATATTGAAAGCAGGAATCGCATATCCTTCGTTTGAAGCTCTCTTCATAAGCCTAGCTGATGAAATTACCATATCTTCACTACCTAACTTTTAAAATCAATTACCTTTCGGCTGTCCATAATATAGACAAGACCGGAAACTACAGAAACTACAGCCGTTATTCCAAGCAGAATATTGGAAATAACAGGCATATTCCATCCGAGAGAGAAAATGCTGTTCGCTTCGCCTATCACCATAATTCCTATCAGCGAAACCATTTGCAACACTGTTTTTATTTTACCACCGATATTCGCAGGTATTACAACTCCCTGAGCCGCGGCAATAAGCCTGACGGAGGTTACTGCAAATTCACGGGTCAGCATAAGCATAACTATCCAGATATTACAAAGACCATCCTGCATAAGAGCAAGAAAACCTGCCGTTACAAGCATCTTATCCGCTATCGGGTCAAGAAACTTGCCGAAATTTGTTACAATATTGTTCTTTCTTGCAAGCTTGCCGTCAATAGCATCCGTAATTGCTCCGACAGCAAAAATCAAAGCAGAAATCAACATTTTATACTTTATATCCAGAAAATAAATCACAAGAAATAAGGGTGCGATAAACATTCTGAACACTGTTATTTTGTTTGGTGTATTCATTATCTGACCTCGCCGATTAAATCATATTCATCAAAATCGAAAATCGTTACATAAGCAAAATCGCCTATTTCCAAATCCTCTGCGGATGTAAACTTAACAACAGAGTCTATCTCGGGAGCATCCATATATGTTCTGCCGATATAGCTGTCTGTATACGAATCATACTCTTCAACAATTGTCTTATATGTATTGCCGATTTTCTCGTTATTCTTCTCTTCCATAATTGCAAGCTGATCCTGCATAATTATATCGCCGCGATTAAGCTTGACATCGTCCTCAACCTGTCCTTCCATATTATACGCGGGAGTACCCTCCTGCGCTGAGAACGAAAAACATCCGAGACGGTCAAACCCAATTTCGTTAACAAAAGTCGCCAGGTCTTCAAACGCTTCGTCGTCCTCACCGGGAAAACCGACGATAAATGTTGTTCTGATAACAACATCCGGGATCTCCGTTCTGAGCTTTTCGATTGTATTTCTGATTTCGTCAGAAGTGCCCCTTCTGTTCATTGCCTTCAAGATTTTGTCGTTCGCGTGCTGAAGAGGAAGATCAATATAATGAACGATTTTCTCCTGCTTCTTCATCGTTTCGATAAGCTCATCCGTAATTCTGTCCGGATAGCAATAAAGAAGTCTGATCCATTCGATTCCGTCTATTTCGCAAAGTTCATCAAGAAGAGCCGGCAATTTAAGCTCGCCGTAAAGATCAAGTCCATAGCTTGTTGTATCCTGAGCGACGATAATAAGCTCCTTTATACCTATCTCAGCAAGCTGCTTTGCTTCGTCAACGATATTCTCCATCTTGCGGCTGCGCATATCGCCCCTGATAGAAGGAATCGTACAATAAGTACATCTGTTTGAGCATCCGTCAGAAATTTTAAGATATGCCCAATGCTCGGGAGTAGTCAAGATACGCTGACCGTCAAGGGGAAGCTCAGACTGAGGAGGAAAGCTCTCAATCTTCTCTGAAGCCACCATAACATCCTCAATAACATCAAGAATATTGCCGTTTGCACCGATGCCTATAACTGCATCAACCTCAGGAATTTCTTTTGCGATTTCTTCCTTGTGACGCTGAGCAAGACAACCCGTTACGATAATCTTTTTTACAATGCCTTCTTTTTTAAGCTCAACTGTATCAAGAATATTTTCAATAGCTTCTTTCTTTGCATCATCAATAAAACCGCAGGTGTTAATGATAACGATATCACAACCGTCAACATAATCGACGATTGTATGGCCTGCCTCATCCATAAGAGCAAGCATATGCTCAGCATCAACCTGATTTTTAGGACAGCCGAGAGAAATTAAACCAATCTGATAACCCATAATATCACCTTAGTATTCTTCAAAAAATTCATCGGACGAAAATTCGCTCATTGCCTGACGGATATCCGAAAAAGAATATCCCAAGCGCACAAGAGCTGCAACAACCCTTTGCCGAGACTTTTCGTCAACCAGTTTATTATAATATTTTTTTCTGATAATATCAACTATTGTTTTCACATTATCGGTATCATTTTCATTTTCGTAGTTTTCAATAACATCATTTATTATCTCTGAATCAATTCCACGCCTGAAAAGCTCATTTTTAACGCGGTTTTTACCGTATTTTTTGCGTTCAAAAAGCTCACGAGTAAGATTTTCGGCATATCGTCGGTCATTGATAAAACCCAAATCAACAAGCTTTTCAACAGCTTCATTTACCGAATTTTCGTCAAACTTTGCTGACAGCTTCTTTCGCATTTCTCTCTGAGAATGGTCACGGAGGTCAAGGCTGAACATCGCGCTGTTAAAAGCAAGGCGGGAGCCTGCCGCCTCTTTGAAGGCAGCAAGGTCCCCGTCATCAATTTCATCCCCTGATACAAAGCCTGATGAAAACCAGAAATCCTCATCGACCGTAAGAAGATATTCACCGTCTATATGAATATGTATTTTAGTACCTTTTCCTTGTTTTGCCGTAATTTTCATCAATCATCAACCGCGATATCAAGCTTAGCCTTTGCAGATGCTTTAGTTACGGGAGCCGAAGGCGCTGCGGGAGCTGAAGGTGCCGCAGGAGCAACAGGTGCCGCAGGCTTAGCGCCCTTCTTTGCGGAAGCCTTACCCATCTGAGCAAGCTTGTCCATATTATCCCTAATTTTCTTTTCAAGCTCTGCCATAAGCTCAGGATCATTTTTGATAAGCTCTTTAACATTATCTCTGCCCTGGCCGAGCCTTGTTTCACCGTATGAGAACCATGCACCACTCTTATTGATAATCTCAAGAGAAACTGCAATATCAAGAATTTCGCCGACCTTTGAGATACCTTCACCAAACATAATGTCAAACTCAGCCTCTTTGAACGGAGGAGCAACCTTATTCTTAACGATTTTAACTCTCGTTCTTGCGCCGACGAATTCATTACCGGGAGCCTTGAGAGCTTCGGTCTTACGCACATCCATACGCATTGAGGCGTAGAATTTAAGCGCACGGCCGCCCGTCGTCGTTTCGGGGTTACCATACATAACACCGATCTTTTCGCGAAGCTGATTGATAAATATAATAATTGTATTTGATTTATTTATTGCACCTGCAAGCTTTCTGAGAGCCTGAGACATAAGCCTTGCGTGCTGACCGACATGAGAATCACCCATCTCACCCTCAATTTCAGATCTCGGAACAAGAGCCGCAACAGAGTCAACAACAACGATATCAATTGCGCCTGAACGAACGAGAGCCTCTGCAATTTCAAGAGCCTGCTCACCATTATCGGGCTGAGCTACAAGAAGAGAATCAACATCAACGCCGAGATTTGCCGCATAAACAGGATCAAGAGCGTGCTCAGCATCGATGAAAGCAGCCTCGCCGCCTGCCTTCTGAGCCTCTGCAACTGCGTGAAGCGCAAGAGTAGTTTTACCTGAAGATTCAGGTCCGTATATTTCAATAATGCGTCCCTTTGGGAGTCCGCCGATGCCTGTTGCAACATCAAGAGAGAGAGAGCCCGTTGAAATAGCTTCAACCGTCATCCCTGCATTCTGACCAAGACGCATAACCGTTCCTTTACCGTACTGCTTTTCAAGCTGCGCAATCGCAGTTTCCAATGCCTTTTGTTTGTCTGCCATAGTATTACCTCCGTAGCCGTACAAATGTTCGATAAAGTTATTATACATTAAGGAAAAGAAAAAAGCAATACCATTTTATAAATATTTTTTAAAATAAAATAAAAATTGTTATGAAAAAAGGTTGATTTTTTTTTAAATATCTGTTATTATACGAAATGTTGTTTAGTATTCGTAACTACAAAGGAGGTGCCGACTATGGCAAAATGCGAATTCTGCGGCAAAGGTGTTTCTTTCGGTATTCAGGTTTCTCACTCACACAGACGTTCAAACAGAACATGGAAGCCGAACATTAAGCGTGTTAAAGCAGTTGTTGACGGTTCTCCGCGCAAGGTATATGCTTGCACACGTTGCTTGCGTTCAGGTAAGGTAACACGTGCCGTTTAATGCACATGATGATACAGAGGCTGTCAGCAGACAGCCTCTTTGTCTTTATTAAAGAGAAAAGCAGGTTTTACTATGAAAATAATGATTGCATCAGATATACACGGTTCTGCATATTACTGCAGAAAAATGATTGAAGCTTTTGATAAAGAAAAAGCCGAAAAGCTTCTTTTGCTTGGAGACATTCTCTACCACGGCCCTCGCAATGACCTTCCGAAGGAATATGCGCCTAAGGAGGTCATCTCAATGCTCAATCCCCTTGCAGATAAGCTTCTCTGCGTCCGCGGAAACTGCGACACAGAGGTTGACCAGATGGTGCTTGATTTTCCCGTGCTTGCAGAGTATGCAATTCTTTACACCGGTGAAAAGATGATTTTTGCAACGCACGGTCACAATTTCAATCCATCAAATCCTCCAAAAATCAAAAAGGGTGACATTCTTCTTAACGGACATACTCACATTCCGGCTTTTGAGGTTACGGAGAAATTCACATATGTAAATCCCGGTTCGGTTTCTATTCCTAAAGAAAACAGCGAACACGGATATATCATTCTGGAAGATAATACGCTTAGCTGGAAGAACCTTGACGGCAAGGTTTGGAAGACGGAGAAGATATGGTAACACATACCGATACACAAGAAAAGGGGCTGTAAAAAACAGCTCCTTTGTTTATATCCGAACACCTCTACAAATTGTGGTTTTGCGAACAGATTTTAAATCAACATTGTAGGGGGAGATATCATCTGCCGGTCAATTCTGATAAAATTTTGACGGGAACATAATATATTCCCTTACGGATATGCCTGAATCTTTTTTGTAGGGCACGACGCTTGCGACGAACCGTAATTCTGCGATGTTTTACGGCGTATCATACAACAATTATAAAAACATTACAGCGAAGAGATCTGCTTTCTTCGCTGTAATCTTATCTATACAAATTTCACATTGAATTTTCTGAGCCAATAATCAAACTGAACGAAATATGCTATTGTCTGCGGTGTCGTCATAAGCTGACCGTACCACGGCTGACTTTTATCTGACTGAATGAGTCTTTTGAGCTCTTCCTTTTTTATGAATGTATGAATCGGTGACGCTTCATCTTCTATTATCTCTTCTAGGAGCGCAGAAACAGCGTTTCTGTATGCAGGATTATGCGTCTTCGGATAAGGACTTTTCTTTCGCCATAGAACCTCATCGGGAAGATAATCTCTCATCGCATAGCGAAGAAGACCTTTTTCATATCCGTCATAATTTTTCATATGCCACGGAACATTGAAAAGATACTCAACTATTCTATGGTCGCAAAAAGGAACTCTGACCTCTAGAGAGGAATACATACTCATTCTGTCCTTTCTGTCAAGAAGAGTCTGCATAAACCAATCGATATTGAGCTTCATCATCTCTGCCTTTCTAGCCTCTTCACCGTCGGCATCGTTAATTTTCGGGGTCGAAGCAACGGTATTCTTATACCTTGAATAAACAAACTCATCGGGATTTATATGCGAGGCAAACTCATCTTTGAGGAACGAAAATCTATATTGTGTTGACTGCGCCCACGGGAAACCGTCCGTATCGCGTATCTGCTTATCACGGAACCATGGGTATCCGCCGAAGATTTCATCGGCACATTCGCCTGAGAGGGCAACCGTCACCTGCTCCCTGATTGACTTACAAAGAAGAAGCATTGAGGCATCAACATCTGCCATACCGGGCAGATCACGGGCATCAACTGCCAAAAACAGGGCATCCTTCAGCTCATTTGTTCCGATAACAAGCCTATGATGCTTTGAATCAAGATAATCTGACATCAATCTTACAAACTCAGTATCGGAATTCGGCTGAAATTTACTTGTTTTAAAGAAGATATCGTTATCCTCATAATCTACTGAAAAGGTGTGCAAAACCTTACCTTTCCGCCTGAACATTTCATTTGTAACGGAGGAAATTATACTCGAATCAAGACCGCCTGAAAGGAATGTTCCAAGCTCAACATCGGAAACAAGCTGTCTTTTTATCGAATCCGTTACAAGGAACTGCACAGTTTCCACCGTTGTTTCAAAGTCATCGGTATGTTCCTTTGCTCTGAGCTGCCAATATCTGCTGATTCTCATTCCGTCACTGTCAAAAAACGCACGCTCTCCCGCCCTAAGCTCTTTTACGCCCTTGAAAACACCACACCCCGGCGTCCTTCCGGGACCTAACAGCATTATTTCGGAAAGAGAGTTTATATCTATCTCGCTATCAATTTCGGGGTGTTCAAGTAAAGCCTTTATTTCAGAAGCAAAGACAATTCCACCCTTCACCTCATAGTAAAACAACGGCTTTACGCCCATTCTGTCTCGGGCAAGAAAGAGCCTTTTGCTTTCGTGCTCCCAGACGGCAAACGCAAAAATTCCGTTTAGATAATCAACGCATTTTTCTCCGTATTCACAATAAGCCTTCAGTACAACCTCAGTATCCGAATGGCTGAAAAAATTATATCCTCTGCTTTCAAGTCTGTTTCGGATTTCAAGAGTATTGTAAAGCTCGCCGTTATAGCATATTGTAAAAACTCTGTTGCCGACCGCATAGGTCATCGGCTGTTTTCCTTTTTCAATATCAATGACCGCAAGCCTTCGATGCATAAGCACGGCATCGCACGAAAAATACTCACCGTGTTGGTCGGGTCCGCGGTTGATGAGCTTATTCTGCATATTGTAAAAATATTCCCTGTACTCTTCAAGGTTTCTGCAAAAGGATATCTGACCGCAAATTCCGCACATATAATCACCTCATCTGTTTTTTCTGTACTTTTCTCTTGTGGCTATTCCACCTCTGATGTGCCTTTGCGCCTTGTTTTCATCAAGAACACATCTTACCTGCCTAAAAAGTGACGGGTTGATTTTTTCAAGCTTATCCGTAACATCCATATGTACTGTAGATTTAGATATACCAAACACCTTAGCCGCAACTCTTACCGTAGTTTTATTTTCGACAATATACTCCCCTATTTCAACAGCTCTCAACTGAGTCAAATCATCCAAAAAACAACCCTCCCGGAATACATATCACAAAATTGATATGCCCGGAAGGGTTCAAATATGCTTAGCAGAGGTAAACAAAGCTGTGCAGTGCAGAGTTTCTCTGCCGCCGTCGGTGTGCAATCGACGGTTTAAGCTAAAATTAAAGTGTCTCGCTTCCAAAAGTCTTTTCTGCATCTTCAGAAAGTACCTTTGCGATAACACCCGAATGAGTTATAAACATTACCTGAGCAACAGCCTTTTCCGCTATTTTCTCATACACTCTGCCTGCGCTGAGTGTACCGTCATAAACAGTATGTGTACTGTTGGCAACATAGCCGATTGTATCGATATAGGGAAGTTCAACTCTGATTGCTTCAGAATCAAAATCATTTTCTTTATCTTTTACCAGTCTGACTTTCCTTCCGACCTTAAAAGGCTTCATACCAAGATAATGGTTAAGACCCGTTATCGTGATAAAAATATCTTCCATTCTCAGTGCCTCCTTTAAATAATATATCATTTACTTTCCCTTGAAACGAATATAGCACAAAGAAAAACTCAGTTCAACGGTGATTTTCGTCAGAGTACGATTTTAGGGACTGTGAGAAATGTTGCAATACGGGTCTTCTGATGATATAATAATTGCAGAATTAATAAGTTGGTGATCAGTATAAAAACATTCGTACCTACATATTTCAAAGCCTTCAGTTGTATTGCAGACAAGTGCCCGGATACCTGCTGTGCAGGCTGGGAAGCAGACCTTGACGATGAAATAATCGAAAAATATAAAAGCATAAACGGAGAGCTTGGCGAAAGAATCAAAACACATCTTTCAGAAGACGAAACAGGCTGTGCGATTTTTTCACTTTGTGAAAACGGCAGATGTCCTTTTCTCAACGAGAGAAATCTTTGCGACATTCAGGCAGCACTCGGTGAGGATTTTCTCAGCGTCACCTGTTCCCTTTTCCCCCGCTTCTTTGATGATTTTGCAGACATCCGTGAAATGGGGCTTGGCTTCGGCTGTCCTGAGGCGGCAAGGATTATGCTTGAGGATAATCAACCGTTCAGGCTGTGCCCGTTAAACGAGAATGACGAAAACATGGAAGTTGACGAATTCTACGCACTCTGCACAAATGCAAGACAGAAAATTTTCGATATACTTGAAGCTCCTTCATCTGATTTCAAAGAGAAGATTTTAAAAGTTTTTGAAACGGCATCTGAGTTACAGAACGAAATCGATAGCTTTTATGAGGAGACAGAGGAAAACGAGCTGAAGTTTAACGACTGCGTTTCACTTCTCGAAAAAATGGAATACATCAACGCAGAAAGACAATCTTTACTTATAAATCTGAAGGATTGCAACTGCGCCGATATTTTCAGAGAATATCATAACGATTTTGAAAAACTGATGAAATATTATATTTTCAGATATTTCCTGCAGGGGTGCTACTGTGACGATGCCGTAACGCCTGTTAAGTACGGTGTTTTCGCCTGCATTGTTATAAGCAGAATTTACGCTCAGACCAAAAATCTTGATTTTGAGCTGAGAGCAAAAATTATGCAGGGTTATTCGAAGGAAATCGAATATTCCGATGTAAATATGGATTTGCTTGACACGGAGATGTATAACACCTTTACTACCAAAAATCTAATTAAACTTATATAAAAATACACGGACAGCAAGCAACTGTCCGTGTTTAAGTTTAAATAATTATTCTTCCGCCGATTTCCATTATGAAATCTTCGTTTTTGATATTTGTAATAAGCTCTGCTTCGTCCTTCGGTAGAGCCTTCATCCTTGTTGCTGAAATACCTTCGAAGGTCGGGTGGTGGTAGTCCGAACCGATCGTCATAAGCTTTCCGTGCTCTGCTGCATACTTTGCAGTAACGGCTACCCTGCTGTTATGATTCTGATGAACATTGAAAGCTTCAATCGCATCAAGAAGATTCGGATCCATTCTTACCATTCCGTTTCTGAACGGATGCGCCTGGATAAGAAGAGATGTGTCCTTCTTATATTCCGCTACAAATGTTTCAAGGTTAGTGTTCAGGTAATCGTAGATATCGGGAAGCTCATCAAATGAAAAACCGTAAAAAAGGTAATCATTATCACTGTGCTTGTAAAATCTGAGCTCAGCTCCCGTATAAACCTTTATGCCGAGCTTATCGCCCGTTTCATAAGCAAGATAAAGGTCTTTTTTGAACTTTTCAATCGCCTGCTCCTTTGACTCAGAATGTTCTTCATCGGAAATGAGGTGATTGGTTATGGCTATTCCGTCATAGCCCGCCTCGTGAAAAACGCGAACAAGCTCGTCCGCCGGCACTTCGGAGCATCCGCTTGCCGGTGAAGAATGAGCGTGAAGCTCAAGTCTGCAAGGATAAAGCTTTTTTAATTCTTCTGCAACTGTTTTTGGATTATACATAATATCACTCATTTCTTTTCTAATGCGTTATAAATCTTTTCATATACCATTTCGCTGATTTCACTTGTTTTAAGGTCAGCAATTTTTTCATACGGGATAACATCTATGATGTTGAACCTGATTTCTGTCCTTCTGCGGAAACGGTTTTTATCGATTGAACGGGTATTATTGATTACTCCGATGACGATAGGCACTTTCGCTTTCTTTGCGACCTTGAATGAGCCATTTCGAAAGGGCAACAAGCCCTCACCCGTTTTGTTTACCCATCCTTCGGGATAAATACCCATAGCACAGACGCCGTCCGTAATATTCTTCACCGCGGCATTGATTGCTTTTGCCGCTTCCCTGTTATTGTCACGGTTAAGGCCTATACAGCCTGACTTGCGGATATATTTTCCTCCAAATTTAATATCAAGATTCTCTTTTTTCGAAACGAAAGCAAGATTCTTTTTTCTCAGAGTCCAAAGCGCCACCATAGGGTCATAGCTTGAAATATGATTTCCGACAAAGAGGAATTTGCCATCATCGGGTACTTTTTCGACTCCCGTTGCTTTTATGACAACTCCCGCAACCTGAAAATAAAGTCTGAGAGAGTAAAGAAGCAGAAATCTGTACGAATTATGAATATTTGTAACATCCTTCCTGTCTGCCGTAAAAGAATATACAATAAGAAAAAGCAGATGCAATCCGCAAAGCAGAGCAAGGATAATAATATGAATAGGTATAATTGCAACCCATGTCCACGCCGAATCCAACGGCATAAAATTATAGACAAGCAAAAAGTCAATCAGCGCGGCGATTGACCAATAAATCTCAAGCATTGTATTTCTCCGTCAATGTAACTAACTTTAAAAGTATTATATCCGATGCATTTGAATTTTTCAACTCAAACGCATCGGATTCTTTAATTATTTGCAAAATTTCCCGTGTAAAGCTGGTAGTATTTACCCTGCTCTTCGATAAGCTTATCGTGATTTCCGCGTTCAATTATTCTGCCTTTTTCAAGTACCATAATAACATCGGAATTCTGTATCGTAGAAAGTCTGTGAGCAATAACAAATACCGTTCTGCCCTTCATAAGAGCATCCATACCCTGCTGAACGATAGCTTCCGTTCTCGTATCGATCGAAGATGTTGCTTCGTCCAGAATCATTACGGGAGGATCTGCTACTGCGCAACGGGCAATTGAGAGAAGCTGACGCTGTCCCTGCGAAAGATTTGAGCCGTTTGATGTAAGCTGAGTTTCATAGCCGTGCGGAAGTCTCATTATGAAATCGTGGGCATTGGCAAGCTTTGCGGCAGCGATACATTCCTCATCAGTCGCATCGAGCTTACCGTAACGGATATTTTCCATAACCGTACCGGTGAACAGGTTTGTTTCCTGCAAAACTATGCCGAGAGAATGGCGTAGGTCATCCTTCTTGATTTTGTTTATATTGATTCCGTCATATCTGATTTTTCCGTCTGCAACATCGTAGAAACGGTTGATAAGATTTGTAACGGTCGTTTTACCTGCACCCGTAGCGCCTACGAAAGCAACCTTCTGACCGGGCTCAGCATATAAAGTCACATCGTGAAGAACAAGCTTTTCGGGCGTATAACCGAAATCCATATTTTCCATACGGACATCGCCCATAAGCTTCGTATATGTCGTAGTTCCGTTTTCGTGCGGATGCTTCCATGCCCATATTCCTGTTCTTTCCTCGCACTCAACTATTTCACCGTCGATTTCTTTTGCATTGACAAGAGTTACATAGCCTTCATCAACCTCCGGCTCTTCGTCCATAAGCTCAAAAATTCTTTCTGCACCTGCAAGAGCCATAATTATATGATTGAAATGCTGAGAAATCTGCGTGATATTATTTGTAAACTGCCTTGTCATATTGATAAACGGGATAACGACAGCAAGGCCGAGAGCCTGACCTGAAAGAGATACATTAGTAACACCGGGTGAAAGAATCAGCACGCCGCCGATAAATGCAATCAGGACATAAAGAATGTTTCCTATGTTACCCATAATCGGCATAAGAATATTTGCAAAGCTGTGTGCCTTTGATGATTCTTCAAAAAGCCTGTTGTTGATCTCATCAAAATCCTTGCAGCATTCTTCCTCGTGGTTAAAGACCTTAACGACCTTCTGACCGCTCATCATTTCCTCTATAAAGCCTTCCGTTTCACCAATAGCCTTCTGCTGGCGAAGGAAATATTTTGATGAATTTCCTCCTATATGCTTAACAACTATCAGCATAACAATAACTGCGCCGAAAACAACAAGAGTCATCCAAATACTGAGATAGAGCATATATGCAACAAGGACAATTATCGTCAGAGCAGACATTATAAGAGAAGGTATCGCCTGAGAAACAAGCTGACGAAGAGTGTCTATATCGTTTGTATAATAAGACATTGTATCGCCGTGAGGATGAGTATCAAAATATTTTATCGGAAGATTCTGCATCCTCGAAAACATCTTTTTTCTTGTACTGTTAAGAAATCCCTGGGTTACTACCGCCATTATCCTTGCCTGCGTAAAGCTTGCAATTATACCTAAAACATAAATACCGCCCATAAGCGCGATAAGCGAACCGATACTCTTTGCGGCTTCGCTCCATCCCGTTTGAAGACCTGCTTCAATTCTCGCAACTATCTGGTTGAGAAAAAGGCTTGCCGAGGTTGATGCAAGGGTTGAAAAAAGTACACATACAATCGCAACTATCAACGGAAGCTTATACTCTTCAAAGAGCATTTTCATTATTCTTTTGAAAGTACCCTTTTTCGGCTTCGGTCTGTTACCGCGAGGCATAGGAGGCTGTTTTTTATTTCCCTTAGTCATCAAAATCACCTGCCTTCGTCTGAGTTTCAAACACTTCGCGATATATTTCATTTGTTTCAATGAGTTCTTCGTGAGTACCTATACCGTTTATCGTACCGTTATCAAGCACAATAATTTTATCCGCTTCCTGAACAGAAGAAATTCTCTGCGCAATGATGATTTTGGTCGTGTCGGGAATTTCATCCCTGAAAGCTTTTCTGATAAGAGCGTCCGTCTTTGTATCGACAGCACTCGTTGAATCGTCAAGAATGAGAATCTGCGGCTTTTTGAGCAATGCTCTTGCAATACAAAGACGCTGCTTCTGACCGCCTGATACATTTGTACCGCCGCGTTCAATCATCGTATCATAACCGTCAGGCATAGCAGAAACGAATTCATCTGCCTGAGCGAGAACGCAAGCTCTGCGAAGCTCCTCGTCCGTTGCATCCTTATTGCCCCACCTGAGATTTTCACTGACCGTTCCTGAGAAAAGAACATTTTTCTGAAGCACTACAGACACGGAATCTCTGAGAGTTTTCACATCGTAATTTCTGACATCAATTCCGCCTACCTTAACCGAACCCTCAGTGACATCATAAAGCCTTGAAATGAGCTGAATGAGCGAGGTTTTGCTGCTACCCGTTGCGCCGATTATTCCTACTGTTTCACCTGAGCTTATATTAAGATTTATATTTTCAAGGGTCTTTTTCTCAGCCGTTTCAGAGTAAGAGAAGCTGACATTTTCAAAGCTGATACTGCCGTCCTTAACCTGCATTACGGGAGCTTCGGGATTCTGAATCGAGCTTTCCTCATCAAGAACCTCGACGATTCTGTTAGCCGATGCCATAGACATAGTTATCATAACAAAAATCATCGTAAACATCATAAGACTCATAAGAACCTGCATACCGTAAGTCATAACAGATGAAAGTCCGCCGACTGTAAGCTCCGTATTCCCCGAGGTGATAATAGTCTTCGCGCCGACGAAGCTGATAAGAAGCATAACGACATAAATCGCCATCTGTACCAGCGGACTTGCAAGAGCCATAAGCTTTTCTGCGCGCGTGAAATTATCGCAGACATCATCGGATGCCTTGGTAAACTTCTGCTTTTCATAATCTTCACGCACGAAGGATTTTACTGCTCTGATACCGCTGATATTCTCCTGCACTGAATTATTAAGAGCGTCATACTTTTTAAATATACTTTTAAAAAACGGCATAACTTTTTTGAGCATAAATGTTACACCGACTACCAGGAACGGGATAGTTGTCAGGAAAATAAGAGTCAGCTTCTTGCTTATTCTCATCGTCATAATAACTGAGAACGCAAGCATCATCGGGCTTCTTATTGCCGTTCTGATAATCATCATAAATGAGTTCTGCACATTTGTTACATCCGTTGTAAGACGGGTAACAAGGCTGGAAGTTGAGAACTTATCTATATTTGAAAAAGAATAAGTCTGAACCTTATAAAAAAGATCGTGGCGCAGATTCTTTGCAAATCCGCTTGATGCTACAGCGCAGAAATGACCGGACAATGCGCCGCATATGAGGGAAAGCACCGCCATAAGAGCCAGTATCATACCGTATCTGCCGATTTCTGCAATTGTAGACTTTGCCTCAATGCTGTCTATCAGCTTCGCCGTTATAAACGGAATCATAACCTCGATAAGAACCTCAAGAGCTATAAACAAAGGACTCAGTATAGTTTGAAGCTTATATTCTCTGATGCTTTTGGAAAGTGTTTTTATTGCGTGCACCGTCATTCCTCCTTATCTTTGTTTTCAAGATTGCTTCTCATTCTCATAATGAACTCACCGAGCAGTTTCTTTTCTTCCTCGCTGAATCCTCTTACGAGAGTCTCTTCAAGCATAATTTTATCTTTTTCAATAAGCTCAGATGCGGACTCCGCTTCAGGGGTCAGCACAAGTTTTCTGAGCCTTGCGTCATGGGCAACCCGTTCTCTTCTTACAAGACCTTTCTGCTCCATTGAATCAATAACCTTGGATGCCGTTGCTCGAGTTATATCAAATTCTTTTTCAACATCCTTCTGAAAGACATCCTCATCCTTTTTACAGGAGAGGAATGCAATAATCCATCCGTGAGTCCCCGTAATCGAATCAAATTCTTTTTTATTGGGACTGTTTTCAAAAAAACGATGAATCCTGTGTGACAAGCCGCGAAGCCGCGTACTTATAAACTGTTCATTCGTGCTGCTCACCGCTACGCCCCCTTAAATGTTAGATATGCAACATTTATTATATAATTTAAATTATGATTGTCAATATTTTTTACCAAGTTCTTTTTTAACAATATGTAAATTTTGTATGTAAACAGACGCTAATCACAATATAAAGTATGTTAAAACAAATAAATTTTAATAAATTGTAAACAATCTCTTGCAAATTATCTTTTTATGTAGTATAATGGCAAAAAAATATGGAAAGGTAGAACTACTTATGAAGAAGACAGACAAAGTCGAGAAAAAAGACAATGTTGCTGCAGAAGAAGTAAAAGATAAGGATACTGTTGCTTCTGCTGACGCAGATAAGAAAGTAAAGAAAGATAAAGCTACTAAGAAAGCTGAAAAGGCAGAAAAGAAAGCTGCTAAGAAAGCTCAGAGAAAAGCTGACAGAAAGAATCCCGAAATCAAGGCAGCTAAGAAAATTCTTGCTATCAAGTGTATCGCAGCTATTCTTTGCGCAGTTATTATCAACTTCTCCATTTCAGGTATGTTTACTTCAATCACAGACATCGTCAAGATGAATGACGAGCAGGCTTATAAAGAAGCTGCTCAGCTCAAAGCATCTCAGGCAGCAGGCAGCACTAACAACGGCGGTGATTCATCAAACGGTGGCGCATCATCAAACGGCGGTGCTTCATCAAATGGCGGCGCATCATCAAACGGCGATGCTTCACCAGCTCCTGCTGAACCCGCTCCGGAACCCGGTGAGAAGGACGAGTCAGGTGCTCCCGTTAAGCCGGCTGACGGTATTCAGACTCTCGAATACTTCAACTCTGCTATCAACAAGGTAAAGACAGGCGCTTCATCAGTTGAGCAGAAGAAGGTTGAAAACTACCTTGCTTCTTCTCCGACAATTCCCAGCGCTCTTAACAGCATCTACAAGATGCTCGGCGGCGACAGCTGGTTGGACAAGATGCTTAAGGACAACTCTCAGGGTGCCGCTACTTTGAAGGGCGCTGATATCAAGGCTAAGTTCCCCGTTGAGGGTGAAAGCTACGCAAGCCAGCTTCAGCCTGCAGATGTTAAGGCTGCTACTTGCACAGAAGCTAACGGTATCTACACAATCACAATCACAACTCTTCCCGATGCTAAGTCAACAGCTCACAAGCACGGTACAGGCCGCAACCCGAAGGCATTCAATGTAATCCTTCCCGGCACAGTTAACGATAACATTCCCGGCGTTGCTAAGAGCCTTGTTGGTGAAGCAGCAATGGCTTATCCCTCATCAACAGTTACTATCACAGTTGACGCTGCAACAGGTAATGTTCTTACAGCTAACTACGACCTTAAGTGGACAATCAGCTTCACAAAGATGAACGCTGCTATCCCTCTCGGTACAAGATCTAACTACGAGATCAAGTGGTAAGTTAATAACTACATATAAAAGACCGGCTTATGTCGGTCTTTTTCTTTTGCAAAAAGATTGAAAAGTTCATATTATTGTTGTATAATCATACTCGCTTGCATAATATTAAATTAGCTTTTTCGGAGGACAGTTTATGTATATTATCAACATTTTAAAATCAATCCTTTTCGGCATTGTTGAAGGAATCACGGAATGGTTACCTATCAGCAGTACGGGTCATATGATCCTGCTTGAAAAAATCTGCCAATTCAAAGAGGTAAGCCCTGAGTTTTTTGAAATGTTCCTTGTTGTTATTCAGCTTGGAGCGATTATGGCTGTTATCGTAATGTTTTGGAACAAGCTCTGGCCCTTCAAAAGAGTGGCGGTTTCAGACAACAAAAAAACAGTCAAGGTGCGAATGGCAAGTCTTAACCTCTGGTTCAAGGTAATTGTCGGTTCTATCCCCGCAGGTGTCCTCGGCCTTATCTTTGATGATTTACTCGATAAATACCTTTATAACCACATCACGGTTGCAATTACCCTTGTTGTTTACGGTATTCTTTTCATTGTTATTGAATTTGTTAATAAAAAAAGAAAGCCTCGTGTAAGAAAGCTCTCCGAGCTGACATATAAAGACGCTTTTCTTATCGGTCTTTTTCAGGCTCTTTCTCTCATCCCCGGCACATCGCGCTCCGGTTCAACCATACTCGGCGGTATCTCCATCGGTACTTCAAGAACAGTTGCTTCCGAATTTACATTTTTCCTTGCCGTTCCGGCGATGCTCGGCGCTTCAGCGCTCAAGCTGCTCAAATTCGGTTTTCATTTCTCCGTAATGGAATTTGTTATTCTTATCAACGGAATGATCGTCGCTTTTGCCGTTTCCCTTCTCTGCATTAGATTCCTTATGAATTTCATTAAAAAGCACAATTTCAACATTTTCGGCATATACAGAATCATTCTCGGTGCAATCGTTCTTGCCGCATATTTTCTTGGAAGGTAAAAACCTATGAGCATATTAAGGCGTCACACTTTTGAAAACATCCTTAACTGCCGCGACATAGGCGGTTACCCGACACAACACGGTTCAACGCAATTCGGCAGATTTCTCCGTTGCGGAATCGTAAACACTCCCGATGATTGGGAAATCGAAAAGCTCAATATGCTCGGCGTTAAGACCGCTATTGACCTGCGGGGCGCCTGCGAGGTTGAAGAAACGCCTCTAAGACTTGAGCGTCTTGACGGTGCTGATATTTATAATCTTCCGCTCTTTGAATTCAATGTTGCAACAAACGAGGGAATAGATCTTGAACTTGCAGAGACCTATGCAATTATCATTGACAACTACAAAGAAAACATCGCAAAAATCCTCAATATTATTGCAGAGGCAAAAGAAGGTGTCATCCTTTACAACTGCTTTTTCGGCAAGGACAGAACCGGAATTCTCACAATGCTTCTGCTGAGTATTGCAGGCGTTTCGAAAGAAGATATCATAGCTGACTATCAGCAGACCTATACCTATGTCAAGCCGTACATTCAGAGCCACGGCAACCTACTTTGGGATGTTAACAGTGAAAAGCATTATTCTCTTCCTGAAACGATGGAAACTTTAATTGAAAAAATCGAAAAGAAATACGGCTCTGTTATCAATTATATTCGTTCTGCAGGAGTTAGTGACGAAACAATTAATACAATCAAAAAAAGACTTTGCGAAGGTTAAGATTATGATGAAAAAAGATAAAAGATTCCAACGAATTTATCCTAACGGTAAAATGTCAGGCATTGAAATTATTGTAGATACCGAGACAGGTGTTAACTATCTCTTTGCTCAGGCAGGTTATGCGGGAAGTCTTGCTCCCCTGCTAGATAAAGACGGAAAACCTGTTATCACAAAATTTGAAGAAGAATAAGAATTACGGGAGCATTTCTGCTCCCGCCAGACTGTCGATAAACCCGCATAAGCATATATGCGGATATTATCGATATAAAAAAGTTATAAAAACATAAAAACAAAAACCGTATTAAAAGTGGGTGATACATCGAATATCACCCACTTTTTCATATATTTGCCATTTTTTCACCCTCTCGAAGTACCTTTGTACATCTTCGGGGTTCAAAAATGTCATTCTGCAAATTTCTCGGCAGTCTCCCAGCTTGTCAAAAATTACTTTTTCGACAAGCTGACGGGAGCATTTCTGCTCCCGTATTGCTTTTAATATAATGTTTTAGAAAGAATGAAACAAGTCCAGAGCGCTATTACGAAGAAGCCTTCTGCAGGAATTGCAAGCTTCGTATAAGGACATTTCCAGCCTTTATCGACGCAAAGGAAAATTGAACGGGTAACAAAAACCGTTGTTGCAAAAAACAGTCCGCCAACCAGTGAATAAACAGGCGTTTCCAGCGCAAGTGTCAGATAAAGAAGGAATGCACCGAGTGCAAATGAAATACCGCCATAGTATACTCGTATTTCCGTCTTGCCTGCGTTATCAACAGGCTTGATTGAAAAAGACTCTGCATTTTTAAGAGGCTTTGAAATAAAAACAATTGCCATTCCCCAAAAATAGCCTATAAGGCAGATAACCGCAACACTTGCAGGGATGTTTGAAACAAGTATTTCTTTTATAAACTCCATACAATTACTCCTCTACGCTTATCATCTGATGAACATTTACTTTCGGTACGGTAAAGCTGACTTTTCCATCCGCAAAGCTGAAGTCAATTTCTTCATTCTGCGGTACAAGAACAACCTTTGAAGGCTTTTTACATTTTACTGTAACATCAATATTATAAAGCGGTACAATATCCTCTATAACCTCTGTGTTCTCTCCCCTGTTAGTTGTATGAGCAAAAAGAAGATGAACTATCTTTCTACCATCTTGTTGCATAAGAGTTGCAACACCACGGTCGGGCATAGATGTTTCAAGTGTAAGCTCATCGCCAACAAGAAGATTGATGATATAATCAACCATTTCTTTTTGATGGAAGTCACCGTATTTGCCGTAGCCTGAGAAAACATCCCAGCCGATATAAGCAATATTACCCTTGATAACAGCCGTCGGGTATGTATAGTCCGTGTTGTTCGGCGCGTGCTGATGAGAGCAGAATCTTTCCGGCGTTCTGTTAAAATATGGGTCCTGACCGTACGCGATGACCTTAGCGTCAATATTCTCAAAACGATGAGAATCAGCGCGCATAAGATATTCCGTTGTTCCGTTAACGGTTTCAAAACCGGGAATAAAATATGTCGGATTAAACTCGTTCAAGCCCTTATATTCAATGCCTGTATCGACACAGAAATTATTATTTTCATCGAGACCCGAAACACCGGAAAGCAAGAGCTTTCCGCCGTTTGCAAGGAAGGAATCAACCTTTCCTTTAAGATGCTCATCAAACCTCCACGAATCGGGAAGAATGAGCAATTTGTATTTATTAAAGTCCTCTTCAAGATCAACAAAATTATAAAGACGGTGTGTTTCAAACAAAATTCTGTTTGCGCCGACATCGGGTTTTACACTGTCGCTGAACCAGCTACCACCCTGAACCTCAGTTGAAAGCACTGCAATATCAGCAACAGCCTTTGCACCCTTGCACCAGGGTTCTTTCTCCTCAACCTCTGCATATGCGGCTCCGATAAGGCCAAAGGTCGAAGCATTAAGCTGTCCGTTAGGATGCATCTGATCGCCTATAGAGCAACCTGCACCGACAGCGAGGGAAAGAGCCGCCTCGTATCGAAGAGCATTCGGATGCTTAAAACCGCCGAACTCGCCCCAGGATTTATGGAATTTACCCGTCATTCCGAGGTAGTCATCACGAAGGGTTCTGGCATATGAAGCAGACATCGGAAAGTGATCATAGCTCCAACCACCCGTCGGAAGGCTTTCAAGCTCAAGGTGTTCCATTGTATCAACAAGGTCCCGTCTTCCCTTCGTAAGATGACCTGAATTCTGGAAAATCACAGTTGTATCACTGTACTTTTTAACAACGCGCTGAACTTCATCAAGATAATTTCTGTAAACCTTTCTGCCGAACTTCCTGACATCGTCATCATCAAGATAACTAAGCCCCTCTTTCGCCATATCCGCGCGGCACTTAGAGCAATAGCACATTCTTTCGCCGACAATATCAAGGAAAATTTCACAAGGCTTATATACCTGCATAACCTCTTCAATTTCAGCAAGAAGTTTATCAAGATACCCTGTATTAAAACACATAAGATGATACCTTGCGCTCATAAAATCGCCGGTTTCGTTTATATCATTTTTTCTTCTGTGCAGCCACTCGGGGTGAGCAATCGCATCCTTCTCGTCATAGCCTGCAGATATATATACAGGAGCTTTAACCCCTATTTCCGCACAAGCATCAAGCTGAGCCTGAAGCAGGTCAAACTTTAATGTCGGATGCATTTCATTGACCTTTGATGGATGGAATGAATAACCGTGGTGACACTTTGAAAAAACAGTTATTGAATCAACATGGCCGAGCTTGATTATTCTCTGCCATTCGTCCTTATCGAATTTTTCGCCAACGCCCGGAATTGCGGGTGATGTATGGAAATCAAGATGAACTTGCCTGAATCTGAAATCTTTCATAATAACCTCCCGGATTTTAATAATATTATAATAATATATATTTTTCTTCATTTCAATCTTTTTTTCTTAATCGAAATGGTGTATAATACTATAAAACTAACTTTCAGGAGAGTTATTTATGAATAATAATGCAATGTTCAAGCTCGGATACGGACTTTATGTTATCAGCACAAATGTAAACGGCAGTAAAAACGGTTGTATCGTAAACACGGTTATTCAGGTTACAACAACGCCAAACAGAATCAGCGTTACAATCAACAAAGAAAACAAAACGCACGATATGATTGTTGATTCAGGAAAATTCAATGTTTCCGTCCTCAGCGAGAACGCACCGTTTGATTTGTTTAAACACTTCGGTTTTCAGAGCGGTAAAACCGTCAACAAATTTGCTGATTTCAGCGAATATGAAACTGCAGACAATAACATACCTTTCATCACAAAAGGAAGTTGCGCTTTCCTCAGTGCAACTGTTTATTCCTGCGTTGACCTCGGAACTCATACGATGTTTATCGCCAATGTTACTGACGGCGAAATTCTTTCTGACGATGAACCGGTAACATACAATTATTATCACAAAAACATCAAGCCAAAGCCTCAGGCAGTTGAAACAAAAGCTGAAAGCGCATACAGATGCAAAATTTGCGGATATGTTCACGAGGGAGAACTGCCCGATGATTTTATCTGCCCGCTCTGCAAACACGGAGCTTCAGATTTTGAAAAGATAAAATAATCACTCAATTGATTGCGTACCGTTGCAGTCCACTTTAAATCCGCTTTTTATAATAATCTCATTAACAGTTGCCGTTGTTAAGCCTTCGGCGGCTGTTTTTTTCATTAGCATTTCCGAAGAAGACAAGTCAGTTATAAGCAGAATATCTCCGTTCGAAAAATCATCGGCACTATCCTTCCATTGAATCGGGAAAAGACCAAGAGCATAGATGTTTTTAATCATACTGCTGTCACAGTTTTCTGCATTAAAACGGACAAGATCAACATTTCTGCCGATTATTCTTGCCATTCTTTCAATGCGCACAGACAAAATATCGTAAAGCTCATTTTTAGAGCAGCTCTCTTTGCTGTCAAGCAGAATTCCTATTGAATATCCGTTCTCGGAAATCTCCTTCACCTTTTCGGGATAAGTCTCCTGAAAATATTCGCTGATAAAAAAGGTAGCCTTCTCATTTTTAAAAACACGGATGTAATCATCGATATCATCGTTTTCATAAACATTCACCGTTAATGCAACCACTTCGTTTTCGCTATCCACCCTTCTTATCGGAGAGAACCCTTGCGAGTCACTTCTTTCAACGGCAATTACCGTAATTCCCAACGAAACGGCAACAATCACAGCTATTATGATGTTGAAAAGCGTAACAATTCGTCTTTTTCTTAGAATAATACATCTCAAAAACCTCACCTCGGCAAATTATATGACGAATTTAGTTGTTAAATTCAAAAATTACTATTGTATTTTTTTTGAATAGTATGTATAATACTATGGTAAAAAGAATGCAGGCAATAATGCAATGTATTTTGCTGATAATGTCTGCTGTAAATCCGCACTATCGGTGCGGTGGAGGAGTTAGGAACATGCTTGGAAAATATGTTCGTATCAAGGTGACTCATCCAATCCATTCTTACAGCAATGAACAAGGCTTTACTTATGAGCTCAACTACGGTGAAGTTGAGGGTGCAAAGCAATATAATGCCCCCGTTAAGGGAGCTTTTATTATGGGTATTAATCATCCCGTAAGAAGCTTCGACGGCAGAGTAATAGGTATAGTGCATTACAAAAATCAAGCTGAAATTGATTGGATTGTAGCACCTAAGAGTACCAGATTTATCAATATCGATATTATTAACGCTATCGATTTCGCGGTAAGGAACCGTGAACACACACTCGACTGCCTTTATGAACGCTCTTGCGGCGCAGTCGTTTACAGAAACATCGGCGGAATGATAAGATTTCTTCTTATCAAAAACCGTCGCAGCGCTCATTGGGGATTCCCGAAGGGTCATGTTGAGCTTGGCGAGACAGACAGCCAGACGGCATACCGTGAAGTCCTTGAAGAAACGGGAATACATATTAATATCCACCCCGATTTTATTACAAAGAGTCAATATGCAATTCAGGGAAAGGTCGAGAAGAATGTTACCATTTACCTCGCCTCAACTGAAGATACGCAGACAATAATTCAAAAAGAGGAAATTGAGGATTATATCTGGCTGGGATACGAAAAAGCTCTTGCAAAGCTTCGTTTTGACAATGATAAGACTATTCTGACAAAATCCTACAACTATCTCGTAAAGAATAAAATTATTATGGAGTGAAAAAAATGGCTGAAAGCCTGGTCGATTTCTTTCTGAATTTATTTGGCAACACAATCCCTGCGGAGCTTACGGTTTTCACGATTTCATTGATGCCGATTCTTGAACTCCGTGGCGGTCTTATAGCGGCTCGTTTGCTTGAAATGAATGTATGGAGTGCTTTCTTTTACTGCTTTATAGGTAATATGCTCCCCATTCCGTTTATCCTTCTTTTTATACGAAAGATTTTCGACATATTAAGAAAGAACAAGCACACTGCTAAAATAGTTGCAAAAATGGAAGCTAAAGCAGACAAGCATCGCGGAAAAATCGAAAAATACGGTTTTTGGGGGCTTCTTGTTATCGTTGCCATTCCCCTTCCGGGTACAGGAGGCTGGACAGGCGCTCTTGTTGCTGCTTTAATGGATTTGCGTATGCGCCGCGCTCTCCCTGCCATCACTTTGGGTGTTCTTATAGCAGGTCTCATCGTCGGCGGAATTTCTTTCGGCCTTTTTGCTTAACGATATGAAAAAAACAAACAATAAAACATCGGTTCAGTTCATCCTCTTCTTTACTGTCGGTGCACTGAACTTTATTTTCAGGCAGGTAGTTTTCACCGTC
>JAGAVE010000099.1 GCA_017942105.1 Clostridia bacterium | reverse complement strand
GAGGACCGGGATGGACGCACCTCTGGTGCACCGGTTGTCGTGCCAACGGCACAGCCGGGCAGCTAAGTGCGGAACGGATAAACGCTGAAGGCATCTAAGCGTGAAACCGCTCTTAAGATAAGATATCCCTTCATTTTGAGTAAGACCCCTCAAAGACTATGAGGTTGATAGGCCTAAGGTGTAAGCACGGTGACGTGTTCAGCCTGCAGGTACTAATCGGTCGAGGGCTTGACCTACACACTTCCTTTCTGTTTGCTTCTCTTGCTTTCTTCTTTGTTCAATTTTCAGGGTTTGAGACTCTGAACTTAATATGAGAAGCCGGTGCATATGGCTATGAGGTTCCACCTGTTCCCATTCCGAACACAGAAGTTAAGCTCATACACGCCGAAGATACTTAGTTGGTGACGACTCGGGAAAATAGGGCTGTGCCGGCATTCTCTTATATTCCTCCATAGCTCAGTCGGTAGAGCACCTGACTGTTAATCAGGGAGTCACTGGTTCGAGTCCAGTTGGGGGAGCCAAAGTAGTTTTAACTTGAACCTATTGAAAGGCGAAGAGAGTAATGTTTGTAACTTCTCTTACTTTTCAGTAGGGTCAAGTTTTTTTTGACCTATATGGATACAAAGCAATTTTAATGAGAAGCGAAGGCTTCTGTATGCTTACAATTATGTAAGTATGCAGAAGCCTTTTTTTGTTTATATGTACAAAAAGAAAGAGGAGTATTTATGAAAAAAACAGAATTTGATTATTTTTACGGTGCAGATGCGGAACAGTTCAATTTTATTCGTGTTCCAAAGGTGCTTTTTACCGATAAGGAACGTTTCGGAAGCTTATCGAGTGATGCAATGATTCTTTACGGGCTGCTTCTTGAAAGAATGAGCCTTAGCAGGAAAAATAACTGGATAGACGATCAGAACAGAGTATATATAATATTCACCATTGATGAAATAGCAGAGCAAATGGGTGTATGCGCTGAAAAGGCAGTCAATATTTTAAAGGAGCTTGATGAGGATAACGGTATAGGTCTTGTCAGGAAAAAGCGAAGGGGTCTGGGATTGCCTTCGATATTGTATGTGAAGAATTTTAATGTCAATGACGAAAAATGTTCAAAGACAGATTTGCATAATGATAAATCCGAAATCAAAGCAAAGTCAACTGACAGAAGTAATAAAGTGAACAAAACTTCTGAATTCGGTATTTCCGAATTCAAGAGTGCGGAAATGTCGAATTCAGGAAATCGTCAAGACCGAATTCAAGAGTTCGGTAAAACCGAATCTAATAATACTGAAATAAATAATACTGAAAGGAATTATACTGATAATCAATCTATCAATCAATCGGGTGCAGGCTTTCAAAATTTTTCAACCGCTGATGTTGAAAAAGATGGATTGATTGACAGAACGGAAACCGAGGAATCTGTAAAAGCACGGATCGACTATGACTGCCTTATCAGTCACCCGGATAAATCTGTAGTGCAGATGGTTGAAGAAATCAAGGATCTGATCGTTGATGTTATATGCGGAGAGCGTAATGTTATCATCGAGGGCAGGAGAGTTTCCGAAGAAGCAGCGAGATCTGCATATCGGAAGCTGACGAGTGAACACGTTATGGACGTTCTGAAAAATATTCTGAATTATCCCGAAAAGATAAAACGGATTGACCGCTTTCTTACGGTTGCATTATATAACTCTGTATTTACGTTCACCACTTCAACGTTCAGCGGTTTTGAGCATAATCTGGGTATGACGATGATTTAGAAACAAAAAATCACAGCACTCTTTATGAGTACCGTGATTTTAACTGCTTGATAAATTGGAATTTGTCAGCTAATATTATTACAGACAGAAAAATGCTTTTGTAATGCTCACCCATAGGGATCACACCCATTCAAAACAATCCTTACCCGCTCCAAGTTCAAAGTGGTATTTCACAAGACCTGTATCCACACCGGTAAAGATGCCGTTATCGCAGGAGATAGATACCTTATTTCCTTTACCTTTGATGGTGAATGCCTGTTTTGCCAGTGCGGTAGGTGCCAAGAGTGCTGCTTCAATG
>JAGAVE010000098.1 GCA_017942105.1 Clostridia bacterium | reverse complement strand
TCTCATTATTTGTGTTACAGTTGTCATGACGAATGGTTAACCTCCTGTCGGTTTTGTCTGAGCAACTTAACTGTAACACAGGTTTTTCCTTTCGTCATTTCTTTTTATTCACTTTGTAACACATCTATTGTAAACCTACAGGAATGCTCAAATGCCGCAGTTTGCTTGACTTTTCGTTAGTGCTGTATTAAAATATACTTATGTTACTATAGGGTATTTTAGGGTAGTAGGGCCTTTGAGAAGATATAGATTGAAGAAAAAGCCGTCAGACGGAGGGTGTAAAATGAAACGAATAAATTGGAAAGATATGTTTACAAAGCAGGTGCTTATGGTGCTCTACGATATTGCGGCTGTGAATCTATCGTATTTTATTGCACAACTGTTGATGCTTCCCGTTATAGAAAATAATAACATTTCTTTCTGGGTGAAGCTTTTTGCTGAAAGATCAATTCCGGTTACGATTGTTTTCTTCCTCCTGCTCAATGCTTTCAGAGTGTATGCAAGTATGTGGGAATATGCAGGCATAAGAGAACTTACAAATATTTGCACTGCTGTTTTTATCGGCGGTCTTTCGAGTGTTGCGATTGATATTGCAATGTCTAATTTCGGTTTCTCAATGTCTGAAGTCAAAAACGGCTGTTTGAGTATGTATGTCTATGTTATGGGAACGATTATTGCCGTAGTTTTAATTGGCGGTATGAGGCTCATATATCGACTCGTCAGGCGTCATATGCGGCTTCGCAAAATGCAGAGGCAGAAAAAGGTAGACAGAGTTATGATCGTCGGCGCAGGTGATATGGGTATGATTATCATCAGTGAGCTTGGCGCAAACAATTATTCAAAGGGTAAGCCGGTTGTCGCGGTTGACGATAACCCGGCAAAGTTTGGCAAGAGACTGCGCGGTGTCCCCGTTAAAGGCACCTGCGATGATATCCCGGATCTTGCGGAAAAATATAAGATTGATACAATTATAATCTGCATTCCGTCCGTTGCAACGGAAAGACAGACGGAGATTATGAGAATTGCTGTTGAAACGGGTTGCAAGCTTAAAACATCTCCGAGCATTCTCGAAATGTCTGAGGGTATAAACGAAAATAAAATCCGTGATGTTAATATTTCTGACCTTCTTGCCCGTCCCGAGGTCAAGCTCGACCCTGAGGTCTGCAACTATATAACGGGTCAGACGGTTCTTGTAACAGGTGGCGGCGGTTCTATAGGAAGTGAGCTTTGCCGTCAGATTTCTAAGTACAAGCCTGAAAGAATCGTTGTTTTCGATATTTATGAAAACAATGCCTATATGCTTAAGAATCAGCTTGATTCGTATAATAAGGGCAAGCCTGAGCTTTATATCAGAATCGGCTCAATACGCGATGAAGTAAGGCTTCGCGAGGTCTTTGAGGAGTTCAGACCAACGGTTGTTTTTCATGCCGCTGCGCATAAGCATGTTCCTCTTATGGAGGATAGTCCGAAGGAAGCGGTTAAAAACAATATTTTCGGCACATATAATGTTGCAAAAACTGCAATTGATTTTAAGGTTAAGCGTTTTGTAAGCATCTCAACGGACAAGGCGGTTAATCCTGCAAATGTTATGGGTGCAACGAAGAGAGTTACTGAAATGGTCGTTCAGTATTTTCAGCGCAAATGCGGCGGAAGTACATTGTTTGCGGCAGTTCGTTTCGGTAATGTTCTCGGCTCAAGCGGTAGTGTCATTCCTATTTTTACTGAGCAGATTAAAGATGGCGGTCCCGTAACGGTAACCCATCCGGATATAACAAGATATTTTATGACGATCCCCGAAGCATCTCAGCTCGTTGCGCAAGCAGGCGGACTTGCTAAGGGCGGTGAGGTTTTCGTGCTCGATATGGGCGAACCGGTTAAGATTCTTTCTCTTGCCGAAAACCTTATCAGACTTTCAGGATATAAGCCCTATTCTGAAATAGGCATTGAGTTTTCAGGTCTTCGCCCCGGAGAGAAGCTTTATGAGGAGCTTGTTCTTGAAGAAGAATCGAACGAACGCAGGATGACTGCGAATAATAAGATTTTCGTAACCAAGCCGCTTGAAATGGACGACAAGCTCTTCGAAAAGAAGCTGGAGGAGCTGAGAAATGCAGAGGAATCGGAAATAAGAGGCTTGCTCAAGGAAATCGTGCCAAACTATGTTGAGCAGAAAGAATACAGCAGCGTTCAATAATTGATCGTGAGGGATTAGGATGTATAAATACATCAAGAGGGGATTGGATTTTACCGTTGCTTTTGCAGCACTTTTGATTCTTTCTCCGCTGATGCTGATTGTTTCAATACTGATTAAACTCAACCGTGACGGTCCCGTCCTGTTTAAGCAGGAGAGACCGGGCCGCGGAGGTAAGATTTTCACTGTTTATAAATTCAGAACGATGTCTGTGCGGACCTGCGATGAAAACGGCAGAGAGCTTTCTGATTTTGAAAGAATGTCTAAAATCGGCAGTTTCCTTCGTAAGACAAGCATTGATGAACTTCCGCAGTTTATAAATATTCTTAAAGGGGATATGAGCTTCATAGGTCCACGCCCTCTGCTTACGGAATATCTGGAGCTTTATACGCCCGAGCAGATGCGGCGTCACGAGGTCAGACCGGGGATTTCAGGATGGGCGCAGGTCAACGGCAGAAATACTATCACCTGGGAAGAAAAATTCAGGTACGATGTTGAGTATGTTGATAACTTAAGTTTCCGAATGGATATGAACATATTTATTAAAACAATTCTTAATGTACTTAAGCAGGACGGTATAAACAGCGACGAAGCAAACACGATGGAAAAATTTCAGGGAACTGATGCAAGGAAGTGACGGAATGAAAAAAATACTGTATGTTGCAACGATTACAGAGCATTTTTATTATTTCCATTTACCGTATCTTAAAATGTTTCATGACCTTGGCTGGCAGGTCGATGTTGCAAGTCACGGTGATGTTGAGCTCCCTTTTTGCGACAATAGATATGAAATTCCCATAAAGCGTTCTCCTGCAGATAAAGATAATTTTAAAGCATATAAAATGCTTAAAAAGATAATAAAGGACAATCACTACGATATTGTTCATTGCCATACTCCGATGGGTGGTATACTCGCAAGGCTCGCATCTTTTTCTCAAAGAAAAAAAGGCACGAAGGTCTTATATACCGCTCACGGCTTCCATTTTTATAAAGGTGCGCCGAAGGCTAACTGGATGGTTTATTTTCCGATTGAATATATTATGTCTATGGTGACAGATTGCCTTATCACGATTAATGATGAGGACTATAATTGCGCAAAAAAACATCTTAAAGCAAAGTGTATAACGAAAGTAAACGGCGTCGGCTATAACAGCGACAGATACTATCCGGTTTCCTTGGATGAGAAGAAAAGTTTAAGAGAAAAGCTCGGATTTGCGCAGGACGAGTTTCTGCTTATATATGTAGCAGAGATGAATCTCAACAAAAATCAGGCGATGCTGATAAGAGCATTGAAGGAAGTTTCAAAAACTCATGCAAATGTAAGGCTTCTTGTTGCAGGCGCTGATAATTTCGGCGGTGAATATCCCAGGCTTGCAAAAGAACTTCAAGTTGAAGATAAGGTCGAATTTCTCGGACATCGTGAGGATATTAACGATTTGCTGCATTCGAGCGATATTGCGGTCGGTTCAAGCTACCGTGAGGGTCTGCCTGTCAATGTTATGGAAGCGCTTGCCTGCGGTCTGCCTGTTGTTCTTTCAGATAACAGAGGGCACAGAGTGCTCGGGGTTGAGGGCGAAAACGGTTATGTTGTAGGAATTAACGATTACGAAGCGATGGCAAGGAGAATTTGCGAAATCATTGAGGATGAAGATCTTCGTATCAGGCTTTCAAAGAATGCAGTTGAACTGATAAAACCGTTTTCAAAAGAAAGCGTTCTCGTTGAACTTAAGGAGATTTACGACCAATATATAAATTGAGGCATATATGAATATTTTTGATTTTGACTTTTATGAAATAATCGTGTGGGTTATGACGGTTATATTGTGCTTTATTGCGGCTGCCTGCGGAAGAGCTCCTCTTCGAAGACCGGGCGGTCTTGGTCAGCCTTTGCCTAATCCGATTGCAGTTATCCTTCCGATAGTTTTTTATACGGTTTTTGTTGCACTGAGAAAAACAATCGGTGATACATTTTTCTATATGCACTCGTTTAATCTTATGCCGGATAACAACCCTGTTAAGATTGAATATTTCTTTACGAGTATGTTTGGATTTTTCCAAAACATTATCAGAAATATGACGGATGACCCTCAGTGGCTCATTGCTTTTGCTGCAGTTTTTTCGATTCCTGTTCCGCTTGTAATACTTTATAAATATTGTCCGCGCTTTGAAATGGGAATTTATATGTTCGTTGCCTTCAGTTACCTCGGCGGCGCTATGAACGGTATGAGACAGTATATGGCGGCGTCTATTATTCTTCTGGGTACAAAATATCTTTTTTCGGCTAAAAAAACGGACTTTTTCAAATATGCAATTTTCATTCTGTTAGCTTATTGTATGCATAACAGTGCGATTATGATGTTGCCGATGTATTTTGTATTCAGACGGCGTGCATGGAAACTGAGCTCATATATGATTATTCTGGGAAGCATAGTCGGAGTTCTTATATTCGATATGATTCTTCCGTCTTTCCTTTCGGCAATTGAACAGACGAGCTATTCATCCTATTCCGAAAACGGTTGGTTCACGAGCGGAACAGAGGGCGGAAGCAGCTTGTTACGAGTTTTCTTTATTGCCTATCCGGTTGTTATTGCTTATATGAATAAGGAACGTATGAAAATGCTCGGTCCCGTAGGCGATATTCTTATTAACATTGCTTTCGTCGATGTTGCCATATATATGCTTGCATTGTATAACTGGATTTTTGCGCGACTGGCAATTTACCTGGCTATTTATTTTATTATATTTACAGTGTGGGTGGTAAATTACGCTGTAAAACCGAAAGATCGTTCGATATATGTTTTGATTACGGTTATCGTTTATTTCTTCTATTCACGAATGGACTCTTTTACAATTTCAATGTATGAGTCGGACTATTTCTTCCCGGGCAGAAAACTTTTCAGGAGTTAATCTTTATGAAGTATTTTTTGTTTAACCATGTCGGAAGCCTTAATCACGGTTGCGAAGCTATTGTAAGAGGAACGGTTAATATCATAAGCAATGCTGACCGCAATGCTGAGTTTGTTTTGTCCTCCTTTGCGCCCGAAACTGATAGCGGTATTCTTGAGGTTGAAAAAAGGTCTTTTGTAACGAGACCGTTGACGGCTTTTGAAAAGCTTGTTTCAGCTTTCAATGTAAAGATTATGAATTCTGAAGAGTATGCTTTGAAAAAAATGTACTCTGAAATGAAGGCTCAGGCTCAGGATTGCGATATCTGCATTTCAATCGGTGGGGATACATATTGCTACGGCGATAATCACGGGATTCAGGTGTTTACAAGAGAACTTAAGAAAAGCGGAAAAAAAGTTGTTCTTTGGGGTGCTTCAATCGGTGAAGAAGATCTTGATGACAATAAACTGCTTAGTCTTGGGGATTTTGATGCGATTTTTACAAGAGAGTCGCTGACATATGAGCTTCTTAAAAATAAAAATGTTAACAAAAAAATCTTTCTTAATCCCGATCCTGCTTTTTGTATGGAAAGGGACGATGTGAATCTGATTGAGGGCTTCTCAAAAGAAAACACACTCGGGCTGAATGTCAGTCCGCTTGTTGAAGGTTATAATCCTGAAATAACAAAGATTACGGTTGATTTTATAAAGTATATCATTGAAAACACAGTGCTTAAAATTCTTCTCATTCCTCATGTTGTTGAAGATGGAAACAATGACTATGAGTATATGATGAATTTTTATGAGAAGTTCAGAGAAACAGGAAGAATCGATATTCTTCCGTCTGACCTGAACGCAAAGCAGTATAAAGGCTATATTGCCAACACCCGTTTCTTTATAGGTGCAAGGACGCATGCAACTATCGCGGCTTATTCAAGCGGAGTGCCGACGGCTGTTCTGGGCTACAGTGTCAAATCAAGAGGACTTGCAAAGGACCTTTTCGGTGAAGAAAGGTTTGTTCTTAATTCAAGAAAGCTTACGGAAGCTCAGCCGCTTATCGATACTTTTAATTCGCTTGTTGAAAATGAGGCGGAAATCAAAGAAACGCTTATGAAAAAAATCCCTCTTTATCTGCGGAATGCAATGAAGATGGGGGATGAACTGATAAATCTTTAATAAAACGAGGTGACAGCGTGAAAAAGAAAATTTTGTTCGTGATTCCTTCGCTTCGCAGTGGCGGTGCCGAAAAAAGTCTGATTACGCTGTTATCACTTTTTGATTACGAAAAATATGATGTTGACTTGCTCAGCTTCAGACGCGACGGTCTTTTTTATGACAAAATTCCAAGTAAGGTTAATGTTATAAAGGATACGAAAGATTATGAAATGTTTGACGGGGATGCGAAGGCTGCACTTGTTTACTTTTTGAAAAAAGGTAAGCTTTCGTCGGCGTTTGACCGTCTGAAGTATGCCGGAAATTCCCTGTCGGAAAATGACCGTTGGGAGCTTTTAAAAAAGCAGTTGCCGGAGATAAATGATAAATATGATTGCGTAATAGGATATCTTGAAGGAAATGCAAGCTACTATGCGGCAGATTATGTGAACACGGACAAAAGAATTTGCTATGTGCACAGTGATATCAAAAAATTGGGGATTAATAAGGCGGCAAATTCAGCGGCTTTTGAAAAATGCAATGCGATCGTGACAGTGTCCAAGGCTTGTGCCGACTCAATTGCGGATGAATTTCCCTTCGCACGAAGTAAAATCAATGTTATAGAAAATATCACCAGCACAAAGCTCTTAAGAAAATCGGCAAAGGAAGAAGAGGCTTTCGAAAAAAATGAGAATGAAAAAACTATTCTCACTGTAGGTAGATTTTCTCAGCCGAAGGGAATTGACCTTGCAGTAAAAGCAAGCGCAATCCTTAAAGAGAAGGGGTACCGTTTTAAATGGTACCACATCGGAACAGGTGAACTCAAGAAAGAGATTGAGGCTCTTATTGTTTCTTGCGGAGTAGAAGAGAATTTTATTCTTCTTGGTGAACGCTCAAATCCGTACCCGTATATCGGTCAGTGTGATATCTATGTCCAACCTTCAAGGTACGAGGGTAAATCAATTGCAATAGACGAGGCAAAGTGCCTTTGCAGACCGATAGTTACAACAAATTTCACAACCGTTGCAGACCAGATTGAAAACGGAGCAAACGGACTGGTATGTGAAATGAATGAAAAAGATATCGCAGAAAAAATTGAGATTCTTTTCAAGGATGAAAATCTCAGGGGAAAACTTACTCGTAACCTGATGAATGAGAAGACGGGAAATGAAGAAGAAATCGAAAAGCTTTATGCTATTTTAAGTTGAAAGGAAAACGCTTATGCTGACAGCAATAATAATTTTGCTTCTGATTGTAATATTTGTCCTGTGTTTTGATTTTCTTGATGCAGTGCTTAATTGGCTCGGCAGAATAAAAATCGGCACAATAACGGACGACGGCGAATGGACTTCAGCAACAAGAAAGGTTATCGATAAATGGCTGAATAAGGGTACGCCAAAGCTCCCTTTAAACGATAATAAAAGATTGAAGCTTTTTTCAGCAATCAAAAATATCGGCAAAACCGAATCAACGGCATATTGGCAGGATGCGGCCGTGCTTAAGGCAGCAAGTGCAATGGGTGACAGGGATGAGGGCGTTTTCAGACTTCTTGACCGTTATATTGAAACTGAAAGCGGCAAGTGGAAGACGGAGCCTGAGAGAATTGACAGTGCAATGCTTGCCTATGAAATGCTTTGCTGTGATTACATTGATAACGATATGATAAAACCTGCTATGGACTATACGGCATCGCATCTTGAAAAGCTTTATGAGAAATACGGGACAATACCTTATAACGAAATTTCAAAGGATGTCCGATTTGTTGATACAGTCGGAATGGTCTGCCCGTTTCTTATGAAGTATGCAGTAGTCTATAACGAATCGCGTTTCGTTGATATCGCTCTTGAGCAGATTGAAGAATACCGTAAAAACGGTTTTGAAAAAGAAACAAAAATCCCGGGTCATTGCTTCAATGCTGAAACGCAGGCACCTCTGGGTATTTACGGTTGGGCAAGAGGCTGTGCCTGGTGGGCAGTAGGAATAACGGATAGCCTGAAGTCTCTAATGGAAAGCAAGAGCTATTTTATTGAAAAAGCTAAGCTTTTGAAATATTGCGTCGAGTTTGCAGGAGTTATGAAAAAGTATCAGCGTGATGACGGTGCTTTTGAAAGAATGATTTTTACATCCTCTTTGGAGGATAGTTCAGCAGGGGCGATGCTTGCGTATTGTTTTGCTTATCTGGCAAAGCTGACGGATAATGATGACCTTGAAGAGCTCAGTAAAAAAACGATCAGGCATCTTAAATCCTGTACCCGCCGAGGCGGAGTGATTGATTACGCCCAGGGAGATACTATGGGAATAGGCTTTTACGCAGACGGCTTCCGTGTTGTGCCTGCGGCGCAGGGATTTGCGGTTGCTGCGGCGGAAGAAATCGGTTTTTAAGGAGTTGAAACTATGATTGATATTCATTGTCATATTCTTCCTGAAATTGACGACGGTGCCCGTGACCTGGAAACGGCAATCAGAATGTGCCATATGGCAGAAGCGAACGGAATAAAGCATATTGTTGCAACTCCGCATACAAATACCGTTGATAATATCAACAGCTTCATTAATCTGAGAGATGAAAGGTTGAAGCTTCTCAGAAGAAGTGTTGAAGAGCGTGGAATTGATGTTAAACTCTACCCCGGCGCTGAGGTTTTTGTTGATGATGACATATTTTTTGCCAACGATTTAAAACGGCTGACAATAAACGGCAGCAGATACATCCTGATTGAATTTAATTTCAGAAATGTTAAAATCAGAAAGATTTATGACTATCTCAACGAAATTATCGATGCAGGTCTTGTGCCGATTATTGCTCATCCTGAAAGATATGAATTTTTTCAGTTTGATTATGATGCGGTTAATTCTCTTGCAAGAAACGGCGTAATTTTTCAGATAAACGCAACGAGTCTCGCCAGCCTTGACGGTTTGCAGGAATTTGAGCTTGCTTATTCGATGGCATACAACGGTCTTGCGTCCTTTATCGGAACGGATGCTCACGCCCTGAGCCACAGAGCACCGAATCTTTCAGAGATGATGCGCTATTTCCCTCCGGATATCAGCCATTATAATATGGAAATGATGGTGCACGATTCGGCAAAGGCTGTATTGACGGATTCGCCGATACCGATGGCAGAAAGAAATGAAATACGCAAACGAGGAAGCTTTTGACGGTTGACACAAACGCAACCATACTTTATAATGATAATGTTAACCGTTTAATTTGAGGGGTATCCCTCGCCGCTTGGAAATATACTGCGGCGGAAAGGATGGTAAAAATGCAGGAACTCGATACGAATAAAAATATTTATTATAACGAGGAAGCTTCAGGCTTTGATATGGGGCGTTTCGCAAGAAATCTCCTGAATAAAATCTGGGCACTTCTTCTCGTCGGTGCAATTTTTGCAGTCGGCGGGCTTGCTATTGCGAAGGCTACTTATGTTGAGGTATATTCTTCTACGATGACGCTTGGATTTATGGAAACTAATATGGTCATTGTTAAGGATTATTCGGGCCGAAAGGATGCACCTGTTGAATACGAAGAAGAAACAACTTTTTATGCTGATACGGATGCGAAGAGATACCAGTTCCTTCTTAAAAGTGATGAAATGGTAAGTAAGATCCAGACGAAGCTTAAAGAAAAGAATCCTAAAAGTAAATATACAAAATCTGAAATCGAAAACAGCCTTAATATCGAAACGGTTGAGGAAGGAATTAACGGCTTCTTTGAGGTCAGTGTAACGAGTACGGATAAAGCATATTGCGAGCGTGCTCTCGATGTAGTTCTCGAAGAATTTCCCGGATTTGTCGGCGACTTTGACAGCACTATTTCAATCAAGGTTATCAAAAATCCCTCAGCACCCGTAGTAACCAATACTGACGGCTCTATGATGAACGCAATTTACGGTTTCCTTATCGGTGCCGCCATCGTAGCTTTTGTTATCCTTATTATCACGCTTACAACAAATACGGTAACAAGCCTTGAAAATCTCCGCCGTGAGGTTAATGTTAAGGTTCTCGGCTCTGTTCCGTTGCTTGAAAAGCAGGTTGGCTTGTTTGGCAGAAAGACAAAAACTCCGCAGGGTTCATTGCTCATCACGGATTCTTCAAAGGTCAGCTTTGCCTTTGTTGAGAGCTTTAAGTCAATCAGAACTAAGATTGAAAATATCAAGAGTGAAAAAGGATATAAGGCATTCGTTGTTACCAGTACATACGAAGACGAAGGTAAAACAACGGTTGCGGTTAATATTGCCTGCTCTCTTGCTCAGAAGGGTAAATCTGTCCTTCTTATCGACAGTGACTTGAGAAAGCCTGCTGTTCTTCACGCGGTCGGTGTTAAGAGCGATACGAATTACGGTCTTATTCCCATAATCAAGGGAACATCAACATATGTTGATTCAATCAAGTTCATTAAGTCGCTCGGCATCTTCGTTTTGCCGACGGGTGGTATTTCTCTTAAATCAACGGAAGTTCTTGATACTGAAAAGGTAAGAAATGTTATAGAACAGGCCCGAAGAGAGTTTGATTATATTATTATTGACTCTCCTCCGTCAAATGTTGTTACGGACAGTATTGTTATTGCACCTCTTGCTGACGGAATAATTTACAGTATCAGACGCGATTATGCTAAGGTAGCGGATATTAACAGAACTCTTGAAGAAATCCGAAGTGCAGATATCGAAGTTGTCGGCGCAATCTTCACGATGAGCGGTAATGAAGAAAACAGCAGATATTATAAGCGTAAGGGTTACCTTCGTTACGGCGGATATTACGGCAGACGCAGAAGAAAGCACAGCGGCTACGGTTACGGCAACGGCTATGGTTACGGAAGCGGTTATGGTTACGGTAACGGCTACGGCTACGGTAACGGTTATGGCTATGGTTATGGTGGCTACGGCTACGGAAGCGGCTACGGCTACGGTTACGGCGGATATGGTTACGGACCGGGACCGGGTTCAAGACACGATGAAGATAAGCAGATAGATAAAAAATAACAAAAAAGAAGCACCGATTCAACGGAGAATCGGTGCTTTTGTCATATAAGATCTTTGATAACTTCGCCTGCAATAATCAATCCGGCAACGGACGGAACAAACGAAACACTTCCGGGAAGAGGTCTGCCGTTTTCAGTCTGACCGTGTTTGACAGGTTCTTCTTTAGAATAAAGAACTTTGACTTTTGTGATATTTCTTTTCTTAAGCTCATATCTCATAACCTTCGCAAGAGGGCACACGCTTGTTTTGCTGATATCCGTAACTTCGAAACGGGTCGGGTCAAGCTTGTTTCCTGCGCCCATACAGCTTATGACGGGAACCCCTGCACTTTTGGCTTTTTCAATGAGCAGGATTTTGGATGAGACCGTGTCGATTGCGTCAACAATATAGTCGAATTTGCTGAAATCTATCCTGTCTGCATTTTCGTGGTCGAAAAACAACTGTTCCGCAGTGATATTCACTTCGGGGTTGACTTCTTTACAATGGTCGGCGGCAACCTGAATTTTGGGCATACCAATGGTTTTAACCGTAGCGACAAGCTGACGGTTGATGTTGGTTTGAGAAACGATGTCACCGTCAAAGAGGAAGAGATTACCGATACCGCCGCGAACGAGAGCTTCAACGGTGTATGAACCGACTCCGCCTATGCCGAAAACGGCGACGGTTGAAGACTTTAGCTTTTCAAGAGCTTCACTTCCAAGCAAAATTTCACTTCTGTCAAAAATACCCATAATTACCTCCTGATTTTCTAAATTATACCAATAAAATATTTGTATTTCAAGTATACACGGCGTTTATTTTATGCTATAATCTTAACAAGAATAAAATGGAGGAAATTTATTAATGAAGATGAAGAAAATCGTGTGTGCAATGATATCCTTCATCATCATTGCTTCATGTATGTTTGTTCCTGCGTGGGCGGAAACTGCATTGAAGCTGACTGATGAGGTTTACCCGACGGAAATGATTGAGGGAAAGACGTTTTCTGTTTACGGAATAGTTTCTTCTGATAATAATATTTTAGCCGTAACAATCGGTGTTTATAATGAAGAGGGCGAGGCGTCTTTTGAATATACGGGAAAGCCGGGAACGAAAACCTACGATATACATATGGTCGATTATCTTATGACCTTCTCTAAGCTTGCGGCAGGAGATTATGTATATAAAATAGTGGCGACGGATACGAAGGATAAGGATGTTGTGCTTCTCGAAAAGGAGTTTAAGGTTCTTTCAAAAGAGCAGTTCAACACATTCAAGCTGACGGATGCGAATTTCCCTGAAGTTCTTAATCAGGGTCAGACCTTCTCTGTCCGCGGAACAATAACATCGGACTATGTCATTACATCCGTAAATTGCTCTGTAAGAAGCGTTAACGGTGCTTTACAGTTTACAAAAACAGTAAATCCCGGAACCAACGAATATTCTGTCAGCAACCTGGATAGGTATATGACCTTCTCAAAGCTTACAGCAGGTGAGTATGTTTATAAAATAACGGCAAGCGATCAGTATAATACGAACCTGGTGCTTCTTGAAAAGACTTTTACGGTAAAGGCGATCGAGCATCCTGAAGAGGATTACGATGGAATCAAGTGGAATGTAATTGATTTATCGTATCATAACGATATCAGAGATTGGAATGAAATCGCGGAAAGTGTTGACGCGGTAATCCTCAGAATCGGATACAGAGCTACGGGAACAAAAAAAATCGGAGCGGATGTAGATTTTGTTGAGAATTATAAAAACGCAAAGGCACAGGGTCTTCCTGTTGGTTGCTATTTCTTCAGCGCCGCACTGACTGTTGACCAGGCTGTTGAAGAGGCAGAGTTCGTTCTTAAAATTCTTAAAGAGAATAATTGCACAATGGAAATGCCCGTATATTTTGATATAGAAACAGATGACCAGCTTGCACTGTCTACGCAGGCGGCGACGAATCTTGCCAGAGCTTTCTGCGAGAAAATTGAAGAGGGCGGCTACTATACGGGAATTTATTGTAATAAGTTTTTCGCTCGTGACCAGCTCTATGCTCATCAGCTTGCAGATTTCCATTTCTGGATTGCACAGTATGCTGATGAATGCACATATGACGGACCTTACGGAATGTGGCAGTACAGCGAAAGAGGCTCTGTCCCGGGAATTAAGGGATATGTTGACCTGAATTTCTGCTATTATGACTATCCGCAGATTATAAAGGATCTTGGTATGAGCGGGTATCAGAACGGCGAAGGCGACGAACCCGATGAGCCGGAGCTTAAACCCTCGTATGCTTTTAAGAAGGTTGAAGGCGTAGGACTTAATGCTGAAAAAACGATAGTTTACGGAATTGACGAGATGATGACTCCGGACGAATTCACTGAAAAATATCTTGAGTTAAAAGACGGAGCTACTGTTACCTTTTCAGGAACGGTCGGTGGATATATAAAAACGGGAACGGAAATTCAGATAAATGGTAACGGGAAAGTTCTTGATGAGTTTGTAATTTCCGTTAAACGCGATACAGATATGAATTCAAAAATCAATTCGTCCGATGCTTTGCTGGTTCTTCAGTACGCGGTCGGCTCAAACAAGCTCGGACCCGCACGAAGACTCAGTGCAGACAGTACGGGCGACGGAATAATCAATTCGTCTGATGCTCTTGAAATTCTCGTCTATGTTGTAGGTAGTGATAAGGTGCAGAGTGTGGACGAAACATCCTGAGATCGGGTGGTAGATCAACGATATGGAAATTGAAGAAATTGTATATTTTATAGTTGAAATAATAGGAACAATAGCTTTTGCAACATCAGGAGCAATGGTGGCTATAAACAAGAGGGTAGATATATTTGGCGTTCTTGTCCTGAGCTCCGTAACGGCATTGGGAGGCGGCTGTATACGAGATATTCTCATCGGTACGCTTCCGCCAAGAATGTTTTCCGATTATCGTTATGTTACTGTATCGGTAATTGTAGCAACGATTGTTTTCATCATTGCATACATATTCAGAGACCTTTATCAGAAAAGTCAGAAAACGGTTGACAGTGTAAACAATATTTTTGACGCTGTAGGACTGGGGGTCTTTACGGTTACAGGTGTTCAGGTAGCGATTGATTCCGGCTTTAAAATGAACAGTATTCTTGCTGTCTGCCTCGGTGTTATAACCGGTATCGGCGGTGGTATTCTCAGGGATGTTATGCTCAGAGAAATTCCGTTTGTTCTGAAAAAGAGAATTTACGCTCTCGCGTCTATCGCCGGAGGCGTTGTTTATTACAATCTCTGTCTAATAAATTTCGGAAGAACAAAATCTATTATTATTTCCGTTGCTGTAACCTTTGTTATAAGAATCTTAGCAACAATATTCAAGCTTGATTTACCTAAAGTTAAATTAAAAGAATCGAAATAAAATAAAGCTGTATCAGAACATTAGGATCTGATACAGCTTATTCTTATCTTCTGAGAAGTTTTTTTGCAAGCTTAAAAACAGGAGTTGCTTTCAGCTTCTCTTTCTTTTTCGCTTTGCGATATCTTTCCAAAGCCTCGTCATCAAGCCTTTCGGACATTCCTTCTTCGACAACTCCTTTGCAAGGATTGCACCTTCCGCAAGGCTTGCCGTTTACGGGATTGTGACAAAACCAAGTAGCTTTCATAACATCCGCATATCCGTTTTCAAGGAAGAAAGCTTTCATATCAAGCTTGGAGATTTCCAGCAGAGGAATGCTGAAATTTCCAAAGAGTGAATAATAATCGGGATGAGTATTTTCATCAACGATATAAGTTTCACCAACGCCGTCAATGTTGATTTTTTTGAAGCCGCCGTTTTTTTCGATGAGCCTGACGGGATTAGTGCCTTTCTCAATCGAAAGCTCAATTCCCTTGTGCTGCTTTGCGAAATCTGCGAGCCAGACATACTGATTTCCGAGCCAGTTTTTGCTGAAAATTCTGTCATACGCCGCCTTGATTTCTTCGTCACTCTCAGGTCTATCGGAAATAGGAATATAGACCAGGTCAAGAAGCTCTGCCTTTGTGTCCGGGTGATTTCTGATGAGCCTCGTAGCTTCTTTTATTGCTGATATTTCATAGCTTTCGGCAATGCGGTTATCAGAAAGATAATAGGGACGGATGATAATATCCATTCGGGAGAGCTGAACGACTCTGAAGGTAGAGTCGTATCCGCCCGTCCAAAAAATCTCAACTTCTTTTTTTGAGTTGCTCATTTTATTTAACCTCAATGCTTGAAGCAGGAATAATATCACCCTTATCGGTTGTGATGGTTAATGTAACTTCATCACCTTTGTTTACGAGGACAACAGCTTCGGTATTTGCAGCTTTAATTGAATAATAGCAATCTGCGGTGTCGAGCTTGATGTAGTAAATACTGTTTCCGTTAACAACGGCGGTACGGATATCTGTTACCTTACCTGTTGCAGTTAGCTTTTCTGCAGGCTTGTTGCCGTCTGCTCCTTCTTCAAGACCTTCTGTATCAACATCGACATTGATGTTAGCGGAAGCAAGGACGGAAACATAGTTGTTAAGGCATTCCTCAATGGTCGTTCCTGTAGTACAAAGCTTGGTGTAGTCTTTAACATTGACCATTGCATAGCCCTGAACACGGCTCTCCTTATCTTTGAGCGACATAAAGTAAGTCGGTACACCGTCGATGTTAAGAAGTAACGGGAACGAAGCAGTGTATTCTTTTTCCTGGACAAGACCCTGTGCTTTTCCCTGTGCTGTTGCTTCCTTAGCACCTTCCATACGGTAGTATCTTGCGTCCTTTGTTCGCTGGTTAATAAGAACAAAGCCTGTGATTGATTCATCACCAGTGAGGGAGGTAACGCCTGTATACATATAAACGTCATCGTTCATAGCAAGATAAGCGTGATCTTCTGTTGTGGAGTAAGTATTCTTCTGACCGAGGATTGAGTTCCAGAAGCCGCCCTGGTATCTGCCGAAGAAATTATACTGCTCAGTAAGGAGCTCTGCGGAGTAAACACGGTCAATCCACTGAAGCTCGGAATTGGTTTTAAGCTCGTCAATGCTGTATTCCGCGCATTCGCCTGTAACTGCATCGCAGATAACGGCGCCCGTAACATCCTTACCGCCAAAAAGACCGATTGTCATATCAAGCTTGGCGAAAACCCAATAGGGATGTCCCTTTTCGTCAATCTCGAAAGCGGGTTCGTCAAGAAGGTATGTCGGATACTTGAAACGGACATGACGAACAACATTGTGTTGGAAATGGTCGGCTGTTGAATATTTGATACCTTCTTTAACCTCAACGAGCTCGGTTTCCTGAGTTTTTGCATTAACGATAATGTAAGCGGGGAGACCGTTCTTTGCGTTTGTGAACCATTTAATGATATTTGCATATTTCAAGGGAACAACACGAACGGGTTCATCCTGATAGTTTATCTGGAAATAATTCGGCTGAACATCAAACTGAGAAACATAACCGAGCTGGTCAAGCTTTGACATAGCACGACCTGCGAGGTCTGCGGTTGTATCCTCGTCAATTACGGGGACATGAGCCCAGTCAACCTCGTCAACCTCAGCAGCAAAAACATTTTCATCCTTCTGCTGAACATCGATGATCTGAGCGTAGCTCTTTGCTCTGAAAACAACGGAAGAGAAAACAAAGCCGAGAGCAACAACAACAAGCAGAACGCCGATTATGATTTTTGGTATTCTGGAGGATTTTCTTGCGTACGGGGCATAGTCAGGTGTTCTCAATGCACCGCTTGTAAGGTAATTTACAATGCAGTAGAAAATACATAAAATACCCAAAAAAGCATACATTAAAATCGATTTAAAGTTAAAAACGGGAAGCATAAAGTAATAAAGTATAGCGCCAAAGATAGCGGTAAGACCGATATTTATGCCGATTTTAAGACCCTTCTTTTCAGGCGGGATAACAACCCCCGTTTTTTTGTCAGGACCTTTCTCAAATCTTTTTTTGGTAAAGTCAACCTTGATAGGATCCATATGTTCATCTCCTTTTTGTTTATATACTACACTAGTATACATTATTATTGAACAAAAAACAAGTATAATTTCCAGTTCTTAAAAAGTTAACAATTATCCGTCTTGATTATAGGTTGCATTTGGGATATAATATATTATCTAAAGGTTTCTTGTCAAAAAAGAGAGGCGATACAATGGACAATAATCCTATTTATAATAGCGATATGCACTCCGCTAACAGCGGAGAAAATCAGAATTACAACAGCACCTACGATTATCAGTATAATCAGCAGTATAATGCTCAGTATGGTAACAATCAAAGCTATTATAACAACGCAAGTTATAACGGGCATAGTTATTATAATCAGAACTATTACGGCCAGCCATATTATGGATATAATTATTATCAGAACCTCTATAATATGTTCGGTGGACACAATCCGATAGTTGAAAAAGAGTTTGTGGAAATTGGCAGAAGAGGTGTCATATCGGGTGCCTTGATGATTGCAATTTTCTTTATGCAAATTGCAGTTTCAACGGTCGTCTCTATGCTCCCGATAGCGGAAGCTTACAGAAGCGATACGACATTCTCCATGGGTCTTGGGGTTGTTTTGCAATCATTCTATATGCTGATTCCTGCGCTGTTCGTTTATTTTATGTCCAAGAATGAAGACCAAAAAAAGATGAACGCTTTTAGCAAGCCTAAATCAGCTCAGCTTTATGTGCTTGGTGTTTTTGCGGGATTGGCGGTTTGCTTGCTCGGAAATACTGCAACTTCAATTTTTTCGGCGTTTCTTTCAGGCTTGGGTGTAACTTTCTTTTCAGGTTCAGAGGGAATGGATATCCCGACTGATTTTACAACCGTTTTGTTGTTTGTAATTAATACGGCTGTTATGCCTGCTCTTTTTGAAGAGTTCACCTTCAGAGGCGTAATAATGCAGCCTTTGAGAAAATACGGCGATTGGTTTGCAATTCTGGTATCGGCTTTTTGTTTTGCCGTTGTTCACGCTAATATGATTCAGATTCCGTTTGCTTTTATTGCAGGTGTTTCTTTAGGATATTTCTGCATAAAAACCAAGAGCATCTGGACGAGTGTGACGATACACTTTCTAAACAATTTCATTTCAGTTTGTTTCAGTGTGTACTTTGAGAAAAATCCCGAGTCTATGGGCTTGGCTTATTATATTGTTTCGGCAACGCTGATAGCTATCGGAGTTTTTGCCTTCATTGTTTTCAAGAAAAATTGTACAGTGAAGCTAAAAAAGGATGCGACGGCTATGAGCAAAAAGCAGCTTCTTAAAAGAGCGGCATTCTGCGCTTCGCCGACGGTTGTTATCGCAGTTTTCTTTGCGGCGTTTACATCTTTAAATCTTATGCAGATTACGGCTGTTACAGGTTTCTTTGCAGTTGTCGCAGGGCTTATTGCTCTCGGCGTTGTTTTTATAAACTGGATTCGCAGAGTTAATATGGAAAGAAGTATCAAACAAAGAAAAATGTATACAGTATCGCTGATTCTGACGGTTTTTTCTTGCTGTTTCCTTGCGGTTGCAGTTTTTGCGGCGTTGGGTCAGGGGGTAAGCTGATATGAAAGAATGCTTTATGAAAGAAGCGCTCAGGCTTGCGTACGAGTCGGCTCAAGAGGGAGAAGTGCCTGTTGGTGCGGTTGTTGTGCTCGGCGATGAAATAGTCGGCAGGGGACGCAATCGTCGGGAAACGGGAAAAAATGCACTAGCCCACGCAGAGCTGGAGGCTATTGATGAAGCGTGCAGAAAGCTCGGCGGCTGGAGGCTATGGCAATGTGATATGTTTGTAACGCTCGAGCCTTGTCCGATGTGTACGGGTGCAATAATCAACAGCAGAATTAAAAAGCTTGTTTACGGCGCTTCGGATTATAAGGCAGGCTCTTGCGGAAGTGTGGTCAATCTTTTTGATTTACCTTATAACCATAGGCCGGAGGTCGTTTCGGGTTTTATGCAGGAAGAATGTTCGGCCATTCTGACTGATTTTTTTAGGGAATTGAGAAATAAAAAGAAAACTTGAGAAAAGGGATTGAGGTTATTATGAGGAAGGATTTGATCGGCGGAATTATTGTTATAGTTCTTTTGCTGTCTTTTGGCACAGGCGTCGTTTTTCTTATGCTTAAAAGTAATAAGGAAACAATAACCCAGACCGAGATTAATATCAAGGAAAAGCTTGAAGCTAACTGCGAGTTGATTTATCCTTTTTATGCTTCTCTTAACGAGGAAGAACGCGGATATTATGTCAAGCTTTGTGCCGGATTTGAAGAGCATCTCGATTCTGTTGAGGTGGTCAGAAGCAAGCAAAAAAGTGATATCGATAAAGCCGTTTCGTGGGTGAATGATAATTACAGAAATGTTGCCTACGAACAGCCTGATTATTTTTGGGTCAATCCGAATTCATTTACTCTTAAAGAAATTTCGCAGAATAAGAAATATGCACTCAGCATAGATATAAAATATACGCTCACAAAAGAAGAAGCGCAAGAAAAACTTCCGGAATATGATTCGGTTGTAAAGGCTATTGTTGATGAAGCAGTAGCGAAGGAATATCTTTTTGATGCTGTTTTGTATGTTTATGACAGCATTCTTGAAAAAACGGACTATGACCACGACCTTGCAGAGTCGACAGACAATGATTTACTGGGATATTCTTCTTACGGTTGCCTTGTTGAAGGCAAAACGGTATGCAGCGGCTACACGCTGGCATTCACATCAATTATGCAGAAGCTTGGTATAACTTGCGGAGCAGAGTTTGATGCTAACGCTGAAGATGAAAACGCTGAAAGCAGTCATGTGTGGAATTATTGCAAGCTGGGTGAAGATTATTATTATTTTGACCTGACCTGGGATGATACGAGCTTTGATTCAAGCGAGCTTAAGGCGCTTCAGGTTGATCATACACACGATTTTTTTGCGATCACCTCCAGAGAGCTTTCTTACACTCACGAAAACCTTAAAACGGATACAATTTCACCGCCCTGCAATGCAGAAAAATATAATTATTACATACAAAAATCGATATATTGTGAAAAATACAGTCTTGATTCTTTTAAAAAGGCAGTGAAAAATCAACCTCAGGATGATTATGTTGTTGTAAAATTCGGTTCAGCTACGGAAAGAGCAAAGGCTGAAAAGGATTTGTTTAAGAGAGAAAAGCTTTATGATGTTTTCCCGGATGTTAAGCGAGTAAACTATATCAAAGGTGCATCAGGATTGCAGTTATATATATTCTTTGTTAATTAAAGGGAGGTTTCTCAATGCATTGTGAAAAATGCGGAGCAACATTTGAGTCAGATGTGAGCGTTTGCCCTGAATGCGGAGAAAATCTGAAAAGCGAAAACGCTAAAGAAAATACAGAATACCTCGATGCTGAGGAGAGCAAAAAAGAAGAGTTTGAGAAAACAGATGTTAACGAAGATAAAGCACCTAAGAAAATAACAAGGCTCAGCAAAAGAAAAGTTATTCTTATCTCGGCTCTGGTGTTTTTTGTTGTCGCAGTTATTGCAGGCGGAACGATATTGGGATGCTATCTTAACGAACCGATTGTTAAAATAGGAAGAGCTTTTGATAAAACTCTTTTCAAGTCGTCTTCAATTGATATCAGCGTAAAAATAGATAAATTTCTTGTTGACAATGAGTTGACGGCGTCGATTGATTTCGGTGAAGGCATTAAGGGCTCGTATTTTGAAGGTTCATATAAAACAAGAAAAACCGAAAATAAAATTTCGGTTAAAAACGGCATTGTGTATATAAACGGCGCGGAGAAAACGAGCGTTGACGAATTTATCAAACAAGCGGAGAAAAGCGGCAATGAGTATGAAAAACTGGCTGTCAAGCTTCTCAACGCTCTTGATAAAGCAATTGACGGAAAGCTCGATGAAAAAACTCTCAAAGCTTTTATAGAGGATGAGCTTATACCGTATTATGCAAAGTCAAGCGGTACAAAGGTTCCCAGCTACGAAGAAACCGTGAAGGCTTTTAAAGAGGTCTTGAAGGAAAGTGAAAAAAACGGAGTTTTGACTATCACAAAAACAAAGCAAGAAAAAGCGGAGATTTTTGAAATCAGTGCAAACACCGAAGAGCTGATAAATTGCATATTCACCCTTTCAAACGAGAATGAAACCGTAGCTGCTTATGTAGATATGTTTGTTAATGCGGCAGGTGACATTTCGGGCGGATTTATAAATTCGAAGAAGGATATTGAAATGTTGCTTCCAAGCATTATCGGATCAGAGCTTGATTTCCGTATGGCAATAGAATCGGGAAGAGTTACCGAAATTTGGCTGACGGATGATATCTCAGTTAAAATTAAATCTGAAAAATAATTAAACCCTCACCGAAGGCCATTACAACCTAAGGTGAGGGTTCTTGCTTGTTTATTTATTCAGCTTTCTTTGAGTATTTTGTAAGATAGATAAATCTCATAATGTTTGCATCAACGGGGCTGAGTGTTTCACCTGCACCGAAGAAAACTGAACCGATAACTGTCTGACATTCTCTTGACATAATAAGCTCAACTGCGTCAAGGTCACTGCGCTTTGTTCCTGCGCAAAGAGCGCCTGCTCCTGCTATAAGAACTGCATTGTTGCCTTTGAGAGCTTTTGCGGCAGTCTTGCCTGATGCTCTTGAACCGTCCCATCTGAAACTGCCGATCTTTGTTCCTGCGATCTGTGCGAAGTCATCAAGACGGGGAGTGATTTCTTTCTGAGCTATGCTGACAGCGATAATCTCGCTTGCGGTAAGATGCTTGATATAATCAAAATCAGAATTCTTGTAGATTTCGCTGTGAACAAGAACTGCAGCGGGAAGCTTCTCTTCTGAAGTTGAAGTACCTGTCTTTATATCAACAGTAAAGCTCTTGCCGTTTTTGAAATGAATTTCAAACTTTGAGCCGATTCTTGCACTTTCGCCGAAGTCTGCAATAACCTTAGGCATCTTGCCGTTGCCGACAGCCTTGATGTAGCTGTTAAACATTGCAGTGCGAGTATAATGGGCTGTTCCCTCATATACTTTATATGCCTGCTGAATCTTTTCTTCGCAGAGGTTTTCAAGCTCAGAAACAACCTCAAAAGCCTCTTCAAAGCTTCTTCCGGTAACAACAGCACCGTGCTGCTTCATAAGAATTGCTTTGCTCTTCGGATAGTCTGCATAAGCCTGAGCAACGGCATTGCGAAGCTTTGATGTTGAGGGCATACCGTAGTCTGCAACGGGAACACAATCGCCGAAAAGAGCTTTATACTTCTCGGGAATAGCCTCAATGTTGAGACCTGATGCACCAACAACCGATGCCTTGATCTGATGAGTGTGAATAACAAAATTCTCTTCGGGACGGAGTCTGTAAGCATCTGCGTGAACGCCTTTTTCGCTTGAAGGCTTGATATCTCCTTCGTAGCTGCAGTCATCGATGTTTACAACAACGATATCATCGGGGGTAAGAGTTTCGTAAGCTCTGCCGCTCGGAGTGATAACAAACTGAGTGTCAGAAATTCGTGCGCTTACATTACCCCAGGTACGAGCGATGAGTCCTGTCTCTAAAAGCTTTTTGCCGGCTTCAACAACCAGCTCTTTTGCTTCTTGAATGTTATAAGCCATAATTTTTCTCCTAATTTATGATCAGCCGATTCTGCCGCAGTTTTCGAACACTCTGTCGAAACGAGCGATTGCATCGTCGATGTCTTCTTCAGTGTAAGCAGCGCTTGTGTAAAGACGGCTGCCTGCAAGAGTAACCATACCCTCTGCCATGTAAGCTGCACCCATATGCTCCATTTCCTTTTTACGGATGCTTGTCTGCTTAAGAACATCGGGAATCTGCCACGGCTTTGACCAGTCGATTGAATAGTGCATTGTGCCAACTGTGTCGAGATGACAAATTGAACCCTGGTTGAAAGCTACGAAGGGAAGGTTGTGCTTCTCAATTGACTTCTGGAGACCCTTGATAAGTCTGTCACCCATAAGACCTGCCTTCTGGCAAGCGTTTGATTCTTCGATTTCGCAAAGTGTATAGTAACCTGCAACGCAAGAAATAGGAGTAGCAGCCATTGTACCGCCGCACATTGCCTTCTTAACTTTCTTGCCTGAACCGTCAAGACCTGCACCGAGGTGAGCCATAACATCTCTGTGACCGCCGATACCGCCCGCACCGGGATATCCGCCTGCGATGATTTTACCGAAGATTGTGAGGTCAGGGTCAACACCGAAGTAGCCCTGAGCGCCTGATGTGCCGATACGGAAGCCTGTAACAACCTCATCAAATACGAGGAGTGAACCGTACTTATGGCAGAGCTTTTCAACGCCCTTAACAAATGCCTTGCTGAGAGGACGAGTACCGCTTTCAGGGCCTACGGGCTCAAGGAATACTGCAGCCGTACCGCCTGTAAGCTGGTTTTTCTTAAGCTTCTTCTCAAGGTCTTCAAGATCGTTCGGGAAGAATTCATCAGTATGCTTGAATACGAACATCGGAACGCCGGGAGACTGAAGGTTCTTTGTTCCGGGAACTCTCATACCGTAAGCCAGCTGATCTGACCAGCCGTGGTATGCGCCACCCATCTTAAGGATGTTCTTTTTGCCGGTTGCAAGACGAGCAACACGAACAGCACACATACAAGCCTCGGTACCTGAACCGAGCATACGGAACATTTCAACTGAAGGAACGCATTCAGCAATTTTGTTTGCGAGCTTGTATTCATATTCGTGGAAAAGACCTGTTGAAGGACCGCAATCGTTAAGGAGCTCGATAACCTTGTTGCGGACAGATTCAGGGTTGCTGCCGAGAATTGTCGGGCCGCCTGCCTGAAGGAAATCGTAATATTCGTTGCCGTCGATATCATAAAGCTTATTGCCTGAAGCCTTAGTGAAAACGAGAGGGAACGGATAGTTGAAAGCGAGGTTGTGCTGAACGCCGCCGGGGATACGACCCTTAGCAACATCGATCATTTCCTTTGATTTTACACACTTCTTTGCAAAGTACTCTTCCTCGTACTTCTTTAATGCGTCGGGCTTGATACTGTAAACGGGCTTTTTGATGAGAGCGTCGAGCTGTTTGGTAACAGCATCAGCATCAAGATACTTTGAGATAGCAAAATTGTTAGCCATTTTAATTCCTCCGATGTATGTAATTTTTGCAATATAATGCATTTTGCTTTATACCCAATGTAGAGTATAACATAATTTAAATAAAAATAAAATAAATTTTTGCATTTTTTTAAAAAAATTTTACAATTTTGTGTAATTTTGTGATAGAATGTATTCAACACAGTTTTGGGGGTTAAAAAATGGCTATTTATGTTATTGCATACGATGTCGGCACGACCGGCATGAAGACCTGTCTTTTTGAAATTGATAAGACTATCAAACCCATCGCAAACGCTTACGGCGCATATAATCTCTATATGGTCGGCAACGGCGGCGCAGAGCAGGACCCGGAAGAATGGTGGGGTGCTATGTGCACGACGACAAAGGAGCTTTTTACTAAAACCGATATCAAGCCTTCGCAGATAGCAGGCATCTCTTTCTGCTCTCAGGCTCAGGGACTTGTTCTTGTTGATAAGGACGGTAACCCTGTCCGCAGAGCTATGAGCTATATGGATCAGCGAGCAAAGGAAGAGCTTAAAAAATATATGGCATACGGTATTCAGATTGCGGGCGCAAATATCGTACCTCTTCTCAAATCCCTCATTGCTACGGGTGCGGTTGCTTGCAGTGTTAAAGACCCGGTTTATAAATATAAATGGGTCGAGGCTAATGAACCTGAAAATTACAAGAGAACCCATAAGTGGCTCGATGTTAAGGATTTCCTCATCTGCCGTTGTACGGATGTTTTCGCAATGACAAAGGACTCTGCTTTCGCAACTCTTCTTTACGATACAAGAAAGGGCAAGGAATGCTGGAGCAAGAGCGTTGCAGGTATCTTTGATGTCAATATGGATCACTTGCCGAAGATTGTGAAGTCAACTGATATTGTCGGCAAGGTAACTGCAAAGGCGGCTGAGCAGCTTGGTCTGGCTGAAGGAACACCCGTATTCGGCGGAGGCGGTGATGCTTCGCTCATCGGCGTCGGCGCAGGTAGCGGTGCTGTCGGTGATACGCACATTTATCAGGGTACATCAGGCTGGGTAGGTACGGTTGTCGAAAAGCAACTTGTTGATACATCAGCTATGATTGCGGCAATTGTTGGTGCGGACCCGGATTCCTTTAATTATTTTGCTGAGCTTGAAACGGCGGGCAAGTGCCTTGAATGGGTGCGTGACCATCTCTGCCTTGATGAAATCGGAATATTTAAAGAAAAGCTTGATGTTACTCAGGACACAGAGTCAGAATATAAGAGCCTCTATGAGTATATGACAAAGGTTATCAATGAAGTTCCTGCAGGTTCAGGCGGTGTTATCTTCACTCCGTGGCTTCACGGTAACCGTTGCCCGTTTGAAGATCCGAATGCCGCAGGTATGTTCTTTAATATCAGCATTGATACGGGAAAATCGCAAATGCTTCGTGCTGTTATCGAAGGAGTATGCTTCCATCTTAATTGGATGCTTGAAGCACAGAATAAAAAGGTTAAGACTTCTGATACGGTCCGTTTTGTCGGTGGTGGTGCTCTTTCGGATGTTACTTGCCAGATTCTTGCAGATATTACGGGCAAAACCGTTGAAACTGTTAACCGTCCTCAGGATATCGGAGCTGTCGGCGCGGCGGCTATGGTAGGTATCGGTCTTGGTGAAATCGAGAATGTTGCGAAGGTTAAGGACTATGTTCCTGCCGTCAAGACATTCAAGCCTGACAAAGCAAACAAGGATGTTTACGCAAAGAATTATGAGGTTTTCAAAAATCTTTATAAGTGCAATAAAGAAAACTTCAAGCTTCTCAACGGTTGATAAGCAAAATACATATAACAAAAATTGCCTTGTGCTTCAGCGCGCAAGGCAATTTTAAGAATTGGCGGAAGATTTATGAAAAAAGAAAATCTGAAACGAAAACTGCGTATTATGCGCAGAAAAAAATGGCCGATTGCGTTGGTTGCAATTTTAATCGTCGCGATTGTTGCGGTTCCGATTGTTTCGTCGGCAATAAGTATGAAAAAACGCCTTGAACCTAAAACGCCGCTTCCTCTTTCGGATGTTCTTACTCAGGAAAGGGATAGGGCGAGAATAACGCTCATTGCCCATAGAGGATATTCCGCTCAGGCGCCCGAAAATACACTGCCGGCAATAAAAAAGGCGGCAGAATACGGCTTTGATTATGTTGAAATTGACATTCGTCAGACCAAGGATGGCGTTTGGGTGCTTATGCACGATGAGAATATTAAAACGGTCTGCGATAAGAAGGGCAAGGTTTCATCCTACACTTATTATGATCTTGCGGCTTGCAGCGTTATCCGCGGTGCCAACGCAGAGGAATATGAAAACCTGAAAGTGCCGACTCTTGAGCAAGCTCTCAAATGCTGTCTCGAGTATAATGTTATCCCGATGATTGAAATTAAGGATTACACTTCAGACGGAATCAAAAAGCTACTTGAACTTATCGAAAAATACGGCTTTACGGATAGTTGCTCAGTGATTTCCTTTGAACGCGAAGCTCTTGAACTTGTGCGTGAGCAGAACAAGGATATAAAAATCTTCAAGCTTGTTTCGAAGCTAACCGATAAGGAAATGCAGAAATGCCTTGAAGCAGAAAATATGGGTGTCAGCTTTAACGGAAATGAAAAGTCAAACACTCCCGAAAAAATAGAGGAGCTGAGGGAAAGCGGAATTGAGCTTGCCTGCTGGACGATTGACGAAGCAGACACCATGATGAAATGGGTCAACGAAGGAATAACGACTTTTGTAACAAATAGAATTTATTACCATAATTAAAAGCTGCCTTTCGGGCAGCTTTTTTAAACCATATTTTCGTATTTTTCTTTCAGACTGCGAAGAAGCTTCAGAGTTTCTTCTTCATCCTTCAGCGGAGCAGAATCTTCGGTCTGCACCGCTGAAGGTGAACACACCTGCGCCTCATCCTCAGCGGAAGTTTCATCCTCAGCTAGGTAATTTTCGGATGAAGAAGAGGGGTATGAATCCTCAAAAAAATCGCATTCGGATTTAAGGCTTCCCAGGTCTGCATACAGAATTGAAATATCGTCAGATAATCCTGCGATATCTGAAAGAATTGAGTCGATTTTTTCTTTTGCTTCTCTGACCCTCAGGGAAGTTTTTTCAGTTATGTCTTGCGCAATGATTTTTGCATTTTCGACATAACGGTCAGCATAATCGACCGAATCCTTTACGAGTTGAGCCGATGCTCTCGAAACTCGGAATTTACTTTCAGCCTCCGCAATGCTTGCGGAAAGATCAGCAATTTCGTCATCCTGATTTTTCATAACTGTTTCAAGCTCGGAAAGAGTTGCTTGAAGTACCTCTAATTTCTCGGCATCCTTCTTTGCTTCAAGAGCCCTTTTCTGAAGGTCAGCAATGCAATTCATAACCTGAATGCAGTCGAAACCGCCGAAAACAGCTTTTTTAAGTATAATTTCTTTTTCCAAAGCTTATCACCTGAATCAATTAATGAAAATATTATTCAACATCAGATGTACAGTGCGGACACTTAACAGCAGCGATGTCGATTTCTGAACAGCAGTACGGGCACTTTTTCGTTGTCGGAGCTGCAACCTCTTCGTCCTTTTTCTTTGTAGCTTTATCAGCGATTGTGTTGATGAGCTTAATAAAGCAGAAGATTACGAAAGACATAATGAGGAAGTTAAGTACAGCTGTTACGAAGTTACCCCATGTAACTGTTGCAGCGAATTCGCCCTCGCCGATCTTCCATACACGCTGTGAAAAGTCAATGTTACCTGTTGCCATACCTACAAGCGGCATTACGATATCGTCAACCAAAGATTTAACGATTGCCTGGAAAGCACCACCGATGATAACACCGACTGCAAGATCAACAACATTGCCTCTTAAAATAAACTTTTTGAATTCACCAAAGAATCCCTTACCTTTTTTCATAAGAGCACACCTCTCCAAATATTATTTAGAAAAATTGTATCATATCTGAATTTCAATTTCAACATTAAAATCACAAAATAAACGAGCAAAACACGAATTTTGTCAAAAAAACATCAATATGTTGATATAATTTACAAAATTAAAGGAGCCTGATTCTTTCAGACTCCTTTGAAATTATTCTCTGTGCCACTTAACGCCCTGAGCTGTATCTTCAAGAACGATGCCCATAGCCTTAAGCTCGTCACGGATTCTGTCAGCCTCAGCCCAGTTTTTGTTCTTTCTTGCCTCAGTACGCTGTGCGATGAGAGCTTCAACCTCGCCGTCAAGGTCCTCTTTCTTCCTGTCGTAAACGAGACCGAGTACATCGCAGAGCTCGTCAAAGAGCTTTGCCGCAGCTTCGCAGTTGCCCTTTACGGGTGCATCTGTGATAACCTTTGAGTTGATATCGCGGACAAGTTCAAAAACAGCAGAAATAGCATCTGCAGTGTTGAGGTCGTCGTTGAGAGCTGCAATAAACTGCTCACGGCGCTTTTCAAGCATTGCTGCGATTTCGTCGGAAACATCACCGTCAGCCGCATTATTGAGAGCAAAATCAAGGTTGTCGCGGCAGGTGTAAAGTCTTGTAAGAGAAGCTTTGCACTGCTCAATAACATCTGTGCTGTAATTGATGGGGCTTCTGTAATGAGAAGAGATCATAAGGTAACGGATGGGTTCATAACCGTATTTTTCAGCAACATCACGGACAGTGAAGAAATTGCCGAGTGATTTTGACATCTTGACATTGTCAACATTGATGTAACCGTTGTGCATCCAGTAATTTGCAAAGGGAACGCCGTTACAGCATTCGCTCTGTGCAATTTCGTTTTCATGGTGGGGGAAGATGAGGTCCTGACCACCGCAGTGGATGTCGATTGTATTGCCGAGGTAGCGTCTTACCATAGCTGAACATTCAATATGCCAGCCCGGTCTGCCGTGACCCCACGGTGACTCCCAATAAGGCTCACCCGGCTTTGCGCTCTTCCAGAGAGCGAAGTCCATCGGCTCCTTCTTGACTTCGCCAACCATAATTCTTGCACCTGCCTCAAGGTCCTCAAGAGGCTGATGAGAAAGCTTGCCGTATTCGTCAAACTTTTTGGGGCTGAAATAAACATCGCCGTCAACTGCGTATGCGTAACCTTTTTCTATAAGGCTTGAAACGATGCTTATGATTTCATCAATGTTTTCTGTTGCCTTCGGGTGAACTGTTGCTTCGCGGATGTTCATACCCTTAACATCTTTCCAAAATTCCTCGATGTATTTTTCACTTACCTCTTTGTAAGTGAGTTTTTCTTCATTTGCACGCTTGATGATCTTGTCATCAATATCAGTAAAGTTCTGAACGAAGCGTACATCGTAGCCGATATATTCAAGAAAACGGCGAAGAACATCAAAAACGCAAAGCGGTCTTGCGTTACCGATGTGAATAAAGTTATAAACTGTCGGTCCGCAGGCGTAGATTTTTACTTTGCCTTCTTCAATCGTTTTAAGGTCTTCCTTCTGTCTTGTGAGTGTATTAAATACTTTCATTGTTCTGCTCCTCCACTTTCTTTTTAAGTTTATCTATTTCTGCTCTCAATTTGCAAAGCTCCTGAGAAATCGGGTCGGGAATATGAACCTGATCAAGGTCCTGAACTCTTTTTCCGTTACGGCGGACAACTCTTGCGGGAACGCCGACGGCAGTTGAGTTTTCGGGGATTTTATCAAGCACAACGGCACCTGCGGCGATGTTGGTATTATCGCCGACCGTGACGGGACCGAGAACCTTTGAACCTGCGCCGATGAGGACATTGTTACCGATTGTTGGGTGTCGCTTACCTGTGTCTTTACCCGTACCGCCGAGGGTGACACCCTGGTAGATCGTAACATCGTCACCGATGATCGTCGTTTCACCAATGACGATTCCCGTTCCGTGGTCGATGAAAAATCTTCTTCCAATTTCGGCACCGGGATGGATTTCAATTCCCGTGCGCCTTACATTGCGCTGAGAAATCATTCTTGCGATGAAAAACATCTTGTGGCTGTAAAACCAATGTGCTTTTCTGTGGCTCCTGACAGCTTTGAATCCGGGATAAAGAAGCATAACTTCAATTGCCGAATGTGCCGCAGGGTCACGGTCGAGGACGCAACGGATATCCTCTCTCATTCTTTCAAACATAAAATCAACTCTCTTTCAAAAGCGGTCGAAGACAACGGAAAAATAAAAAAGCCCCATCGCCCATAGGCGACGGAGGCGGTGTTCCGCGGTTCCACTCCGACTTATTACTTTTTAGCCCTTTAACGGTGGCTTCCGCACAGAGATACTCAAAAGCTTTTCCCCCTGCGTGCTGGCGGGTGCATTTCACAAATCGCGTCATAAGAAGCTTTCACCACAATGCTTCATTCTCTGCTATGACGAAGAAGAGCTACTTCTCCCGATAATCGCATTTAAGTTCAGTACATTATACTATAATTATATCCAAAAATCAAGAGGTTGATATTCGGAAAACAAAATTCATGATAGGACAAGCTGTTTCCAAGGAAAAGATAACACCCCCGATACTGCTAAATTCCCATTTGGGGACAAGCAATGTCGGGGTCGTTTTTGATTTAATTTTGATTTCTTTTCATTTCAACATCTAATTCACTATTGAATTTTAGAATGTTATTATTTCGAATGCTTTCGAAAAATGCGTGATAACTCTTGGGGGTGAGCATTGTAAATTTATATATTTCTTTATTAAGATGTTGATTGATTAGTTTTACATGTTCCATTCCAGCTAAATGCTTTCCTATGTTTTCGGGATGCGGGTTAGATATTTCCTCATCGCCCTTAATTTCAACAATAACAATACTATCATTTATTTTAATAAAAAAGTCGGGATTGAACTTTTCGTATCTGATGGCTTCGCCGTGGCGCGGATTTTTCTTCCATGAAAAATCTATAGGATAGAATCCTTTTGAAGTAGACTTTACCCATGAAGTTATAATGTCTGAATTGTTTATTAACGAATCTATAAACTTCTTTTCAGGGTCATGGTTTGAAAAACAGAACGATGTTACAGTCTTAAAAGTATTTTTGTTTGATACTTTTTTCTGTCTGTATCCGTTACTTGTGTCTATTATCTCATTGAAAAATTCAATTTCTTCTTCCGACAAATAAGTTTTTGTATTATCGGTCCAGAATAAAGTATTGGTGTTTTTCAACAAACTAGCACTCGTGCCTTCGCACCCCATACTTTTTGTTGACACCATAAAAAACTTATCAGGTTTTGTGCTATACGTAACATAGGTCGACCCCTGTCGCCAAGCGGTGGACATAGATGCGATAAATTTGTTAGCAAGTGAGTCTGTGATAACTGTGTTGCCACTTTCTCTTAGAGAGCGTTTGATAATTTCCTCTAACTTTTCAACGGGATATTTTTCTTGATATTGTTCAGCCAAGCCTATATTATCATCGTCTGGAATATCTCTAAATCTATCCCACATTTTATAGGCCATATCCTCAACACTTATTGTATTATGGGCAAGTTTTGTTTTCCAAGTTTTACTTTCATTCTTTAAATTAGAAAGTTCAATTTCAACACTCTCTTCGGGCAATGTGGTTGGTAGGGTTATATATCCTTTGTCAAACAAATTATATAAACCTACTTTTTGTTTTGTTTGTGGTGAAGCAATAGGAATCTTTTTGTATTCACAATTATAAAACTCAAAATGATAATCAGCCTCCTGCAAAACTTTAGTAGAAATGCGTCGTTCAATTTCTAATATTTCATCTACAAGTTTTTTGACTGCAAAAGCCCATTTTTCATGGTTAAAAACTATAACCTCAGGTTTACCAAACGAAAAATTCCAACTTGACGGAACGCGAAGACCTCTGCCTAACACCTGCGCGATCAACAATTTAGAATTAAAAGCTCTCTCTTCATCAGGAATAATTTGGAATACTCGTTTTACATCCCAGCCTTCCGTAAGCATAGAAACAGAAAAAATCCACTCAACTTTAGATTTTGTTGAATCCACATCTTTCAATCGCGCTCTATCCGCTGCCGCATTGGGTTTCGAATGAACAACTAAAACTCTCTCGTTGACTTCATCATCAGTTAAGTTGTAATTTGTTTTCAAATATGTTTTAAATCTTTTTGCTAACGAATCACAAGAAGTTGTTTTTTCCGTAACTACGATGGAAATGGGTAATATATTTTTGGAGCTCAATTTTTCTTTGATTTCATTGTGGGAATTTATAATGACTTGCCACTGTTCTTCTTTTTTAGATGGCATATTTTCTTTAATGATATATGATACACTTTTAACCCATCCATCATCTATTGCTTGCTTTAAGGAATAACGATAAATTACGTCAACAAAATAATCGTTGTCTTTATAATAACAAGTGCCGGATACACCAATATTATACTTGGGCTTTATAGTTTCGATAAAACTTTTCCATTGGTTTTCTTCAGAATAATAAATATGATGTGCTTCATCATTGAGTATAAGTGTTCTTTCGCCCTTGCCTGTCAAACTATCAATTATCGAATTTCTAGCATTTTTATATAGAGCATCTCTATTTTCAACGCATATACAACCTTTAACAATGCTTTCGTTACCAGAAATAATCTTAGGAGGTACTGAGGATAAGCAGTCGTTTAATTTGCTATCCATAGCAAAGACTTCAAATTTTTCTTTAAGTTCTCTTTCGATAGTAATACTTGGCACCAAAACAAGAACTTGATCAACAAATCCTGCGCTTAGCATTATTGCGGCAAGGCCATATAATACCCAACTCTTTCCTGTTCCTGTTGCCAAGTCGAGGTTTGCCGTATAATACTTTTGAAAAAACAATTTGTTAATCAGCGTGTTTTCAGTTGGATACTTTTCTCTAAGATTTGGATTATTTACATAGTTTTCTCGAGCCAAATCTCTAATATTACTATACTGATTACCACACATAAAGCGCAACGCTGTAAATATAGCTTCCTCTTGGTATTTTCTTCCATTAGTCAATGCCAAAACAAATTTATCATACTTACTTTCATCCCACTTACTTGTATCTACATTATTGCCAACATTTAAAACCAACTCTTGTTCTTTGATTCTAATTTTGTTTTGTTCCATCAATTACCATCCTCTTTTCGTTGCCAGCATTATCTACGAATATAAACATAGCTTTTTTATCAATAGGTTTAATTTTTATCGCCTTTTTTAATTGAATTTTTTTAGTTTTAAAATTAGTTTCGTATAAATCTTTGTTGTAAAATACATCGTCAATATCGAACACTTCTCCATTATAGTTATAATCAATTAAAACCATCGCTAACTCTGTTTTTTGTTCACCCTTCATTCTGCTGTTACTTCTGAATTTCTTTATTTTTAATGTGTTATTTACAACCTCAAAATCAACAACTGGCGGTTGCACAAAATCAAATCCAACTGAATCCACAATTTCATTAATGGACTCGCTATCTCGGGGCTGCTTAGCGGGTGTGAAATTTTCAGTGAACTTAGCAAGCATAGAATAAGGGACGCGCAAAATATGATATATTCTATCCTTGATTTCGACATCATCTTCAGCAAATGTAAATTGCCCTTGCGGTGCGATTATAAAAATTTCATTACCAGCATTTCTGCCAAGGATGGTGTCAATTTCATAAATGGTTTCATGGGATATCTTTAAATTGTTTTCTTTTAACTCCTGTGGCGAATATACCTTTACCAAACAATTGTCCTTTTCACCATCAAAATCTAAACCTTTAACTTTTGTTTTTGAGGCTTGACAGTTCCAAAGTTGTAGTGCAAATAGTTTCCAATTTTCGTTATCAAATTTATTTAATTTTTCCGCATCATACAAACCACCTGAATATAACATGAATGGACGGATATTTTCTATTTGCAACAGTCGTTTTTGAATTGTGTAAATTGAATACTTCCCTACGTCGACAGCTATCCAACGTCGTCCTAATTTTTCGGCTACTACCGGAGTTGTTCCGCTTCCCGCAAAAAAGTCTAACACCAAATCCCCTTGTTGTGTACAACATTCAATTATTCTATTCAATAAATCTTCTGGCTTTTGAGTAGGATATCCAGTCTTTTCTTTCTTGTCTTTAGGATCCACTGCTTGTATGTCCATCCAAACATCATCAATGACAAAGCCTTTAACAGTCATAATAATATCATCATCTTCTGGAGGTCTGCCATTATTTTTTACAAACTTATCGTAATATCCTTTGAAGCGACTGTCGTTTTTAGGATAATTGGCGCCTCTAATTTCATTGCCATTTACAAGATAATCTTTCCATCTTTCTGCATCAACAGTACCTTCATAATCATCATCATACTCTAAAGAAAAGTTGGGATTATTTTTGTTCTTATACCAATATATTACATTATGCTTTCTAGGAAAATAATTTTGCGTTTTCCCTTGATAAGTTCTAAAATGCCAAACTATTTCATTCAAAAGATTGTTTTTTCCGAAAATTTCATCTAATATAATTTTTATATAATGGCTCATCTTTTGATCCAAATGAATAAATATGGTTCCATCATCTGCCAACAATTCTTTTGCCAATATTAAACGTTTTCTTATAAATTCTATAAATTCAGCACCAGACAACTTATCCGCATACGCAACCTGCTCAGCACCTTGTACTTTAAAGTCCTGTTTTGTTGTAAAAGGTGGATCAATATAAATCAATCTAACCCCATCTGTTCCGTCAGAATTTTTAAGTTTCCCGTCCTTTTTCATTTGAATAAGAGTTTTTAATATTTGCAAATTTTCACCGAATATTAATTTATTAACCCATTCATTAGACTTGATTTCAGCATCAGGCGGGAAAATCTTGTCTTCTTGTAACGGCACAGGAATAGTTTCTGTTAAAATTTGCTCTTTGCTTTCTTTTCCCCAATATACTAACTCATATTCACGCTTTTCAGGAGGGAAAAGTATACGTGAAAGGTCATTCGGAATTTCCTGATTATTTTCTATATACTCTCTTGCCAATTCTAAAACTTCTAATTTAGTTGCTTTATCTTTACTGTTTGCTAAAATCATATGATTTTCCTCCAATTAGTTTCTTTCATTTATCAAAGTATATCAAACCAAAACTTCCCATTTGCCGTAGCGTTTGCTGCTTTCACGGCGGATATAGTTCTTATCCTGCAGGGATTTCATCAGCCGCTTTATGGTTCTGAGTGATTTACCGGATGCATCGGCTAATGCTTGCTGTGTGACGGTAGGATTTTTTGCGATCAGTTCTAAAAGTGTCAATTCTTCCGAAGTGCAGTTCAAAGTGCCAAATTGACACTTTAGGACTTTGTATTTGATACTTTGGGATTTTACAATTCTTCCGTCTTAAAGGTTGTATATCCCTCATAATAGTAGCTGTGGTCGATGCCTTTCATATAGACCTCGCGGCTATGGATATCGTCGGTCAGGGCGTTTTTGAGGATATGTTTGATCTCGATATCCCTAATGGGACTGCGCTCCATTGCGAGCAGATAGTCCTCTTTATCCACCTTGCTCCAATCGACAACCTTGCCGATTTCCTTCTTAAAGATGCAATCCAGCCAGATGCGAGTGCTTCTGCCGTTGCCCTCGCGGAAGGGATGGGCAATATTCATTTCCACGTACTTTTCCACGATCTCATCAAAAGTGGACTGAGGCATCTTATCGATGTTAGCAAGAGCCGCTTCCAGATACATAAGCGGAGCAAAACGGAAGTTCCCCTTTGCGATATTCACGGTGCGAAGCTCGCCGGCAAAGTCGTAGATCTCGTCAAAAAGATATTTATGAATGGCTTTCAGCGAGGCAAATGTTCCTGCCTCTAAAGTGTCCAGCAAGCCGTTTTCAAAAAGCTCTGCTGCCTTCTTCTTGCTGATGCGTTCCTCAGCTTCTGCAAGTTCAGGTGAGTCGGTAATACCAAGTTTATTTTCAAGAACCATCTTATTTGTCCCCCTTCGCTTCATCGGGGACAAATTCCATAATTGCATCCACATTGCAACCGAGTACGGCGCAAACCTTGCCCAGGGTGTCCACCTGAACAGATTCATTTCTTCCCATTTTTGCCATAGCATTGGAAGTGATGCCCGACAGCTTTACAAGCTCTGTTTTCTTCATACCTCTATCAATAAGTAATTTCCACAATTTATTGTAACTGATAGCCATAGGAAACCTCCGAAAGTTAGTACATATAAATATTATACCACGGCTTGCGAGTGTTTTCAATAATTTTTCAATGATATTCAAAATAAAATTGAATTTTTCAAGTTTTAGTTACGCATATTGCCTTTTAGCATAGGATGTATTAGGCGTATGCCGAATAAATATAAAGGAGCCAATCAGGTTGAATAATTCACAGTATACCCATCATGTTAAGCCGATGGGTTATTATAAACCGAGATTTGCAGATGACTGCGGCTGCAGAATGACGGCTTTGCCCGAAAATCCTCAGGTCGCAATGATATATGTTCCTTTTCAGACGGATATGACTACCTACGATGAAATGACGGCACTCAGATGCGGAACACTTTTTCCGGTTCTGAATAAGCCGTTTCTCGGAAGTGGTAGCAGATGACGAGAGGAATGATTCTGCAAAGGCTCGATGCAGTGCAGTTTGCAATGTGGGAGCTTCATCTTTATATGGATACTCATCCCGAGGATCTTGCTGCACTTTCGCTTTATAAAAAATATGAAGAAATGAATGAAAAACTCGTTTGTGAATACGAAGAGCAGTTCGGCCCGCTTTACGGCAATTCCGACCCCGGTGTGTCGTGGCTGAAAAACCCGTGGCCGTGGGACATAGGAGGTAGCTGCTGATGTTTGTCTATGAGAAAAAACTGCAATATCCCGTTAAAATTGCAAATCCAAACCCGAAATATGCACAGATAATCATTTCGCAATATGGCGGAGCGGAGTGTGGAAACAGATAACATTAGGCGTAAAAAAATAAAGCGAGGTTATTTTGAGGTTTTTGGTAGGTGATATGGGAAAGGATTGAGCGCAGGGCTTTGTTTTTCATCAGCTCGGAGGCGGTGGGATCCTTGACGGTTTTAAGGACCTGGCGCACTTTATCGGAATATTCGGTCAGGTTAACCGTTTCGGCTGTCTCTTTGTTGCGTTCTTTTTCGATATCACGGATTGCTTTAGTGATTCTGTCTTTGTTGGCCTTGTATTCTTCCTTGGTATCGATACCGGAGAGATAAGCTTCTTTTGCTCGCTCGAGCTTGATTTGCTCTCTCTGGACGAGCTTATTATAATCTATGCCGCTTTTCGGCTTTTTACGGGGAAGAATATTAAAATTCATATTGTCAACACAGCTTTCAAGAGCAGCAATGACGAGCTTGTTTGCTTTTGCAAGGGACAAGCTGTGCGATGTTGAACATTTGCCTTTACCTTTGGTGTACTCGTAGCATTGTATCGAGGGACACTTGGTAGAAAGAAAAGTCAGGGTTGCACCGCAGTCGCAGCGCATCAGACCCTTGAGCATCCATTCAACGGGTTGCTCGGCTCTCTGATATCTGCCATACATTTTCTGCAGCTCCTTCATCTTTGACTGGGTCTTCTCCCATATCTCAGCGGATATAATCGGCTCATGTATGCCGTCAACGATTACGGTATTCGGGTTCGAATAGTCACGCAAGGAAGAAGCTCTGCCGTCAGTTGACCAACGGATTTTGCCAATGTAAACAGGGTTGTTGAGTATATAACGGATTGTTCGTGCTTCAAGAGGATTCCCACGATGCGTTTTCAGACCTTTGGCGGCGCACTTCATCGCGATTTGTCTCATCGTAACTCCGCTGTTAAAATCATTGAATATTTCACGGACATGGACGGCCTCATCATTCGGAATGTATTTCTTATCAACAATATCATATCCGAATGCAGGGGGACACATAGCTTCGCCACGGCTGAGTTTTTCCATCATACCGCGTTTAACTTCGGTCGAGAGATTGATGAGATAGTATTCGTCCATCCATTCGATGATGCGCTCGATGAGTTCTCCGAAAGGGGAATCGATAATCGGTTCGGATATACTGATAACCTGAATTCCTTTTTTTCGGAGGATGTTTTTATAAACAATACTTTCTTCCTGATTACGGGCAAATCGTGAGAATTTCCAGACAAGGATTGCTTCAAACGGAGCTTCCTTCTCCTTTGCGAGAGCAATCATCTGATTGAACTGTGTTCTCTTTTTTGCTGTCTTGGCGGAGATACCGTCATCGAAGAAAATGTACTCCTGCGGAACGGTGAATCCGTTTTTCTTGGCGAAATCGTGGATGAGCCTGATCTGCGAGTCAGGGGAGTATTCATCCTGGCGCTCGTCGGAAACACGGATATAAGCTGCAGCGATTTTCATTTCATCACACCCTTACTTAATTTAATTCAGGGTGAAAAAGAAAAATCACCCTGCTTTCTAAAAAATGGTTGCAAAACCTTAAGCAGAGTGCTATTATAAATATGCAATCTGCTTCCTTTTTCCTATGGGGGTTGGTTGTCCTATGATCCGTTCGGTGGTGGTGCACCGGGCGGATTTTTTGGTATGACGGGCATATCAATGCTCTGTGGTGAAAGTCCACCGAGGCGTAGTTGCCGACGAACTCAAAAGCGACTCCCAAGGTTTGTATCGTGAGGTACAGGCGAGAAGAAGGGATAGCGAAATCGTAGCCCTAC
>JAGAVE010000097.1 GCA_017942105.1 Clostridia bacterium | reverse complement strand
CAACAAGGTTGTGGTCATAACCCTTCAATCTGATTCTGATCTTACCCTTTACTGCCATGATTCTGCCTCCTTATAAATTTGGCGGGCAACGTCTAAAACCTAATTTTGCAACGCTTCCGGGTGTTTCTACCCGTCACATTTAAAAACCGGAAATGGGTTAGTTTCCGGGAAAGTGCATTTAAAGGTTTTAAACGCACATACATACACAGATCCGCAAAAGGGCAGCGGACCCGGTCTGTAGGTTATTCGATCGCCCGGTTTTAAATCGGACATACTCCGCGAGAATTCCCGACCTCGATGGGCCGCCACCTCTCACATCAACGCATATCTACGCACTTTGCTACATAATAACATAGCATGCTCAAATAGGATACCACACATTTCCCGATAAATCAAGTCTTTTTTGAAAAAATTTTTAAAATTTTTCAAAAATTTTTCAGCGTGGCATTTAAGCATACTTTCTCCGTTTTTATAGCAGTTTTCAGTGCATTAAATCAATGATTTATATTATATTATAAAATGTATACGAAATCAACCGTTTTTTCGACATAATCGACACTTTGTTTTATATTGATGTTTGACTTTCGTCTTGATAAAAGTTATAATATATAGGACTATGAGGCAGTATGGTCTAAATTAAAAAAGGAGTGACTACCATGCACTTTTCAGATTTTGGTGTTTTTCTCGGCGATTTTACTCTCAGAGAAATAAATCACCACACAAAGGATCCTATGAAGGCACAGCGCAAAACACTCAAAAAAATTCTTAACAGAAGCAAAAATTGTGAATTAGGCAAAAAGTATAATTTCAAGGACATTCATTCAATCGACGATTTCCGTTCAATGGTTCCCCTCACCAAGTATGAGGATTATGAGCCTTATGTTGAGAGAATGATTCACAACAAAGAAAAGAACCTGATGTATACAGGTATCAATGTCCGTTATTGCTCATCCTCGGGCAGTGTCGGCAAGCCGAAGATTCTCCCCAAGTCAATCATTGACCTTTGGCATATGCAGTGCATCGGTTTCTCAGCTTCAGTTGCAACAGCATACCACTATCTCAAGGATGTCAAGGGCGTAAGAATGCCTGCTCAGAAAGGCCCCCTTGTTCTTATCCTTACAGGACATAAGCTCGAAGACGGCAAGCAGTGTAACGGTGCAGGTCAGATTCCTCTTCTTTACCTCAAACCCCTTCTTAACACATTCTCTACTTCTCCTGTTTCTTTGCTTATTCCCGAGCACGAGGAGCTTCTCGATACATCATACCTTCAGCTCAGATTCGCTCTTGAGGATAGGAAGGTTTCTTACCTTGAGTCAATCGTTGTAACTCTTCTTACAACAATGTTTGACTATCTTGAAGAGAATTGGGAAATGCTCTGCGACGATATTGAAAAAGGTATTATCAACCCGAACATAAAGATTACACCTGAGCTCCGCAAGGAATATGAGAAGAAATTCAAACCCAACCCGACACGCGCGGCAGAGCTTCGCCGTGAATTTGAAAAGGGCTTTGATACACCGATTGCTCCCCGTATCTGGCCAAAGCTTACATGGGCTCACGGTATGGTCGGTTCAAATCTCAAGGTTTATGTTGACAAGCTCCGCAAATCCATCGGTGACCTTCCCCTTCACAATATGGGTTATGCTGCAGCCGAAGGCTTCTTCGCAATGCCGACAGAGCTTGATGTTCACGATGGCGTCCTTCTTCCTCACTGCATCTTCTTTGAATTCATCCCCATTGATGACGAAGTAGAGGACGGATCAGATGATGAGCAGCCGAAGACACTCCTTATCGATGAGCTTGAAGTCGGCAAGAAGTATGAAATCGTCGTTTCAAACTACTCGGGCCTTTACAGATACCGTATCGAGGATGTTGTCCAGGTGACAAAAATGTACAACAACACTCCGAGAATTGAGCTTCTTTACAGAAAGAACCTTGATATGAATGTGGCAAACGAAAAGACAACAACTCAGATGTGCGACTTTGTTGCAAAGAACATTTCAAAGAAAAGCGGTAAAGAGTTTACTCAGTTCAGCTACTATCCCGATTTTTCAACGAAACCGCCGCGTTACTGTCTCCTCGTAGAGCCTAAAGAAGCTGTTAACGAAGAAGAAAGACAGCAAATGATTGATATTATGGATGAAGAATTCAACGAGGTTAACGAAAAATACTTTAAGTACAGACGCTGGGGTATGCTTAACAGACCTGAAATCCTCATTCTTAAACCAAAAACATACTGGGATTACAGAGAATCTCTTCGTGCAAAAGGCGTTGTTCTTAACCAGATCAAGCCGGTTACAGTTATCAACAGCGAAGAAAGAAAAGACTTCTTCTTCTCTCATGTTGAAACAGAAAATTCATCAACACTCGATGAGTGGAAAGCATCTAAGGAGTGATTTGAATGAAAAAGTTTTCCAAAAAACTTTTATCAGTTTTTCTCTCATTAGCCATTATCCTTGCAACCTTTGCTTTTTCGGCATCAACATCTGCTACGGAAGCTCCCGGCACAGATATTCCCTTGATTTATGTTGTTGGTACGGGTGCACATATCATAGCTGATAACCCTGACGGAACAACAAGAAAAGTTTTCCCGTTACAGCTTCCCGAAAACTTCATTATGGATACCGTAAAGGAAAACATCGATGTTTTCGCAAAAGCGGTTTTAACTCAGGAATGGGATGAATTCTGCGATGTTGCCTACGGAATAGTTTCTCCTCTTTACGCCGACCTTATGCTTGATAAAAACGGCAATCCCCGAGACAACAGCCGTGTCGATGTTTCAAGCATCGACAGAATTAACCCCACAAAAACAAACGGAAAATATGCTACTGAACAGTTCAGATTTTATTATGACTGGCGAATCGACCCGTATGTTACCGCCGAAAAACTTCATGACTACATAGAAGCAGTTCTTGCGGCTACCGGCGAAACAGAAGTTGCTCTTCTCGGCCGTTGCCTTGGTGATTGCATCGCGGCAGCTTATATGGAGAAATATGACGGCGAATATGTCAGAGACTATATTTCTTATGCAAGTGCTCTCAACGGTGCAGAATTCTGCACAAAGGCCTTCTGCGGTGAGATTTATCTTGATGCAGATGGAATCGAAAGATTTGTATACGATCTCCAAATCTCGACTGACGACAGCATAAACGAGCTTATTCAGGCTTTCGTTACCGTTTTGAATGATACATATGGTCTTGATTTTCTCGCCTGGTCAGTAAACAATGTTTATCCCGACATTTATCTCAACCTTGTTCCAAGACTTCTCAGGGATATGTACGGCAACTTCCCTGCTTATTGGGCAATGGTTTCAGATGAAGACTACGATAAGGCAAAGGAAACCGTCTTCTACGGCGTAGATAAGGCTGAATATGCAACCTTTATCGAAATAATTGATAACTATCATTACAATGTTCAGGTTAAGGCGCCCGAGATGTTCAAAGAGTTCAGAACCAACGGCGTTAATGTTGCAAATGTTACAAAGTATGGCTATCAGACCATCCCTGTTATAAAAGATGCCGATGTTCTTGCAGAAGACTTCTGCACAGTTTACAAAGCTTCTATGGGTGCTACAACAGCTACAATCGATACCGTTCTTTCTGACGATTATATCGCCGCTGCTCAGGCAAACGGAACGGATAAATACATCTCTCCGGACAAGCAGATCGACGCTTCAACCTGCGCTTTGCCCGACACAACATGGTTTATCAAAAATATGAAGCATGCAAACTTCCCCGAATCTATTAACCGTCTATTTGATAAGATAATCAACATTGACGGATTCAATGTTTTCAGCGATGCAAGCTATCCTCAGTTCCTTGTTTATGACGACGAATCATCTGAGATTTATCCGATGACTTCTGAGAATATGAACACAACAGAGAGATACAACCCCGATTTCTTCAAGGCTTTGAAGAAGATTCTTGAATTTCTCTTCAACCTTATCAAAACCTCAATAGCAGACAGCATCAACCCTGCTCCCGCTGAATAAAAACTTATTTATTGACAACACCTCCCGTTTCCGGATGGAAACGGGAGGTGTGTTTATTAAATTATCAGATAATTAAAACGCGTAACCAAAGATAGCCTTGATCGGGAATGTAATAACAAAGAAAATACCTGCCTTGATTCTGTCCCAAAGAGGAAGATAATCTGCATTCATATTATAATTTGCCATTGCCATCTTGCTGTCTGCAAAGTAATCAGCAAATTTAACAAGATGTGTTTCGTAAGTTGAAGTATCATTCTCATTGATATTAATAATTCTGACGCCTCTGTCCTCGTTGCCGTAGCTATGGAATGTAAAACCGGGTGTTGCAACGAGATCCATACCGTGATAGTCAACTTCAAACGAATTGTTATGGTCATGGCCGAAGAACATTGCAACAACATCACCCTGCTGCATCATTGCAGGAACCTGCTTGCTCGGTCGGGTACCGGGGCAGGGATACTCCTTAAGATAACCTGCCTTAAGAACACCTTCTTTGAAAACATAGTCCTTACCGTCCTTATTGAGAAGCGCACCTTCGATATTATCGCCGCTTTCGATAAGTTCAAAGATTTCCTTAACAATGATGTGCTGGAAAGCCATTGAAGGAACGACCTCACCGCCGTTAGCAGTCTTAAGCTCATTTGACTTATTTACATACCATTCAACCTGATCATCGTGAACATAGTCATAACCGCCGAGCTCTTCATCATATGTATTCGAGTCAAACATCCAGAGGTTATAAGCCATCTTGGTGCTATCCTTTGAAGAATAGATTGGAAGGTTGTATGTACCGCATCCATAGAGAGCCTCGCCCTCATCGGTACCGATAAAGCAATCGTATTCCTCATAAATATCGAAAAGCTCTTCCTTCGAAAGCTTATTTTCGTCATCATGATTTCCGAAAACCATAGCTACAGGCACACCGTAATCCTCAAAGATATCCATAAACTGACCGATAGCTGTTTCACAGTTTCTTCTGTCCCAGCTCTTAAACATATCAGTACGGCAGGAACCGCCCGAGATATTATCACCTGTGAGAACAACGAGATCCGGCTGTTCACGGACAAGAGCTTCCTTGAGAAATTCCTTTACTGCGCCATTAAGAAGCATATCATCCTGAAGGTCAGCAACCTGCATAATTCTGAAGTTGCCGTCTTCATTGAACTGAAGTTTGCCGAAATCCTTCTCTTCTGCTGAAACGCTGAAGCAAAGCGATGCGGTAAGCATAACAATGCAAAGCATTACTGAAATAATTTTTTTCATAAATTTACCTCCGTTTTAGTAAGTATGCGTACATACTTCATTGATTTTATCTCTGAGCTTAAGGAAATCCTCAAGCGCCTGAGGCTTATTGTTGGGGTTTCGCAAAAGCGCGGCAGGATGGAAAGTACCCATCATCAGCACCCCGTTCTTTTCGATGAATTCTCCGTGTTGCTTAGTCACCTTGAAATCTTCACCGATAAGCTTCTGCGCAGCAATTCTGCCGACGCAGACGATAATTTTAGGTTTCATCAGCCTTACCTGCTCCCTGAGCCATCCGAGGCAGGCTTCCTGCTCATCCTGCTGAGGGTCACGGTTATGCGGTGGCCTACATTTGACCATATTAGCTATATATATATTCTTTTTTCTGTCCAGTCCTATTGCGTCCATATACTTATCAAGAAGCTGACCGCTGCGACCGACAAACGGTTCGCCTTTCAAATCCTCTTGCTCGCCCGGGCCTTCACCGATAAAAAGAACCTCAGCCTTTTCGTTTCCGACACCAAACACAAGATTAGTCCTCGTCTGCCCCAGCTGGCACTTCTGACAGGATGAACAATCCTTTTTAAGCTTTTCCCAGCTTTCATACATAAATCACGCACCACCCTTCACGGAATTTACATCTGATTCTATCTGCAAAATCAGCTCATCAAACGAGCTGAACTTCTGCTCGCTACGGATAAAACGAATAAGCCTTACATCAACTTTCTTTCCGTAAAGAACACCGTCAAACGAAAGAATGTGCGTTTCACTGAGAACCTTTTCTGTCCCAACCGTTGGTCTTAAGCCAATGTTTGTTACGCCCAAATATCTCTGACCCTCAACGGTAACGATTGATTCATACACACCAAACTTCGGAACAACAAAACCTTCCGGTAGCTTTTGATTTATTGTCGGGAATCCCCATGTTCTGCCCCGCTTATCACCGTTTATGACCTCGGTACAATATCCGAAGCTTCTTCCAAGCATAGCGTTTGCTTTTTCGATATCACCGCATTCAACGGCATTTCTTATCGCTGTTGAGCTGATCGGCATACCGTCTTTTACAACTTCGTTTATTATAACACATTTTATGCCTTTTTCGATGCATATTTCTTCCAAAAGTTTTGCATCACCTTTGGCTTTATTGCCGAAGCGGTAATTAAATCCGCATACAACAATCCTTGCATCAAGCTCACTTACGAGCACTTTTTCAACGAACTCCTTCGGCGAAAAATCCTTGATTCGTGAAAAGCTGATGACAAACGGTTCAATACCATTTTTCTTAAAAATATCTGCTCTCTCCTCTTCCGTGATAAGCCTCGGAGGAGCCGCACCCGTAACAGCCTTCATACTATGCTCATCAAAAAGCATTACCGTAGCAGTCATGCTTTCGCCCGCAAGCGCTATCGTCCTGTCTATCACGGCAAGGTGACCGATATGCAAACCGTCAAAGTTGCCAAGTGCGACAGCACAGCCGTTATTCAGTTTTTTATCGGTCATAAAATCACCATTGATTATTTATTGATAAATTCGTATGCAACATCTGCGAGCTCTTCTGCTCTGTCTTCAATGCAGATATGTCCGCCGCCTGCAACAAGGTAATGCTCAGCATTCGGGAACGCATCAGAAATCTGCTGTTTCATTGAACCGCTGATAATCATATCCTTCTCTGCGTTTACTATGAGCACAGGACAATCGATATTTGCAGCTCCTTCAAGATCCGTCGGTCTCTGGTGCTGCATAAGGACACAAAGGCCTTCGCCTGTTCCGTCGAGCTGAAGGGGTGCAGTTACACCCTCAAGGTTATAATTCTTTGTATAATCCCAGTTAGCTGTCGCCATAAGAACAACTACCCTCATAAGCAAATCAATCTTCGTCAGATACTTGAACACGAAGTTCATCATCTTGCCCATAAACGGCATAGCTGTCATCCCCGACATATCGCCCATATCAGCAACGGGAGCCGCGCAGAACAGCATAAGCTTCTGCACATCAACACTCTGAGCGACATTGATTGCAACCGCACCGCCCATTGAATGACCTGCAAGAATCCAAGAGTTTCCGGGAGCAATACTGAGCATAAGCTTTTCAACAAGAACTTCACGGTCAACAAGCTCCATATCCGCGGTTTCTCTTGTGCTGTAGCCGAAATTCGGGAGGTCAACGCAGTAGCAGTCATAGCCCTTTGCGCTCATTTCGTCAGCCATATTCTCCCATGAAAAGCTCGACTGACCAAAGCCATGGATGAACATTATTCTGCCTTTATACATACCCTCGTGTTCAGCAACACGATAGTGAAGCTCATAGTCGCCGCAAGTAAAAAATCTGCTGTTTTCATACGGAAGAGTCTGCTCATCCGCCGCAAAAGCAGGGATCGATGTTGCAAAAACCATTGCGACACAAAGAATAACCGATAATAATTTCTTAGTCATATCAAACTCTCCTTATTTCTTTTTAAACATCTGCTTCATTCGAAGCTCCTTTGAAAGCACTCTCTTGCGCAGTCTGAGCGACTGCGGAGTTACCTCAAGGAGTTCATCGTCCTTGATAAATTCCATTGACTGCTCGAGGCTGAGCGTCGTCGGAGGAACAAGACGGAGCGCATCATCACTGCCTGCGGCGCGTGTATTTGTCATCTGCTTTTTCTTGCAGACATTGCAGACAATATCCTCGTTTCTTGAACATTCGCCTACTATCATACCCTCATACACCTCAATACCGGGTCCAATGAAAAGATGACCTCTGTCCTGAGTATTGAAAAGACCGTATCCTGTGCTTGTTCCCGTTTCGTGAACAACGATTGAACCGCGTTCTCTTGTCTGCATATCACCCTTATACGGTTCGTATCCTGCAAAAAGCTGATTCATAATTCCGTTACCGTTGGTATCTGTCATAAATTCAGAACGGTATCCGATAAGTCCTCGTGACGGAATTTTGAATTCAAGATGCGTTGCTCCGCCATCGCGAGAGCCCATATTTTCAAGCTCACCCTTGCGCGAACCGAGCTTTTCGATAACTGCGCCGACATACTGCTCGGGCACTTCAACAATAAGAAGCTCCATAGGCTCGCAAAGCTGGCCGTTGATTGTTTTGTATATAACCTCCGGGCGTGAAACCTGGAATTCGTAGCCCTGACGGCGCATCGTTTCAATAAGGATTGAAAGATGCAACTCACCTCTGCCTGATACCTTGAAGGTGTCCGTTGAATCCGTCTCCTCAACGCGCATGCTTACATTGGTCTCAACCTCTTTAAAAAGACGGTCACGGATATTTCTTGAAGTAACAAACTTACCTTCTCTGCCTGCAAACGGACTGTCATTTACGATGAAATTCATTGAAATCGTCGGCTCGTCAATCTTAACAAACGGGAGAGGTTCAATGCAATTCGGGTCACAAGCCGTCTCACCGATATTAAGGTCAACTATACCGGATACGCAGACGATATCACCCATCATTGCAGAGTCAACCTCGACTCTCCTGAGCCCCTCAAACTGATAAAGACGGGAAATTTTCACATTCTGCGTCTCACCGTCCTGCTTGCAGAGAACAACACTGTCACCGCGCTTTATCCTTCCTCTTTCAACTCTGCCGACACCGATTCTGCCGATATAATCGTCATAATCAAGGCTGGAAAAGAGAATTTGCAACGGAGCATCAATTTCACCTGACGGCGGCTGGATATGCTCAAGAATTGAATCAAGAAGAGGTCTCATATCGCCCTCTCTGACATCAGACTCCAACGACGAATACCCTTCTCTTGCAGAAGCGTATACAACCGGGAATTCAATCTGGTCATCATCAGCACCAAGCTCGATAAACAAATCGAGCACCTCGTCGATAACCTCATCCGGTCTTGCACCCGGGCGGTCAATTTTATTGACAACTACGAGAACCTTCTTCTTAAGGTTAAGAGCTTTTTTGAGAACGAATCTGGTCTGAGGCATACAGCCTTCAAACGCGTCAACAAGAAGAAGAACGCCGTCAACCATCATAAGAATTCGCTCTACCTCGCCACCGAAATCAGCGTGGCCCGGAGTATCAACGATATTGATTTTTGTATCCTTATAGTGAACAGAGGTATTTTTTGAAAGAATAGTGATACCTCTTTCTCTTTCAAGGTCATTTGAGTCCATAACTCTGTCCTGCACCTGCTCATTTTCGCGAAAAATACCGCTCTGCTTAAGCATTTCATCAACGAGCGTTGTCTTACCATGGTCAACATGAGCAATAATTGCAACATTTCTTATATTGTTTCTTTCTGTCATATTCATCAGTCCTTGCCGTTTGGTTCTTTCAACCTTATATTTTAATATATAATAGGTATATAGTCAAGAAAATTTGTTGAAATCGATGATGTTTTATGCTACAATCAGCAGGTAGAAAGAGGTGTTTTTTATGATAAGCAAAGAAGAATGGAAAGCGTTCAGAGGTTCAAAAAAATCTCCCGACCATATAATGCTCAGCATCAAAGGCAACCCTGAAACATCAATGACCGTAACATGGCGTACCTGCACTGAAATCAACGAAGGCTTTGCGCTGTGCCGTGAATGCGGCAAGGATGAATGGACGCGTTTTGACGCCGTAATGGGCAAGTTTGATTCCGATATGGATTCAAGCCATATTTTCTGGGCAGATATGAACAGTCTTAAGCCCGATACAAAATACGAATACACCGTTGGTGACGAAGAAAACAGAAGTGATATTTTCAGCTTCTCAACTGTTCCTGAGAATCTTGAAGATTTCAGCTTCATCTGCGTCTCTGATGTCCAGACAGGCGGCCCGATTCCTCCCGCCGACTATTCAGGCTTCAATGCTTTTCTCAAAGAAACACTCAAAAAGCATCCCGAGGTGCGTTTTATTCTTACTGCAGGTGACAATACAAACTGCGGTCAGACAGACATTCAATGGACAGGTGCACTGGACGGTTATAAGGGAATTATAGAGAGTATTCCTCTTATGATGAGTATGGGAAATCACGACGATATGGGATTTGAAAATTACTTTACATTTGAAGGAAAATATTACTGCGAAAAGGCTGAATATTTCTCAAATCAGTTCCGAGGTTCATATCCGTACAACGGCCCCGAAGAATGGAAAACCGCAAACTATTCCTTTGATTACGGCAACGCACATTTTGCCGCTATCGGAATAAGCGGCCCTGAGGATGTTAATGAATGGCTTATCAAGGATGCCGATGCAAGCAATAAAACCTGGAAATTCGGTTCTCACCACTTCCCTATCTGCTATGCAGGCTCTGACCTCGCGTGCGATGATTCCTACCCGATGATGATGGAGGGTATGGAAAAATTTGATGTTATGTTCAGCGGTCACGAGCATTGCTTTTCAAGAAGCTATCCCCGCCGCAACGAAAATCTTTTTGACAATCCGTCAGAGGGAACTGTCTTCTATAACCTCGGCAGCAGCAACAGAAACCCGTCAAGAATGCTCGCACTTCCCAAGCTTTGGAACGCCGCCTGGTATCCTCATGAAGAACGACTTTCTATGTACGCAATAGCTCATATTGAAGGCAGCAAGCTCACCCTCACCTCTTATCTTGAAAACGGAAAAATCGCCGATAAGTGCGTTATCGACAAAGAAAACGATACTATTGATCCCATCGCCCTTGCACCGATTTATACAGACACAAGAATGATGTTCAAGGGTGCAGACCTCGGTCTTTGCGCAAGAACAACTCCCGGAGAAAATGTTGACGGAGTATGGTGCGTTCCTGCGGCGATTCTCTTCAGATACGCAGGCTTTGATGTTGAGCTCAGCGAGGGCGCGGTTTACATTGAAGCCTACCGTCATAAAGCAAAATTCATTGAAGGAAGTGACACTGCTGTTACCGACAGAGGCGAAATAAAAATGGAGCACGCAGTTGTCCGTATGCACCGCGAACAGCTTTATATCCCCGTTGACGGCATATGCAAAGCTTTCGATATGCGTTGCAATTATTACACCAGAAACAACATTCTTTCTTTCGAACACGAAAAGCAGGATAAACCAGTTCCTGTTCAGCCGTAATTTTACACAACTAATCTATTGACAAAAAAATACAAAAGTGATAGAATGTATTCAAATCAAGTGATTACTCACTTAATAATGAAAGGAGATTCGTTATGGATCAGATTACAGCACTCTTTGAAAGCATCGATTGGAACGCAATCCTCGACACAATTATGAACAAGCTTACAGATCTCATCGTTCAGATTGATTTCTCTAAGGTTCTTGATTCTCTTGCAGGTTTCATCGCAGGTTTACTTTAATTTAACATTAAGCAGTCGAGAAATCGGCTGCTTATTTTTTTCTAAACACGCTTTTGACATATTGACAAATTTGTATAACAGTGTTATCATATTCATATAAAAATATGAAAGGAGAAACACCATGGATCAGATTACAGCATTCCTTGAGGGTATCGATTTCGAAGCTATCATCGCTGCAGTTACAGATTTCCTTGCACAGATCGACTTCCAGGCTATCCTCGACGAAATCATGGCTTTGGTTTCAAGCCTTATCGCATAATTGAAGCTACATAGAAAGAGCAGCGGGCGCTGCTCTTTTTTTGTTTTATTATTCGACAAATATCTCGTTTTTCCTTTAAAATCAAGCTTTTGGGATGTTAATATGCACTAAACATACAACCATTTCTTTTTCCCTTTTGTAAAAATAAACATTGACCCGTGTGGTAAAAAGTGGTATATTGTAAATTAAGAACAGCATTCGAGTTTTTCTGTTCATTAATCCCGAAAGAGGAGATGTTTTAGATGAAGCATGTCGGAATTGTCCGAAGCGTTGATACAGCAGGCCGAATAGTTTTACCTATCGAAATCAGAAAAGAGCTTGACCTTATGGGCGAGGACAGTAAGGTTGAAATCATCGCAAAGGGAAACGAAATAGTGTTAAAAAAATATGCAGACGCTTGCATTTTCTGCCACGAAACGGATAACCTTATCGATTTCAACGGTCAGAAAATCTGCCAAGTCTGCAAAGACAAAATAGCAAACATATAACCAAAACGCTCAGCCAAGGCTGAGCGTTTCAGACTGTCGATAAACCCGCATAAGCATATATGCAGATATTATCGATATAAAAAGCTGCAAAAATATAAAAACAAAAACAGTGTTAAAAGTGGGTGATACATCGAATATCACCCACTTTTTCATATATTTGCCATT
>JAGAVE010000096.1 GCA_017942105.1 Clostridia bacterium | reverse complement strand
TTATACTCAATTTCCGCAGTCTTGCCGAAAGCGAAAGAGAGAAACTGATTTATATGATTGAAAAAGAGAGTAAAGCTCAGAGTGTTATGATTTTTGATGATACAGAAAATCCCCCTGCTCCGGTGTTGTGAGCAGGGGGATGAGTTTGTTTTATTATATTCTCTGTCTGAATACAATTTAGATAAATCAATACCTTGATTATGACCAAAGCTTCTCCCAATCTTCAGGGAAACCAACTTTATGTAATTCAACAGATTTATGCTCTTCAAATGATACTTTGAGTTTTAGCACCTGCCTTAGCCATAGCTTATCATCAGCGAATCTAGTTAAAATATACAACACTGAAAAAACTCTTGTATTATCGAAGTTCATATCCCTAAATAACGGTGGCGGAAATGTCAATACTTTATTATATAATCTTCCATAGTGCGCACAAACATTTCGTATTTCAACAAATGAACGAAGCCAATTTTTTAGATAATACGCTTTCACATTAAATTCCTTTGCAAGATTTTTTTGATCTTCGTCATTTAAATTGCTATACATTTTTGAAATCATTCCAAAAGACGCAATTTCAACCAAAACCCATATCGGTAACTGTCCTTCATAATGCTCATTATGATGTTCTATTATCGGAGATTTACTTTGATGTGTTTTTTCTCGTTCCAAATCCTCAAGAAACTGCGTGTGATATTCATCATTTTTGAATATTTCAGGACTTAAATAACCTAACGCACCATATTTTTCACCAATATAGTATGCAAGTTTTGTTCTGAATAATATTTCAAAATTTTCAAGCAACACAGAGAGAACCTGTCTTAGCTCAGAATCAAACTGATAAAGGTCATATAACTGATAGAATGTTACTCCTTCAATATATCTATCCTCAGGATTCCTACTGCTATATAGTCCTAACGAATACGCATTTATCAGCCGGTAATAATTCACTTTTGATAAGATTTCTTTTGCCACAGAATCTTCTTCGATTGTTAATCCTACACTTTTAAGGTGTTCAATCTGTTCTTCATAACACAAAAATTTTTTAACTTCAGACATTATATCACCTATAAAATAATAAGTCCCCTCCTGGTCCGCGGTTCGCACATTGCTGTACGCCTAAGCGTGAGGGGCTCTGTCACTAATATAATACTCAAAATATTCGAAAAAATCAACAACTTTTTATTATTTGAAAAGATTTTTGTGAAATCCTATAAAAATATCGTAAAAAATAATTTCAATTTGCCTAACTTTAGATAGTTGTCAGTTACCAAGGTAACAGGGTTACAATATATTTTCGCAAAACTAATGAATTAAAACAAAAACAGCCCCTACCGATTGACGGAATGTCTTTCGATAGGGGCGTTATTCGTATCGTGCATAATTTCAGAAAAGATGCAGGTTATATTATAAAATAGCAAGTATACTTACCATTATTCACATATAAAATGCAAACTACGGTTCAAAAGCAATATAGTTTAACTTGCTTGTTACTTGCAAGAGATGATTAAGTTAGTTAAATATGATACTTTTTACTAACTTAATACTCAAAGCTGCTCGTTGTAAATTAGAAAACGGCTTATTTTACTTGCTGAAAACGGTTTTCGATGTGAGAATATGAGCCGGAAGCCTCATTCTGCGTTGTTTCGTTACTTGCCGGTAACTTGCAGTGTTCGTCAACTTCATACCAATCCTCAGAGAGCATATCAGACTGACTTGCAAGCCAACCTGTGAGAACCGCTGTTCTGCCAGTGCTATCGTGGGTATACATACGGATTGAGCCAAGGCAATAAATCTCATCACTTTCGCCAAAGCATTCAAGAAGTTTTTCGTCCCTGCACCATTCCTTTTTGATTGTCGCAGGAGGCAACAGCCAGAGGTACATCCCCTTTCCGTTCCAACCTCTTCGGGCAACCTTCTTACCTTCCTTGAGCTTACGGAGAGCTTCTCCAAAGTCAAAGTAATGTGTTGTTTTTTCAAGCATTACAATTCCTCCTTATACACCGAATCCTTCAGATCATTCTCAGTAAACAGTTTCATATCATTGTAAATACCCTGTGCGATTTCTTCGAGCTTCTGTTTATTCATAAAGGATTTGAAGAAGTCCGGGACATACTTTTCGTAAAGCTCGTTAACTACCCTCTGCATCTTTTCGGGGCCGAGGATATCGAGCTCGGCAACCTCAGCGATAAGAAAAGTCGCTTTAGATCGGATGGTCGTTCCCATCTTTCTGTATGCACATATGATTGCGACAACGATAACAAGCGCTGTCAGGATGATATCAATAATATTGATTGTATTCATTTGTTACATCCTCCGTTTTTATCTGTTCTAAATGTTGATCTACATATTCTTCAATTTTCTGTCTGTAAGGCTGACCGTGTTCGTCTACTCCGTACTTGTTTCTGCTGTTCTTAAGTCCGAACTGATAAAGACAATACGACAGAAACGACGCAAGAACCAAGCTGACACAGGTAACCGGGAGTGTCGGATCAGGGAGCGTCGGCGAACCAGTTTCGATTGCGAGTTTCGTGAGTTGATTGTATCTAAAGATTGAATACACAGCCACTGCGCCGATGACCGCTGCAATGATTCCACAGAAGATCTTTGAGAATTCAACCTTTTTCAGGAATGTTTTGATTCTTTCAAGTACATTCATTAGTCCACCCTCTCGCAATAGTCAAGGCAGATCCAACCTGACGGGATTTTGCCCCAATTACCTTTGACTTCGGACACGGTGCAGGTGCAGCCCTTTACAAGGCCGTTTGCTTCCTTGCCTCCATTGAGCTTCTTTATCTGTGTACGGGCATTCGGAGTAAGCTGACCGAATACCTTTTTCGTGTAATTCGTGCCGGCACCCGTGCGAACATTAAGAAGCGAAGCCGTAACCTTGTAAATACCCTTTGTGTACTTCGGAAGATTTTTAAAAATCAATTCCTTTGACGAAATAACCTTCGTAAATGAAGGATCCACAAAGAGAAGTTTTTCAGGCTTGAAAGCACCGCCCGAACAGTGCAGGACATATTTACCCTTGCTGTTTCTGATCCAACCGTTTCCGAGAAGCTTGCCCTTACCGAAGGAAAGATGCGTGTGCATTCCGACACCGCCGTCCGTGCCCTCGTTACAGATGAGCTTACCGCGTTTAATCCTCTGACCGACATCGAGCCTTGCAAGGTCTGCGTCATTGGCATGGGTGATAAGGCCGCAGAGATAGTCCGAAGTGCCGTCAGCAAATACGCACTTTGATGTAGATTCAAAGAAGATTGTGTTTGTACCCTTATTTCTTTCGCCGTACAGACGAATGATTTTAATTTCATCGCAGGGGCAGTAAACGCCCTCACGCGAGGTATCCTTGCCACCGTCATCGATGGGATAGTCCTTGTAGTTGCCCTGGGTGTGGGGCTTGTGGGATGTTGTACCGTTGTAGTTCTGCGTGATGCGCATATTCTTCAACAGATATGTAGCGTAGTTCATATTATTCCTCCTTAATTTCAACGCTTTTTAAAAGTTCATTATAGAGTTTCTTTACTTCGCCGTTGCCATCCTCTTTTATGTAAGCTTCACCTGCTGACAAGCGTTCGTGAAGCGGCATATACGGCGAGGTTATGATGAGTCTCTTAATATCGAGATAGTTTTCTTTTGTGTGGCGTTCTTCAGTGTCTACCCATTTGTTTATTTTGATAACAAGCTTTATAACCTTAAAACAGGCAGTAATGATTGTTACAAGGGCGGCAACTACCGAGCCACACAAAATTATCGTTTCGGGTGTCACATCAGCACCTCCAGGATTACTTCCATAACCTTATCAAGAAGCATTGTTGCGATATCCTTGAGCAGTGGAAACCAGGCTTCGATGGGAGCTTGTCCCGTGAATGTGAGATAAAGTGCATCGAATGTTAATGCGATAGGATCTGTCATAATTCTTCCTCCATTTCTGTTTTTGGTATTGATTTATAAAGGTTGAGTCTCTCGCTGTACTGTGCAGGGATATCAACCGTGCCGATACCGTTCGGTTCGTCATTTTCCTTAACGAGCTCGAAGCCATCGTTAGCAACCAAATGAACAGCAACTAACTTTGCCCCAAAATAGACATCATATAAAACAGCGTTTTCAACAGGCTGTTCTGCCGAAACAAGTGTTAATTTTTCCAAGCCAGAGTCACTCCTTTCATCAAAAAAGCATCATATAAAGCTCCGAACGAGTCTGTTGTACTATGATCTGGAACATAACTATACAATTTAGTATTTTTATCTTTGTTAACATAAGCCATATTCAACGATTCTTCAATACCCTTATTAAGCGTTATAGTAATGTCGGTATTGTCGTTATCTTCCGGCTCAGGTATAGCATTTAGTAATGAAATCAAAGTACTAAAATCAGCAACACTTGGAAAAGAATGAGGCTTCATATTAAGATAACGACAGTCACCAAAATCAAGAGAATTCCTCAGAGTAAAGGGTTTAAATCTTATATGCTGTAAAATGTAACAACCTTTAAAAGCGTTACTTGTAGTCGTAAGGTCGGAGAGGTCAAATTCATCACCAACAATATCTATCAACACATTACAATCTCGAAATGTACCCTCTAAAGTAACAGGTTTTATAGCACCGTCTGTTCCATTGATTTCAAGAGTATTTAATTGTGTACATCCGTTAAAAGCATTGTAAAGCGTACATGTCACATTCGTAAGTTTAAGCTTTTTCATATACTCGAAGATACTTTTAGCATTACTTGCATTACGGTTCGAAAAGTTGATTGCAGAGGTACAATCCAAGCCAATCTCTTTTAAGTATTGTGAGAAATATTCGTTACGCTTGCCTGTTGTAACACTTACAGACTCCCATTTTGCTTTTGATGTATTGAAATAAGGCAGAGAAAAATCAACATTATACCCGGCACTATCCTTTGGATTTGTAGTAAACAAACCGTGCGTCAAAACAGAATAGTCGCCATTTCTTCCAATCTTTGTATTCTCAACAGAAAACTTTACTAAGTCAAACCCGTCAATCTTTTTTTGCTTTTCTTCATCGACGATTAACAGTTTTGATACATCATCATTCAGCTCTTCCCAAGTCTTGCCGTCCTGAGCTTCGCCCGTTGCAGTTTCGAGGGAAGACGAGAGGTCATCACAGCACCCCTTCTTTGCAGCGTCGACGGCACTCTGAATAACATTGACCTCAGGATTGTCTCCTGTCTGAGTGAATGTGAATATATGAGGACAGGTTTTGAAGAGAAGCTCATCGTCCTCTTTAATCTCAACAAGAACAGCAAGCTCATCGCAAACCGTAAGCTCTTCAGGAACGCTGAAATCGCCCTCGATCGGGTATCTGAGCACCCCTTCGGGAAGTATCACTACAAGGAACTTTTGAAAATCGCTTACCGATTTGCCGTTGAGATCTTCAAAGAAATCAAACCTCAACACCGTTGCATTATTTTCGCCCGTTCTGCCGAGACAGTCCGAATCAGGTATTATGTACCCGTCCGGGCAGATTGTGATTTTATTAATCATCCTCAACACCTTCGATTTCTATAAAGTCGCTGAGGCTCAGAATATCCGCAGGAGTGATGCTCAGCGTTTCGGGAAGGCTCACCTTTCTTACATCCAGGCTGACCTCAATGTCAAGAAGAGAGTTGAGATCTTTGTAGAACTCCGTTGTTTCAGATATTTTGTATTCGCCTTTTTTCTTATCAAGCTCGCCGTACTTTTCGCACAGTCTGATTCTTTCCTGATCATAGACTTCAATCTCGCTGTTCATTGCCTTGATAAGCTTTGCTACACGGTAGCTAACCTTTACGGGCAACTCCTGACCCATAAGTTTTTTCGCCGCCTCGCGTGCGTTCAAAATTGAATTAAGGTTTGTTGATATCATAAAAATCTCCTTTTTTTAGTTAACTAAGAAATACACCTTGCCGGTATTAACATCCACAACCGGAAGTGAATACTTCATCGTTTCTCCATTTAGGTTTGCTACTCCAAAATATTTACCTGATGAATCCTTTCCTTTTTGCATATATAAATCGCCGCGGACATCAACCGTACTATAAAAAGCAGATGCTCCATTAAACTTTGTAATAGTATTAAAAGACAATGTATCCGACCCATCTGCAGATGCAGAATTAATACTGATACTATTTTGCAGATAAACCGTAGAATAAAAATAGGTCGGACTCAAGATCCTTATCGTTGCTCCGCTTAAATAAAATGCGTTTGCAGGATTTGCCCTTATATAAAGACCACCTGCCGCTTCTATCGTATCTCTGTACGCCTCGACACTTTCTCCCGGCATTTGCCAAGAACAGAAAGATACAGTCATCCTTTCGACACCATTTGCGTTTATAATTTTAAGCTCCGGAGTTTTTATTTCAGCTGAAGAAATCAAGTCAGAGTTCAATACACCGTTAACTATAACCTCAGCGTTCGTTGAATCACCTTGCCCAAAAAAATTCACTTTATCTGCCGTTATTGCAAAGCTGCTTATTGCTGCCTGGATATAACCTACTTCTTCAAATTGTGAATCTTCACTTTCTCTATACTCAATTGATATCCTTCCGTCTTCGATTTTTACTCTTTCGAGCTCATTTCCGATATCAACGGATCCGTCTTCAATCGTTGCTCCCTTGCAGGTCATTTTTCCGTCAGCATCGAGCGTGAAGTTATCGGATTCAATCGTAATCTGATTTGCCTTAGCATGGATTGCAGAGAGAAGATTGCCCTCTTCGTCCGTCTTCACGCATAATTCAAGCTTCGCCTCGACAGACTTTTCGATGTCCTGCACATTCGGCGTCCAGTCGGTTGCAACATTTCCCTCTTCAAGCTTCAGGGAGGAAATTGAAAGAGAGTAAACCGAATCAGGTATTCCGACCGTAGTGAATCGCAAGATAAAATCCTTCGGGTTTTCAGAAAAAGAAAATGTGAATATGTACCTTTTCCATTCTTGCGAAACAGATAAATCGTTCGATGAGATGTAATTCACATCCACGCCTGTTCCTGCGTATATGAGATTCAGTCTGTTTATCTCACGGCCTTGCGTTCCTGCTGCTCCCTTAAGCAGGAAACTTAATGTATATGTTTTTCCGGCGGAAATCCTCTTGATTTCGCCCGCAGCCTCTCCGATTGTATAAAGCGAACCGAAGGTTATTCCCGATATACCGCCTTCGATGCTCGGCTTTTCAGAAAATACTATATTCCGCGACTTTCCCGAAGGCAATGACGATTCCTCTAAAACAACATCTCCGGGAAGCCCCGACACACTCTTAAGCTCGGCGCCGTGAAAACCAACCGGCAAGGATTCAAAACATTCGGAATCAAAGAGAATATTTCGCGTTCCTATGCTCAGCTTACCTGCCACCGTCATCGCAATCGTATTATTGTTCGTCTCGATCAGACTCTTCGCCGCAGATTCGGTTATGTAGCCTGCTTTTTCAATTGTTTCAATCTTCGTCGCCTGAGTCTGAACCGCTTCGTTTGTCTGAGTGATTTTGGTTTGCATCTTTTCCCCATCATTAACAAGGGATTGAATTTTATTATTCTGATGATCAACCAGCAATTCTACTTTACCTAAGCGTTCCTTTACGCTTCCGGAAAGAGCTGTTTTTGTCTTACCCGGTGTTTGCAAAGAAGCTTTGAAGTTTGATTTTATTCTTGATGAAGTTGCAAGCTCAAGCAATGTAACATTTACCGTACTGCCGTCCTTCTTTTCAATTGTCACGGAATCATTGAGATCGAATATGTAATCATCAACAAGATCACTAACTTCAAACGGCACAAACAAGCGTCCGAAGAAGTGTTCGCTGACCGTCTGAATCAAGTTATTTTTATCCGAAGTGCTTGTCAGCGGATTGTCTTTGATTTCCCATTCAACCCTTGTTTCATCCGTAACACCGTCCTGAGAAAACAGCAGCGAATCTTCATAAGAGCTGTGTCCGAAAGAGATTGCGTTTATAGGACCAAAAGCATTCTCAACAGAAAGATTTTTATATTTCGATTTGCTTATTGTAACTCCCGTTTCGCTTTCCTTTTTGAAAGCAAGCTTTCCGTTATGTGTAAACATTGCAATACAGCCGCCAAGCTCTGCAATATAAGCAATCATCTGGCGGTCGGTTATATTTTCAAAATCCAGTCCCGAAGGGATGTCAGGAAAAATGTACTTATTCATCGGAAATTCTGCCGACGCAAGCTCGATTCCATTACGAGTGCATATTTCCTTTACTATATGTAAAATCCTTTTTGAAACATCCCACTGCGCTTTTCCGCCGTAAGGCTTGTCAAGAAGCTGTGTTTTATCTGTTCCCTGAAATGTGATTGTCCTTTTATTTATGTTTGTCTTTATATTTTCATCCGATGCCATAAAAATACCGATCCGAACCCACTCGGTTGCACCGTCTATTTCAAGCCCTCGGTATACGGTAACCTCCTTCCCGTGCAGGTTGAAAGTTCCGTCTCTGTTTAAAATTTCAAGCTCGCAGGTTTTTGCAGGAAAAGAGCCTATCGCTTTTTCCGTTTTATGTTCAACCTTCGGATAGCTGACAAGAAATTTCTCACCGGAATAATGAACATTGTCTATGACAAACTTAGATTTTGGGAGCCTTATAAGTGATGAATTTATGTAATTGAGATAATTTTCTGAAACTGAACGCATACTATCATCTCCTTAACTATCATTCGGCACGGTTTGGATAAACCGAAGTTCAAATGGTTCAACGAAAAACTCGCCGTTTATGAGTGCCTTTGCTTTGATTTCATCAGACACAGGATACATCTTCTTCGTGAGCCTTTTACCCTCTCTTAAATCGTAGAAATTGACATTGCATTCATCCATCGCTCTTACCTTCAAAATTTCTCTTATCTCTGCCTCTGTTTTGTCCTGAGCAAAAAAAAGAGAGATTTTATCCCTCTCGGGTAAAACCTCTCTGTACATCATATTTTCGTCAGTCGCTCCGCTTCCTTCTCCGTCAGTCTGAGGATATTCCCACGACATACCGTCCGCCGAAAGCGTGATACTGTTGTTTATAATAACTTCATATTTTTCAGCCATAGAAACCTCCTTAAACTTCAAGTAAAATTCTGCCCTCGGCGATCTGTGCTTCGTTAATGCGTTTAATTATCGTCCTGCCGTCCGGATATCGGATAAGAATTTCAAGCTCGAGCTTAACCTTCTGCACCATACCACCGAACTTAGCAAGAGCCATCTCAACCTGCTCTCTGATTTTTGACTCAGGAGTAACAATCTCACCCTCTCGCTTATTATCACCGATGATTGCAAGCTGCGGATTGTTTGCCGCTACCCAGCCACCCTGAGCAAGGCGGGGTAAACTGAATTCATTTAATCTTCCGAGGTTGATTCCGGGAACTTTATTGATAACACCTAAAAGTGAATTGATAGCACGAATAGGTGTATTGGCGACATTTTCAATCGTTGCCAATACTGAATTGACAGCTTTTTTAAACGCAACTCCAACCGCATCACCAATTTTTGTGCCGATTGATGTGAATTTCGACTTGATTGTCGCCCAGATATTTCTAAAAAAGTTTCCTATATTTGAAAATACATTTTCAATGGAGGTACGAGCTGAAGTGAATTTTTCACGAAACCAGGAACCGACATTGGAGAAAGTATTTTTGATGTTTTGCCACAATTTCGATGCAGATGCAGAAATATTAGAACAAATCCCATCAACTTTAGCTGTTATAGTATTCCAATTTGGGGCTATAGCCGCCGCAAGAGAAGCTGCACCTACGCCTATCAAGCCAAGACCTAAAGGAATTCCTGCGCCCGAGAACAAGAGCAATACTCCTAACGCCAACATTGCGCCGCCTGCAATTCCGGCTATGACAGAAATCGTATTTTTAGTTTTATCGCTAACAGAATTCCAGTTTGGAGCAATCGATGCCGCTAAAGTAACCGCACCGGTCGCCATCAAAGCTATACCTAATGGAATATTGGCACCTGAGAAAGCAAGAACTGCACCTAATCCTAACAATGCACCACCCACTATCGTGGTTATGGTTGTAACTACACCTGAGACCGATCCATCCAGGCTGTTCCAATTCATTGCAATTGCCGCTACAGATGAAGCTGCTCCAATTGCTAACAAAGCTATGCCCAAAGGAATATTCGCACCGGTAAATGCCAAAAGTGCGCCTATCGCAAGGAACGCACCACCTACAACGGCCGCAATCGCTTCAACCGTTTTCTTACAGCTGTTTGTCGGACTATCCCAATTCAAAGCGATTGTAGTCGCCATACCTGCAGCACCAACTGCAAGAAGAGCAATACCTAAAGGCAGGTTTGCTCCGGAAAAAGTAAGAATCGCACCGACCGCCAATAATGCACCCGATATTATGGCAGCTACAACATCAACTGCGCTTGATACACTATCAGCTGTGGAATTCCAATCTATGGCTAAGGCTGCAGCGATCCCTACTGCACCGGCAGCCATCAAAGCTACCCCTAACGGAATATTGGCACCGGTAAATGTTAAAATTGCACCTATTGCCAACATAGCAGTCGAAACGATATTTGTTATATTGGCTATTTGCTTTTCCATCTCAGTAGTATCAAAGGCTGAGTTTTTTGGCGGTATTGCGGATGAAAATGCCGTATTTGCCATTCCTCCTGAGTTTCCTGCTGATGAAGTGTCTGACTTTTGTGTATTCAGCACATTGATCTCATCGAACGATGCGAATGCTTTTTTCGCCTTCTTTGCGGCAGTTTCTGCCGCTGTACCAACCCCTTCGGTTGCCGTTGCTGCATTAACCGCATCTGTTGAAACTGAGCCGATTGCTGCACTAAAATCAGAGACATCGGGCATTTCCCATCCAAGGGAAGCCATAACAGACTGCATGGCGTTGCAAAAACTCAAAGCCAGTTCAAGTCCCGTCTGTATCAATGGCAAAAGCTGATTAAGTACCGGTATTAGCGTGTTGCCAATTGCAGTCTTAAGCTGTGTTGAGGTAGCGCTTATCCGTGCTATACCACCGGCAAAGGTATGCGAATATTTCGCCGCATCACCTGTCTGCCAGCGTGTTTCCTGCAGGATTCCGTTTACCTCTGCCTGGATTTTTTGCTGTTGAGTGAGTGCTGACGAGGTTGTCCCGATCGACTTTGCATATTCTTCCCACATCTTCGAAACATTCTTCGTAACACCGACATTATCTACAAGAACACTGTTTTCGTTTTTAAGACCTTCCGTTGCGGATTGAATCGCATCACCATAGCTTAACGAGGCTTGTCTGCCGAAAGCCGCAGAATCCTTCAAAGCATTCATAACGCTTTCAATCTGCGACTGATCATAGCCTCTCGCGGCCAGATTTTTATAAGCTGTTACCGCATTGTTCAGCGGAACAAGTCCATCCTTGATATAATCCTGTATAAAAGCGTTCGCTCTGCCGAAATCCTTACCCTGTCCGTTGATAATTGAGCTTAAACCCATCCATGCTGATTGGGTTTCAGATGCAACCTGAATACACTTTTTCCCGAAAGAAACAACTGCCGCAACGGAAAATGCCACTCCGATGGATTTGCCGACGGCTTTCATAGCCGAACCAAACGAGTTTTGCACACCGCTTGCGGTGGTTTTCATTTCTTTGGTAAAAGCGCCGCGGTTTGAGGTGATTTTGAAGAAAACAGAGCCGACATTTGTGTCTTTGCTCATCCGTTCCCACCTCCCGCAAGGTTTTTGAGAGCCTGCTGAAACTGCTCAACGGTCATCGTTATCGTTTGTCCGTTATTTTGCTTTTGCTTTGCTCTGAAACGCTGCCACTCGGAACGGATGCGTTTTTCGGTCTTCGTCATTTCCTTTATCTTCTTCGGATCAGTTTCCGAACGGATATTAACAACATAGCCAAGCGATGTTTCACCGTTAAGACCTTTAAGCAGTTTCCTGTACTCTCTTACTGAAATATCCTCCCGAAGAAGTCTGATTCCGTACTGCTGTGCGAACGAAGCAATTATCAGATCTTCATCAAACACTTCGTCATACCAGACCTCTTCGGAGTTTAGTTTTTTGCGTTTTTCGCCGCTCTCCTGAGTTCCTCGTAATCTTCGCCCGTGATTGCGGACATTACGAAGAAAGTAAGTGCCGTGTGACCTGAAAAGGTTATGCTTTCATTGCAAATCTCCTTTACGGCCTCTTCGCCCAAAGCAAGGATAAGAATTGCCTCATCCTTGTTTTCAACTGTATCGTCGCTCTGAAGAGCCTGAATCTTATCCCATGTCGATTTACGGTCGTCAACAATGTAAAGCTTGTCGCCGATTTTGAGCTGAGGATGGTTATCGCCTGTAAGTATCTTGTCGCCTGTATCAATAATTCTCATAAAAAATTTTCCTTTCTTTAATAAAAAAATAAGGACGGGTAATCCCGTCCTCGATTTATGCTGCAGGGGTGTATGTGGGTTTGCCGTTGCTGGTGAGATCACAGCCCAAAGGACTGACATTAGTTGCATCGCCCAACTGCTCGTTTATGCTGATTACAACACCGCCTTCAAACTTTGCACCGTCAGGGAATGTGATTCGAATCCTGCTGTCACAATCACGGCCGTTTGCGAATGACTTTGATGCAATGTAATCATTACCCGGATCGCCAATACAACGCTTACCTCCCAACGAAAGAGTGAAAGCTTTCGCTGTTGCAAGAGCTCTCTGCCAACCATCTTCTGTGAGGGAATTCCATGTTTCAACTCCCGTGTCAATAGAAAGACTTGCCGTTTCCATATCTGCAATTGTTACCCAGGCTCCTGCATCACCTGTAACATCTCCGGATGTGTTAATTTCAAGATTAATTTCATAAACCGGAAAAACACCTGTAAAATTCGGCATATTATTCTTCCTCCTTAATTTTTTCGGAATATAAATCAAATTCAAAAGAGTACTCGTAAACTCCCCGTTCATCCGTTCCCAAGTCAATGGGATTTTCAAAACGCGAAATCACGAATACTCTTTTCTTATCGTGTATGAATGTTTTTTCATCGAAGAAATTATATATTTCCTCTGCTTTTTTCTCTGCCTCATCAGCATTGGTAGTCCAACGAAGCAGGATTGTTATGCTTTTGAAATCATAACTTTTGTTTTCTTTGCCTCCGACGTCACCTATTTTGGCTGTCGGATGCCTTGAATTGTAAAAACACACTGCCTTGTCGAGGTTGTTGTCAATCTTGCCGATTGATATACCGTCCGTCCAGCCGGTCGTGCTTTTAAAAAAATCTTTTATCTGCTTAAGTGTCATTTCCCACCTCGCATAAACTGAGCGAAAACCTTTTGAGCATAATCTTTCTTCTCACCCGAAATATATGTTTCGAACCATTTGCCGCCTGCATTCTTGTTTTCATCCTTGTTGAAATCATACTCCGGATGAAAATACAACCTTCTCGCATACGGTGTATCCGAAACAACATACGCAGTATTATCTGCAAGCTCGGAGGTATCAACAAAGGTTGAACGATTCTGAAGTTGTCCACTTTTAAAAGGCATTGTCTCAGACTGCTGAACATCCTTCCTGACCTGATCTGCAGTCTTTTGGATGCCTCTCTGAATCTTCCTTTCAATGGCATTTATATTCGCCATGTTAAGCTCAACCTTAACTCTCATATAACTTCAAACTCCGTATGATGCACCGTACCGTCCGGATTGCGTGGTCGTGCGCCTTTGTGGATAAACAGTTCGTTATCGTTAATAACAATAACACCATCCGAAACACTTTTAAGTTTCGGTGCAATGTCACCCTTGACTATTACCTTACCGGACAGCACTATCGTCTTACCGTCCTTATCATAGACGCGACGCGAAGCTTCGGAATAAATACACTTAAGGTCTTTGTCGATCTTGTATATTTCTTTGTCACCATCTTCGTTGACATTTCCGGTATGAAGCTTTATCTCACAAGGTGTACGCAAAAGAAAATCCGGAAAAGGCAGCTTCTTCACATTGTTTGCCATAACAGACCTCCTAACAAATTCTGCTCATCAGACCGGATTGTTTGAGAATGCTGTAAGCTAACGGATCAAGACCGTGTTTGTTGGCGGACTTCCCGTTACTGCCGACACTGACACTTATATCGCCGACGGAATAGCTTGAAATTTCACTTTCGTCGTATCCGTGTTCAACGATATATTTTGCCTGATAACATACGGCTTTTCTTACACAATCCTGCTGAAAGGGCGTAAGATGGTCAAATCCTACGCCCCTGATTCTGTTGAATGTAACCTCATCAATTTTGATGCAGGCTTGTGTGATGAACCTCTTCCAGGTGTTCGCATCACCCACGGAACTAATCTCTTCAGGAGTGAACTCTTTGCAAAGGCAACTTACATCAGCATAATTCATTGTTTACACCTTAAGTAGTAGTTGTTGCTGCTTTTTCAAGATCGACATAAAGACTGTCAACCGTGTTATCCTTGCCGTTCGGAAGGGTGAATACACCTGAAAGAGAACGGTTCTGATAAAGATAACCATCACCCTCTGTATGTGAGCCGGGGTTGAAGAAATAGATGCTGTTGATCTTCGGAACGAATTTTGATGTCATCGGTGAAGCAATGAGCACATTTATGTGCTTACCGTCTGTTGCCGGTTTAAAGCCATTAGAGAAATCAAACTTCGAATAGAACACTTCATCGTCGATAACCTCAAAAATCGGCACACCGTCGATAGATGTATATCGTGTCTCTATGCTCATACCGCCTTCAGCAATCTGAGTCAATTCAACCTTACGCTGAAGCTCTGTTGAAAGTTCAAGAAGATCCATAATTTCTGAACGGACATAGCCGATAAGGGCACCTCTTGCCTTGTATCTGCGAAGCTTACCTGCTGAGAGCATCGTCTTGAGCTTTGAGAAAACATTATCCTTGGTAAATTGTGCAAGAGTTGTTTCAGAATAATAACCTGTGAGCTTTACCGCTTTCTGCGCACACTCTGAGAAGAACAAAGCATTAGCTTCGGGGACACTCTGTGTCCTTGTAAAAGTTTTTGAAATATTCTCTGCGGAGGCTGTACCGTTTGTTTCATCAACATCGGCCTTATCTACAAGGAAAGAGATATCACGGTCATGAGTAAGTGTGAACGGCACATCCGTCTGCGAAAATGTACCCTTGTTCCAGCCTCCCTCACGGCTGTGAGGCTTGTAACCTGTTGTTGACATCTGTGTGAAGTGAAATGTCTTGGCATCGAGCCATCGGACATTTGTGGTCACGAACGGTGAAATGAGCGATTCCTGCATAATGATTTCAAGAAGCTCAGGAGACCACTTTTCTGCATAGTTTAAATTTGGCATTTAATTTCCTTCTTTCTTTTAGTTAAATCTGTTCCAGCTCTTCTTTGGAGGAGCCTTCGTTGTTTTGGCGGTACTTCCGCCTTCTGTCTGCTGACCGTCAGAGCCGATTGTAAAGCCTACGTTCTTATCGTCGGCTTTCGGAGCAAGCTCGGGCCATTCTTTAAGAAGTGCCTGAACCGCCGTCTGCGCTTTTGTACGGTCGAATTTCTGTTCGTCGTCCCTGCAATCGTCAAGGTCAATAAGTCTTGCTGCCTTTGAAACCTTCGCAGGGTCAACATGTTCGGTAAGGAATACCGCTTCGAGCAAGGCTCTTTCCTTTTCTGCGCGCTCAGCAGCAAGCTCGGAGCGAAGCTGTTCGGACACATTGTCGTTACCGGTAGACGCCTGCTGTGCCGCTTCTTCCTCTGCTGCTTTCTGCAGAATGGATTTTGCCTTTTCTTTGTCGGTGATTCCCAGCTCTTTAAGCAGTTTGCTGACTGCCTTTTCGCTGTTCTTTTTTGAGATGCCGTTCATCTCATCTTCAGTATACTTCTTTTCAGTTTCAGCCGATGTTTCAACAGTTGTCTGCTGATTGTTTGTCTGATTGCCTTCAACCTGTGAAGCATTCTGATTTGTAGCATTTTCTGCCATAACTCTCCTTTTTACGGATAAGGACATCCGCACCCCGTTTGTTCGATCCGGGCAAACGAAAATATATGAAAAAAGACACCGTTTTTTCAAATGATGTCTTGAATCATCTTATTAAATTGGAAGTGATTGCCGATTTTCGGGTATAAAAACAGGGAGATGCTGGCAGCACCTCCCGTACAAAAGCAAATGAGCTTTTTAAAGAATCGATGTTAATCTTATAATGAAATATTATTCGGTATTGGTGTATTCGTTTTGAAACTATCATTAATCTTCATTCTTGAAGCATTGTAGCCATTTTTACAGTTATTACACCAAAGAACTATGTGACCAAAATCGCCGCTTATCTTATTTGCAGAATAGCTTGTATCATAACTTCCGCAACAAGGGCATTTGCCCACTTTACCTGTTTCGGTCAACTCTACAAGATTATCAATCCATTTCAAAACTTAACACCACCTTTCGATTTAATTTTATCATATAACAATTCAGCATTATAGGCTTCCTTTTCCATTAATCCCAAGTTGTCTTGTGTGTATTGCTTCCCGTATTTTCTTAACTGTTCTACATGACATTTCTCATGCAAAATTGTTTTTACCAATTGCTCTTCATCAATAAAGGCATTTGGCATTAAATCAATTCTTCCTATGTTGTCGTAATCAGCACAACCATAAATATTTAAGGCTAACAGCTTCTCAGACCGTTGTATTTTAAATGTTAATCCATGTGTATCTATTCCATATCTTTTGCAAATTCTTAAAACTTCTTTTTTTTGCATTGGAACAGATAATCCTGAAAAAGCACCATTGTTAGCTTCTTTTCGATTAACACTTCTTGCTAACTGTCTTTCACTTGTTTGAATATTATTATAATACTTTACAACCGAACTGTCAATGTTACTATTCTTTTTAATTTTCTCCCACTCCCTGAGCTTTGCCTCATATTTGGAGACATTTTTCGGGTCGAGACTTCCGTGGGATAGCCGCTTGTATTTCTGAATCATATTCTCGGCATAAGCCTGATTGTGTTCGCCGTAATCGGTAATATCATGCTCGGTATAATCATCATATTCACGGTCTATCTCATCAATTTCCGGATAATATGTACTCAGACCGTGACGACATCTCGGATGAAACAAACCTTTATCCATAGCCTCGCTCATCAGCATATAATCTCCGTCATCCTGTGTTCCGCCTGAATATACATCATCAATCAGCACTTTATTCTGAAACGGAGCACACAGCTCACAGGATGTATTATGCCTGCTTATTATCACAAGAGGGTTTCCGATTTCTTTTCTGAACTCACCCTCGCCCATCATATAAGCTCGCTGATTCGCCGTTCTGACCGCCATTGAGGTGTAATCGGCAATATTGACCCGTCTGCCGTCCTTGTATTCAATACAATTGAGCCCACGGTTTAAAAAATCTTTCATCGCCATATCATAAGCCTGTTGCTCAGTCATTACACCGTGTGAAACGAACATTCCTGACTTGAATATAACATCACGGTAAACATCATTTGCCATTCTCAGTGCTGCATGATTTGCTTTGTAAAGGCTTCTGTTAACCTCTTCAATCAGTGCATCAACTTTACGGGTGTTGATTTTAAAAAAGCTGTCGCTCATCGCAACAGCCTCTTTATATCTGCCTTTACCAATAACCGACCTGAACCTTGTGATTTCACTTTCGTAACCCTGGTTCAGCTCGTCCCGTAGCTGCTTTGCAACCTCTTCAGGCAAACGGTTGAGTTTACCACTTATGATCTCGCTATTCTGCTTCTGATACTTTCGCAATTCTCGAAGCTTGATTGCCTGCCATTGCGGATAATCCAGTCCTGTTTCTGCCTCTTCTGCAAGGTGCAGACCAAGATTGCGCTTCATCGAATCAATCAGCATCAGCTCCATTTCACGGTAAATCCGTGCTATTTCTTTGTCGGTCATTATTCATTATCTCCGAGAAAGGATGGATTGTCGTTATTCACGGCAGGTTCGGACATTTCAATAATGCCCTTTTCTGACTTAATTCTGCGGACTTCGTCTTTCTTCCAGTCCTCATCCTTATCATTGCCATAAAGTTCATCTACAGCCGTTTCTGTTGACATTATGCTATGATTAACTGCTTTGCCGACAGTTTCTACCTGTGCCTCAAACGACGGATTTGCATAACCGCCGAAAGAAACCGTAACATCAACTTCTTTTTCAAGTTTCTTACCTTCAAGGTTAGCATTAAACTTCAATGCCGTTATAACAACTTCCTTTATTACCTCCTGCAAAATATTTATAATTTTGTTTCTTGTATAAAGAGTTGTTTTTTCTTTTTCTCTCTGAGCTTCGGCATTATCGAGTTTTTTGACATCGATACCAAGTGTTGCTGGCGATATAATACCCTGCAAGCAGAGGTCAAGAGTCGTGCAATACGCAGCAATCAGCGCTTCGTGCTGAATTTCGCCCTGTGTTGTGGATATTTTATTTTGCGCTCCCTCTGAAACATCCTGTTCCAACGCGATAAAATCCGTGTCGAAATCATTGAAATTATAAATAATTCCCGTATCAGGATCCTTATCGATGAATGCTTCAGGAACATAGGTTCTCATCTGGCCTTTTCGGACGGCAAGCATCAATTGCGAAACAACCTCATCAAAGCTGTCAAAATCATCGTATTTCCCGCTGAATACAGATTTTCCCCTACCCTTGTATTTTGATGACTTGCGAAACATTACCGGGACTGCAGGAAGAAACTCTGCTTTATTTTCAATCGGTTGCAATCCTGCAAGCTCATCAAAAGCGGTCATATCCACTTCTTTTCCGTCTGCATCTTCGAGAGTGTATGTAATACATTTCTTTGTGTAATGCTCTTTGAGGATGTATTTCTTTTTTCCTAAAAGCTTTTCGGTCTTAAAAATAACGGCCTGTAATCTGCCTCTGTTATATTCAAAATCCACTCTATCGGCAGGAAAGAATTCTATAATAGGTAGTTTTGAAACCGTTGCATCATATGAAAACTTAAATGCACCGTCACCAAGGCTCAATGTAAAAGAAACAGCCTCACCGATAAGCTCTGTAAACTTGTTCTCTTTAGCTATACTGTCCCATTTATCCTGCATTTCCGAAAGCTTTATTCCGAGCAAGTCATCCGTGCATACATCCGTCAGTTTTTCAACGATCAGACTTGGCAGACCTGTATGAATCTTTCGGAGCTTTGCGCCGTTTGATGGTTTTGCTCCCCAGAAATGCTTATCTGCACGAAGAGCATCAACCGAGCTGTAAAATTCTTCAAGCTCGTTACCTTCACCCCTCATCCAGAGTTTGTTTTTAAAGGTTTCTGCTTCAAAATCAAGAAGCTGCTCAATATTTATACTCAAACCGTTCGGCTCTGTTATGCCAAGATAATTTCTTAACTTTTCTCTCACTTTGTCATTCAGACTCATGTCTTCTCTCCTCTGTTCCTATTTTTGAAGCATACGGGATCCACCCGTACTGCGAAGCATTTATTGTATGGTCGTTTGCATCCTCAGGCTCATTATCTTTATCATCTTTCCACGCATAATTTTCAAGCTCGCGGATATGCTCCTTGCAACTGTCTGAAACAAGATAATGCCCGGTATGAAGCCAACCAAGCTGAAGATTTATTCTGTCAATGATTTTCAGCTTTTTGTATGCGTTATTGAAAATATACACATTAGGGTGTTGCCGCTTGTATTTGTTAAGCTCCTGCATAGTCGCCTGATCTGCACTATCAACAAAAACATTTCTCGCAAGACCCCACTCCGCACGGTTTCTTTCAAGAAAATCAACAAAGTTCTTTGCTGTATCCGAAGGAGCGATCGGTGTCTGCAGTTCAGCGTTATTGTATACTCTTTCATCGAGCACGATCAGCTTCCTTTCATCGGTTATTCCCTGAAACTCCATCGAGATGGTGTCCGACGATTTGCTTGAATAAGCTGTATCAAGCCCTGCAGAGTACATAATAAAACGCACTTCTCCTTCTTTTACATCCTTTTGCAGCTTCTCTTTTGAAACAACATGAGTTGCATAATCAAAATTGCTGAATACAAGACCCGTCGCCCGTCCTCGTAACCCCTGAATCTTATTTTTAAAAAGCTTTGTACCTTTCGGTGCAGAAGCTTTTTTCTTTTCAATCATCTCGGGCGTAAGGCTCAGATTATCTGCAAAAGAAAAGAACCAATACCGCCAATTCGGTACAGGCTCTTCCTTGAGTTCATTTAAGATTTCGTTAGGAATATCTTTAAGATATTTTTTAAACGGACGGGAACGGTTGATAAACTCCTTGTAAACAGGCAAGCTCGGGTCATCAGGATTCAATGTTGCAAGAAGATAATCATTTCGTGTTGAGATTTCTCTCACGAACTCAATATTCGCCGTGTTAACTTCATCAATATAAACGCAACCGAACTGCGCACCGAGCACCATTTCCCATTTATCACGCTTATCGTAACCAAGAATGTAGATTATCTTATCCTCAAACTTGATATGTGCCAATGTATAATCCTTGTCACCATTGCCGTAATACTTTGCGTTATTATGCAGATCAAGTATACCGTTGTCCTGCTGAATTATTGTTTCTTCGGCCTTACCTACGGTTTTAGCAGCTATCAGGTGCAGCTTTTTAGGACTTGCTGACACCATTCTCATAAACTTAACACCTGCGCCGACAGTTGTCTTGCCGGATGCGGTCGTACCTTCAAGAAATTCAGCGGACACATTGACGGTATTTATAAAATCAATATACTTTTCTGACAGTGGAAACTTACTCTTCAAGTCCCTCACCGCCGATTTGATCAAGTATCTCTGCAAGCTTCGGTGATGTATCAAAATCAACACTCACTTTATATTTGCCTTTGAGTTCAAAATACAGCTTTATTGCAGACACATCTCCACTTTGACATTTGCCCGTAAGTGCTTTCCAAACTGTTGCTAATTCGCCGTCTGTGTATTTTTCAACGAGCTCGGCAATATAGTCCGTAAATTCCTGATTTTCACGAAGCCAACGATAAAAAGTTGAGCGTGGCACACCTGCCTTTTCAAGTATTTCAGTTTTTGAAGCCTGAAAGTCAGGATTTGCAAGCATTTCAGCGACTTTTATCATCTTCTTGTTCAGCCCCGAATGTGTGCCATTTTGTGCCGTTTTACTCATACACTCACCTCTTTTGCCTAAAAATAAGTAGTTTTTAAATATTTATATAAAAAAGGAGCCTGCAAAATTGCAAGCTCGGAAGGGGGTATTTCTTGTAATAATTTTTCAATCTGTGATAATTCATAATCGCTTCGCTATACATCTGCTCGTATGTATCAATCGTTTTATGAATTGCAGCAGGGTTTATTCCCGGATCACGCCGCTTTAATTCGTTGATTTTCTTTTTAAGACTTTCGGCAGTTTCAAGGTATTCCTCTGCCAGTTCTTCGAGAGTTTTCATTGTATCCCCCAAAAATGTATTGTATATATTTTAGCACCGCTTTTCGTTGCACCGTCCACTCTTTTACAGTAAACCAATCTTTTTGGCCACCGAAAGAAGAAAAAACGAGCGCAACTGATAGAATCTGCTTCTTTCTATTCCGACAATTCCCGAACGAGCAAAAATGAACCGCCTGCCAATTTGACATGACAGCAGTATCTTCTCCCTGACCTTATCAGCAAGCTCGGGGTTATAAGAAGAGAGAGGGAGAGAATCAAGAGCTTCATCGATTGCTTTATTGCATCTGTAATCAATAGAATTATGTAAACTCAACAGCCTCATAGCCTGATTTTCAACTGCAGAAGACTTGCCACCCTTGCCCGATGGCATAAAGGCGCGCTCGGTCTCTTTGCCGTCGTCACCCGTCACTGTTTCAAACTTACCGTTGCCGAGGGAAAGAATATCCTCTTCATCACGGCGAAGCTGAATCTTTCGCCGTTCGTACCCCTGCACTATGGATATCACCGTCCGTCTGACATCAGCCGGCATTTTATATTTATTCTGCAAGCTCGTTATTCCTCCTTATAAAGATATATTTATCTGAACACAAAGTAATAAGATTCTGATGATATAAACAATAGAAACGATGAGAGAAAGACCAAAAAGGAAATGTTTTCTTGCCTTAAAGCTCTCAACTGCAATTTTTATGGATGTCGCACCTAACAAAAGAAGAAATGATCTCTCCGCAACTATGAGAATGTTTATCATCGTATAGCTCGTAAGAAAATCACTGAAACTATTCGGCATTGTTGTCACTCCTTAAAATTTCATTTTTCTTTATCATACAAGCGGCATTTTGCGGAAACTGAAAAAACACATCACTTTCGCACCGCCTCAAGTAATCGCACTTGTTACAAGCTCCACTAACAACCGCCCATTGTATCGCTCTGCCCTCTGCAATTTTGTCTGCTGAATACGGTTTATCGAAAATAACTGTATTATTCTGCATTGTTGTCACTCCCTATTTCTTTGTGCAGTCGCAGTAACCATATGCGGACACTTAATACTTACTTCAATATGAGGGCAATCTTTTAATATAAAAAAACCGCCGTTTTTATTATCAATTATTGTGTTAAGAATGGTTTCTACTCTGGCTTGATACATAGGTTTGTACTTACAAACACTCTCACAAACACAACAGTTACATTTTGCAATCAAATTCATTCCGTATCACCTACCATTTCATTTTCATCTGTTCCGTTTTGATCGGCTCAACGGTTACTTTTTTGATATCTCCAAACCTTTCGCAATGTGTAACGATATCTTCTTTTATGCCGATAAACTCAGCCTTCGGATCAGGCTCAACAATGATCGTTATTTTATATCTCATCATTTTCTCCTTTACAAGCGATCTCTATCACGCAATATGTACTTACTATCTCTTCGGAACATCCGTATAGTTATATGCGGCATTTCGATTTTTTCAGCTTCACCGTTTTCATCAATTCCGTACAAATCCCAATAAGGGTCAGCATCGACAAACTCATAACCGGGATAAAGCTTTTCAAACTCCTCAGCATTGAAGCAATCGGAACGAAGCTCCTGAAGCTTTTTACCGCTGATTCTTCCGTCACGATTCTCAGCTTCAGGGCGACGGAGATTCTTCGAACAATTATACGAACGGTAAGCAAGCGAAGGATCCTTGCAGGTATAAAATGCAATTCCTGCAAGACCTGTTCTTGTAAACTGCAGGTGCTTTGCGTGAGAGAAGCTCGTTGACGGCTTTTTCTTATAAGCTTCAAACTGCTTGTCCCATTCCTGACGCATAATGCTTGCACCCAGCTCTCCCGAGCATATAATATGGTGATGCGGACGATGCTTCTTATCTCCGATTTCAGTTGTTGTTATGTATTTGAATTCGAAGCCTGCTTTCTGATACTTGCGCTTAATTCTTCTTAACCAGTTTTTAAGAAGCTTGTCCGCCTCGGCAAGGTTAACATCATATTCGGCAGGATAATTCAGGCCGATATAATAATCATTTGTTCCGAAGTTTTCCTGGATAAGCCATGTGAGCCTACGAGCCGCATTCTTCTGATTGAGTTTTTTCTGAGTTTCTGAGCTCGGCTTGTATTTTGCTTTGCGAGACTTCGATATTTTCCGCACCGGGTAAATATCGATTTCCATATAGTCGCCCGAACAATGCCGGCACTCTCTCATTAAACTTCTCATGGCTTCTCCTTTCAGAATTTTTGCTTTTTCTTCCTTTTGAAGTTGGTCAATAACTTAATACCCCATACTTCCTCTTAACGGACTCTGCCGTCCGTTTGCGTTTTTTTCCTTATGTTTTGAGGGACAAGTCCTGAACTTGCCCCTCTTTTTTCTGTTTTGGATATTTGAAATCGTTTGCTGTTTTGAGTTAAATTTTCTGATTCGCTTCAAGCTGTTCGGAAAATCCGACAGTTCTTTTCACCTTGATTTGTCCTTTCGGACCTGTGCTGATTTTAACAGTACCTCCACCTGACACCTTCATAGTCAGGTCGAATATTTCTCCCTTTGCAACAAGCTCGGCACCTTTATTCAAGATGTTATGTACATCCTGATTTTCAATCGGTGTCATGTTGTTTTCTTCGGCACCCTCACCGCAAAGCATATTGATATTGTCCTGAGCTTCCGCAATCTGTGCCTGTTCAGCTCTTCGCCTTTTACCTGCAGGACAGCTACACACAGAAAGTGCTAGTTCCTTTTCTTCCTGTTCTGACAGTTCCTTATCTGCAGAAACTCTGCACATCACGAGCTGACCGCAGCTCGGACATGGTAATTCTCGTGTCATCCGTACACCTCCGTCATCATCTTAGCTCTTGCAAGCTGCTGTGCTGCTTCGGAAAAATCCTCTTCACTCAGTAGCATCTGCATCTGTCTGTATGCCTCAATGTTTACTTCTTCCTCGCTTTTTCCTCTTGCACAGCCGAGATAAATAATTCTCTGTCGGCACATTGCAAAGAGCGCTGTTTCATATTCGTTTGTGTCGATCATTGTTATCCTCCTGTTCGATTTTATTTTCTTCAAGCCACTCAGCATAATCTTCCCTTTTTCTGAGCCTCTTGCATATTGCTTCACAAAAGATCTCGCAATAAAGAATAAAGGCCTGAAGCTGAGGGCATTTGTTCGTTTTAATATCAACGACTCTTTCACTTTCAAAAGATTTCGTCTGTTCGTTATATTCCGACTGAACAACATAAGCTTCGTCACGCTGAATCAGCTGCGCAGTTTTCCAATCCGTCGGGCGCGGAAATAATCGTTTTTCTTGCATTTTTACCTCCTATGTTTTTCAGGAAGGATTTCTGCCATCGGGTCCATTCCTTTTTGTATTTGTTCATCATAATGCAGTCGAATTCATGTCTTTCGTCATCGGAAAGCGGTGCAAAATACGGAATATGCCGTCCCTTTCTGAAGCTTTCGAATTCTTCTCTGACGGTCGGGTGATGAAGATTGGTGAAATATCCCCACTCGTCGGGATGCTTGAACATAAAGGTAACATCGTGTATTTTTCTTTTTTGGTAAAGGTTTTCCTGCTCAATTATGTTCATCTCACTTCTTCACTATTCCCTCTTACTTATTGCTTCAAGACTCCGCCCCGTTCGCAAACACCGGTTGTTTATCAAGAAATAAGAGAGAGTAATGCCTCCTTTCTTTAAAACATTATTTCAGTCGAATATTATTAAATTGTTTTTGCATAAAAATGAAAATTGGTTAATGGATCAGTAGGATTTTTCACTTAACCGGTGCTTGGAAACGAGGCGGAAAACTTGTTATTTATCGAGTAACTCCCTGAGTGCTTTGTTGTTTCTCGCAAGCTGAAGGTTGTCCTTTTCAAGAACCTCGTTTTCCTTCCTGAATCTGTGATTTTCACAGACCACCTCAGCGAATTTCATTATCATAGCGAATAATGCTATACCAAAGAAAAACCCGAATATCCCGGTGTACATATAAAATTCCATGGTCAAGTCTCCTTAAAAAAATCAAATAGACTAAGCTGTTCTTGTTGCTCTTCAAACTGTTTGAGATAACCGACACCGTCACGGAAATAATCAGCGTTAAGCTCAATTCCGTATCCTTTGCGATTCATTTTTATCGCCGTTAACGGTACTGTCATAAGACCGCCAAAAGGATCCAACACAAGCTCACCTTCATTTGAATAACGGTTGATTATTCTTTCCACAATATCCAACTGTAAAGGACAAACATGGAGATTCTGATTCCGCTGACTTTGCGTAGTATTGAGCGTTCTCATTCTGTTAATATCGTCCCATATAAAGTCAGACCAAGAAGCAGGTTGCATAATCATAAAGGTTGCCGGTAAACGACCTTCTTTGTCGAGTTGATTTGTCATTTCAACATGGCTTGAAAAATCATAGATATTCGATACCGAATATTGTTTGTATACTTTCTGAAGTTTATCTATCGGCATCTTGATAATTTCATCCTTGCTTAACAATCTGTCACCTGATGAACGATAGAAAGAATGAGCATCAAGTTGCCATTGTGCTCTTGAGTATTCTTCTTTGGTTTTTACAACAGGCTTATCAGCATATGCTTTTGTTTTGTCTGTCGGCAACTTTCTGAACAGCAATACATATTCAGGACAACCAACTCCCATTTTTGTTCCGTCTTTGCATTGCTCAGTCCATCCGAGCCGATAAGTCTGATTATTCTCCCTGACAACATCAGTCAAAACTACAATTTCACCCATATACTTGAATCCATGTTTAATATAGTGAAATACTGTCATTTCACGGAATGGGTCGATTGTCGGCATTCCGTCACCTGTTGCATTACCGAACATCACACGATTTTTAACATGAATTGCCGCCACTCTGCCCGGCTTAAGGATTCTCAATAACTCTGGTGTTAAATAATCCATCTGTTCAAAGAATGTTTCGTTGCCCGAATTGTGACCGAAATCGTTGTAGCTCGGTGTATACTCATAATGATTTGAAAAAGGGATAGAGGTATGTATCAAATCAACCGAATCACTTTCCATTCTCTGTGTCTCTATAACACAATCGTTAAGCACTGCCGTATAATTAGCACCTTTAACCTGCACCCTCTCAACTCCTTTGCTTCTCTGCATTTTTTCGATAATTGTTTTAGTGCTGATGCCGTTTTTTCTTACAAGCTCGGACATCTTTTTTGATTGATATTCAAAGCGTTGCCATTTTGCAAGAAGCTCATCAAGTACGCTTTTCTCATTCTCGGTGTAAATGATGTCAATGATTACTTGTTTGGTCTGCAAAAAACGATAAATTCTATGTATTGCCTGAATGAAATCATTAAACTTGTAATCAATGCCGACAAATATCGCACGGTGGCAGTATTTTTGAAAATTGCAACCTTGTCCGCTGATTTCTTTTTTTGTTGCAAGTAAGCGGATTTTACCGTTTGCAAAATCAATAACATTCTTTTCTCTGATATCGAGGTCTTGTGTACCGTAAATCTCTACTGCTTCGGGAAGAGCTTTTTTTATTGCCCTTCGTTCATCTTCGAGGTCATGCCATAAAATAAAATGGTCATCAGGGTTTGAGTTTACAATTTCCTTCATTTTTTCAATTCTTGCATCAAGGCTGTTTCGTTTTTCTTTTGCAGCTGATGCAAGACCCTGAGCGACATCCATTTCAATACCTAACTGACCAGTTCTTCGGTCAACAGTTTGAACGATATCGGATTTTAACTTGTGGTACCTGATATCCATTTTGGGTAAATTGTATCCTGCATCATCAAATCCTAAATCTGACGGAGTTGATAAGAATAATGCCCACGAAGAAACCCACAGCCAAAACTCATCTTCTTTATGTGGATATAAGGTCAAATTATTAGCTTTTGTGCTGTCACGCTTAAAAAATCGTGTTAATGCTTGTCCCGTATCCATAACTTCAAGATAGCCTGCGTAGTGGATAATCTCTTTATATTCGTTTGGATCAGGCGTGGCTGTTGCTACCAATTTATATTTGATACCTTTAAATTTAGGTAAAAAAGTTTGATATGTTTTACTTCCAAAAGAACGAAGAACGGCAGCTTCATCAAGACAAACACAAGTAAATTTTTGAGGGTCAATATCTCCGTCCCTGACACGCTCGTAATTTGTCATGCAAATGTCAGCTGATGTCTCTTCAATCTCTTTCTTATTTCGTACATATTGCGGAGGATCTATATGTAACAATTCAACTGCATCGTGTGTAAATTCCTGTCGAACACCCAGGGGCAATATAAGCAATGCACGGCCACCATTATGTTTTAAAACAAGTCTGCAATATTCAAGTTCTTGTATTGTCTTGCCAAGACCGAACTTTTCAAACAACGCTCTGCGACCGCCTTTGCAAGCCCATTTAACGGCTTCACGCTGATGCGGTTTTAATGCTTCGCTGATTTCTTCATCTTTAACATCAAATCCGCTTTCTTCAGCGACACATATTTTTGTATTTAAAAAATCATCATAATTCATGTGTTTTTCCCTTCGTTCTTGTTTTGTAAATAAATTGAATGACACCAACATCGAAAACACCTATCAATTCGGCATCTTTAGTTATGAAATATTCATCACCAATTTTTTCAATTTTATTTCCGTCAATTACTGAAGTCACTCCGTTTGTTGTTTTCACATAAACCATACGAATTTCAACTCCTATTATTAAGTAATTCGTCAAAAGTAATCTGATTTGGGTTTTCTTGTATCCAAAAATAGAAAACCTCTTCGCCACTTTGCCATTGTGTTGGTTTCCCTGCTTTTTCACGAGCGATTAACATTCTGTCAAAAGCTCTGATATAGTTTTCTTTGTATTTTGGATATAGTTCAAATTCTATTTTCATCCTCTTTGAACCTGATAAAGGACATCCAATGCATCCGATACGGCAAAAGCCACAGTAATACAACGGATTGCTTCTGCAATCATAGTGCCTTAAAAACTGCCACACATCGTCGTCTTTCCAATCAATTATCGGATTTACCATAGTTGAAGTAGTGCGATAGCAATGCTCAACCATTCTACGGCTCGCATCATCGTCATAATTCAAGATCAAGCCGTTTTGTTTCGTTAAACCATAATTGACATTGTTTTCATCTGCGAACCGCAACATTGTTTTTGGCTTGCCAATTATATTAACAAGTCCTCTGTTTTCTTTACGGTTGTTAGATTCATCCCACCGAACACCAGTAATTTTAACTTTGCCCTTACCGCCTCGTTCTTTAAGTTCGGAACAACAATAACGCATCAACCGTGTTGGAGGCATTAACTTTTTTTCAATCAAACGCCACATAGACAATTCAGGGTAATCAATACGCACATCAGATTGTGAGCGAATATAATTGACTGTTTCAGGTGCATCAACGGTTGTCAGATTATGCACAGCTTCAAATTTAACACCTGCAAGATGAGCAAGGATTTTTATAACATCGCTGTCCTTACCGCCTGAATAACAAAGATAATATCCGTCTTCAGGCTCAAAAGCTTTGAGGCGTTCAATAGCTTTTCTTTCAAGTTCTAAATTCACTCGTAACATCTCCAACTCCTATTTGACAATTTTGATTTTTTACTGTAAAATAAGAGTGCAATTTCTATTTGACACAATTGAAAATTGTACCCCGACCGTTCGAAGTTGCCGCTTCGGGCGGTTATTTTTTTGCTTTTGCAAAATACTTGTCCTTATCCTGCCAATCGGACCCCGGGAGCCGATTTGTAAAAAATATATATTGAAAGGAGGTCAACCAAAGGATGTGTGCAGCATCCCCAAATGAACGGTTTGTTTGAGAAGACACTCCCGAAGCCTGACTCACAGGATAAGGCTCGTCCGATGTTTTAAACATCCTTGTTAATTCAGGTCAGTGCTGCGAATTCGTCAGGATGCTGTGAATAATACTCTGACATTGCATTTGCCATCCTCTGACCTAAGTTCCGTTTAACTTTTACAAGTTCATCCGGAGGAATATCAGAAAAATTTACCGTCGTTCCGTCCTCCTTTATAAGGTGACATGAGAATGTGATCTCTTTTTTACTCATATCAAACCCTCCTTTATGTAATCCTATGGTGTGGTGCTGTTGTCCTATGTTGTAGTTTTGTGGTGGTTGTGGTATAATTGCAAAAAACTCGCAAAAAGGATTGTAAATTATGTTTTGGAAAAGAATTCTTGTTTTGTTTTTAATAATCTTCACCTATCGGTTGGTTCGAAATTTATTCCGATTGCTGAGAACCAAGTTCTATCTTGAAATCGTTCTCGGGAAACAGATAAATGTTCCTGAAGAATATAGTTCATCTGTTAGCCGTTTAGTTTCCGAAGCTAGAATTTTCATTTCAGGAAGTGATAGAGAAGCTCTCCTCCAAGCCAAAGGAATATTCAAAGCAAATGTAATAGAAAATTTCAGCCCATTTTTTTGGATAGAAGGCTTCCTGTTTTTCCCTAAGAAGGCTTTGATGTACTTTGGTGTAAAACCGAAAAGAAAAGCAGGCATATTTTTTGAAAAGTTACTTACTGCCGTTTGGTGGATAGTTACTTTTACCATCGGTCTTTTCAGTGATGAAATCAAAACATACATCATTTCTCTTTTTGAGCAAATACAACTCTTTTCTTAACTCATTGATTTGTTTCTGAGTATCCACGGCAAAGGCTGCCTGCAGAGCATATAAAACAATTAGAATGATTATTGCAACTTTTTCCATTTTGCCTCCTTGTTTCCTTTAGGCAACTTCGTCACTAAAAAAAATTTCCATAAGTCTGTCATCGCTCAACTTAAGGACTTTTTTGATAATCAGAATCTCATTCTGTTTGAACTGCGCTTCACCCTTGAAGCGCTCATACATTGCCTTCTTTCCAATTCCTACAAGCTCGGCAAGCTTCGGAATTGTTATCCCCTGCCGTCCCATTTCCGAATTAAGCTCATTTATATTCATTGGCTCACCTCCTATTGTTTCCTTTAGGACACCTTTACTTTAGCACCGTTTTTCGGTTTTGTCAACCCCTTTTGGAAACTTTTTAAACTTTTTCGAAAAAATAGTTGCTTTTTTGAAACTTTGATGTTATTATATGTATGAATTGAGGTGAATAATTTGACAATAGGTGAATTTATTCAGAGAAGAAGAAAAGAGTTAGATCTCACTTTGGAGGAAATCGGTCTCGCTACCGGGGTCGGTAAATCTACGGTTAAAAAATGGGAAACGGGTTTCATTTCCAATATGGGCAGAGATAAAATCAAACAACTCGCAAAAATACTAAATGTTAGTCCTTCAGTTTTTATTAATGAAAGCATTGATGATTATAGCGTTGCAATAAACATAGATAAATATAATGGCAACATCATCACACTCTCTTCGCCCACCGTCACAGACGATGTTGTTTCATTCCCTGTCATCGGCAATATCGCTGCAGGTTACGATGAAATCGCTGTTGAGGATTGGTCCGGAGAGACTGTCGATGTTCCCGTATCATATCTTCGAGGAAGAAACAAGTCTGAATTCTTTGTTCTTAAGGTAAAGGGAGACTCTATGTATCCCCTCTACCACGAAGGCGACAAGGTTCTTATATTAAAGCAAAGCACACTCAACCGTTCAGGAGACATCGGTGCTGTGATGTACGAAGGCGAATGTGCTACTCTTAAGAAGATTGAATATGTTAAGGGCGAGGATTGGATGAGGCTTATCCCCATCAACCCGAATTATATCCCTAAAACAATCGAAGGCGTTGATCTTGAAAACTGCCGTGTCCTCGGCATCCCCTTTGTGCTTATAAGGGAGTTTTATTGAGAATAAGGTGAAAATATAATGTCCGTTTTCCAAAAACTTAAACAATTGTTTTCTACAACCGCAAAAGTAGATATAACAGTGAGTTCATCTTCTGCATCTCCTGAATATTCTCCGATATCAAACGAAGTAGATAAATATAGGTTTCCTACAATTGAAAGCATCTTGAATGTAAATACTTCAATTCCCAATATAGACTACATTCTTCAAAGAAAAGCAACTCAATTCAAAAAAGATGGTAAAATGGATTTTGCGATTGCTTGTCTTAAAAAATCTAATGACATTATGCTTGCTTCCGATAACAAATATCGATATTTGTTGAAAGACTACATGAGATATATTAAGTACTTGGAGAAAGATGGACAATTCGAACAAGCTCGATCAGAAGAAGCTGTTTTGAGAAAAAAATTACCTAAACATTTTTATGGTGAAAAAACTCCAAATTCACACTTAAAAGAAAGCATGGGCGACTTAGTGTATTTTTCTGGCAGTAAGCTTTGTCCTCTTTGTTCTGTATACAACCGACGAATTTTTTCAAAAAGTGGAAAAGATAAAAGATTTCCTCCATTTTCAATGCTTCCGAAAAATTTACAATCAGTCAATTGTCCCGAATGTGGTGTGTTTTTAGGTTTCTCTGCTTACCACGCATTAAATATAGACGGAGAACTTATTCGCGATATAAAAGAAAGCAACCGCCCTTTTGTTGATATAAGAACAGCAGAACAAAAAAAGCTATATGAAGAGGAAAAACAAAAGAAACTTTTAAAAATACAAAACAAAGTGGAATACACATGGATCTGTGAAAACCTCCCTGACCTCGCACCTAAATCCCTATCGGGCTATTCACGAATGAAAAACAGTAATTCAGCAAATTATCGAAAAATCCTCTCTCTTATGAAAGAGAAAGGATTCGAACTAAACGAATAGAGGTTTTTTGATGAAAAAAACATTGTTATTTTTATCTTTAATTATTGTTTTTACTCTCTCCGGTTGTACAACATCAAATGAAGTTAACGAAAAAAGTGCTTACAGTCAGGAGAATATCGAGCCGAACACTTATGATCATAAAAATAATCTTGAATCAAGCATTTCGTCTATGCAAGAACAAAGCGACATCTTGAACGACAAGCTTGACGATGCAACCGAAACCACAACAACGCGTATGCCTCAGGTTATTATCCCTTCATCAACTTCGAGTAATACTACAACAACATTAGAAACTTATGTTGTTCCTGATGTTGTCGGAATGACAGTTGACAAGGCAAAAGATATTTTATCAAAAGAACTCTTCTATGTAACTATCGGATTCAATCAAAGTAAGGACAATTACATTGTAACCTCTACCTCTCCTCCTGCAGGAACAGTTGTCACTCGATACTCAACAGTGATGGTGAATTCTGAACCGCCTCAGGAAAATACATTACCTTCATCTGAACCTACAGCAACTTCCTCTCAATCAGATTTAACGCAATAAAAAATCGAGTAGGGCGAAATTAATCGCCCTCTCACACCACCCTGCATGCCGTTCGGCACAGGGCGGTTCAATTCAAAATTAAATATGTGCTACTTTTAAGTAGTAGTCGTAGATACTGACTAAGCCTCGCTTGGTCAGTATTT
>JAGAVE010000095.1 GCA_017942105.1 Clostridia bacterium | reverse complement strand
GTTCTCAAGGAATTAGTTCTTGATACCATACGAAAGGTAGCAAAATATGTGCAGGAGTTTGAGCCGGTATTTCTTTACTTGTTTGCAAAGCAAAACACTCTCGGCAGAGAAACGGCAATCCGTAGTATGAAGCAAAACATTGAGAAATCCAAGCGGCGCATTAAAGAACTCGATATGCTTATTGAACGCATTTATGAAGATAATGTGCTCGGTAAGATTTCGGACGAACGCTTCTACCGTATGTCTGCCAATTATGAAAAAGAGCAAAAAGAACTGATCTGCGCAGTTGAACACGACGAGCAGGCAGTCAGAAAAGCCGAACAGGAAAAGATTGATTTGAAGGTTTTCCTCGAAGCAATCCGTGAGTGTACTGACTTAAAAGAATTAACACCCACGATTGTAAACACTTTGATTAAGCGGATAGATATTCACAATAGCGAAAAGGATGAAAGCGGGACAAAGCACGTTCCAATTGATATTTCTTTTACAGCAGTGGGAATTATCAATATTCCAACAGAAAAGGAACTGATTGCAGCAATGGAAGAAATACGAAAAAAACCGCTAAAATCCGCTTGAAACAAAGGAAAACGGTGCAACCCTCACGGGTTACACCGTATCCTACATAAGACTGTCCTTTAGGGTACGACCCTAAAGGGTTGGCTCTTTTTTTATGCAATTTATTCCGTTTGATTATTGTTGTTGTTTCTCGGATACGGTTCAACAACATCGGTCAGACCGGCGAGATAGTCCATGCTTGTACCAAGTGCAGTTGCAATCTTTTTGCATTGCTCAAATGTATAATATCGCTTGCCTTTTTCGATTTTTGAATAATCACTTTGGTCTATACCTGTTAAAAGTTGCATTTTTACCTGAGTGTATCCTCTTTCTTTTCGTAATTCTTTTAATCTTGAGTCAGACATATTTTTCACCTCAATTATTATTATGTCAAATTGACCTATTGACATTAGGGTGAAATTGACCTATAATTAGCAAAGCAAAGTATTTTTGCACAAAAGTGAAAGGATGTATAATTATGAAAAGCAAAGCAATCAAAGCAATTGTAGCAGTTATAATGGCTGTTACTGTTGCAATCCTCTGCATGCCGATGTCATTCGCAGCAGAGTTGGTAACAAGCGGCAAGTGCGGCGAAAGCGCAACTTGGTCATTCAACAAAGCAACAGGTGAGCTCAGAATTGAAGGTACGGGTGTAGTATCGTTTGACAAGACTTGGGATCAGTTTGATGAATCAACTGCGACTCCTGCAATAGCTACTCTTAAATCAATAGTTATCGCTGACGGTATTACCGATATCTCAGGGGTTTCTTTCCAGGGATGCTTCAGTCTCACAAAGATAACAGTTCCTGCTACGGTAACAGGAGGTCTTTCTCCGGCTTTTATTAATCATACGGATGTTAGTGAAATTGTTTTTAATGGCACTAAGGCACAGTGGAATTCAATCGCTCCGGACTATTTATTGGGCTATGAGGGAACAGAATATCCTCTTCATGAACTTAAGATTTCTTGTAAAGACGGTACGATCGTTGTGATTGAACCTGGTGCAAAAAATGAACCGACAAACAATACCGCAAGCGGAGAAACAACAACCAAGGCAGCTAATGAAGAGAAAAAGGAAAATAAAAACGATGACAACACAATGACAATTGTCATCATTGCTGTTGCGGCGGTGGTTATAGTTGCGATTATCGCAATTGTAATTGTTGCTCTTAAAAAGAAAAAGAACTGAATAAATTAAACTTGAAACAGGTGGCTCCGGCTGCCTGTTTTTTGTCAGTATTTCTATCTTGACAAAATACGACTTTTACTTTATTATCTATAGGAAATGAAAATTAAAAATGAGGATGGGTAAAAATGAAAGAAAATGTTTCTCGTATGGCGAAGGATTATTTTGTCCGCGTCAAAGAAAATTGTAAAACATGGGAAATCATAGTCTGGTGGATTTTCCGCGGTCTTATGATTTATGCTCTTATCGCAAGTATAATCGGTGTTTCAAACGGTACAAGAGAGATGGCGGATGTCACTCAGGTTCTCGCAAACCTTGCGGCTATGTTTGCGTGGGAAATTATGATGATGTTTCCAAAAAAGACACTCTTCCGAAATGTTCCGTCATATATTCAGCTTCTTATTACTTTTATGGCTTTCTGCGGTTCATTCGGCGGCAAGTTCCTTAATTTCTACTATGACCTGCGTTGGTGGGATTCGGGAATGCATCTTTTCAACAGCGGACTCGCTGTTCTCATCGGCTATGAAGCTATAGTTGCAATGCAGAAGAGAGACAAAAAAGAGAGCTCTGTTGCAATCGTGGTATTCGCTTCATTCGGATTTGCACTGTTTGTTTCAACTGCTTGGGAGCTTTTTGAATTCTTTGCTGACCAGTTTATGTGTAATCCTGCAACAGGTGCGATAGGCGATGCTCAGCACTGGAGCTACGAACTTGCAAAGGGTACGGCAAAGGAAGCAACTCTCTTTGATCCGATATATCCGGAGCGCTGGCCGATTATGGATACGATGGGCGATACCGTTCTTAACGCCATAGGTGCGGTTGCAGGTTGGCTTATCCTTAAATTCTTCCCGTTCCACCATAAGGGTGAAAACGATGTCAACAAGCAGATTGCTCAGGAAAATAAGGCGGAAACAAAGCAGACAAAGAAAGAAAAAGTTAAGAGATAAAATCAAAGGATTGGTTGCTGAGTGTAACCAATCCTTTTTATCTGTTGAGTTCATCTGTTATAACATCCTTGAAATGGCATATCTCAACCTCGCAGGAGTTGAGGATAGATATTATCCTTTCGGTAACGCTTTTGTTAACCGAAACATCGTCAAACGAAGAAATCTTTTCTCCGCTTTCCTTGTCCGTTGCGTCTATGCCATAGGTGAGGATAAAGCTCCCGTCGTCGAGAGTAAGAGCCCCTTTTGAAATTGAATATACTGCTTTCATAATCAACCTTCTATCTGCGTGAATTAAATTCACATCGCTTTGATATAATACACCGTCAACAGAGAAAAGTCAATATGGTTTGTGTTTTTCTGTCAGTTTGACGAAGGCTGATTGCAAAGAAAAACGAAAGTTGAAAAACATTGTCGAAAAACATAAATTCAGCGAAGGAGATTGTTGCAAATTTATGTTTTGCGAAAAAGGAAATATTAAGCTGATTTTTGTCGAATAATGCGAATTGAAAGAAAAGCGTTTTGCTTTTTCCACAAAATGCAGTTTAAAACGCTTTGAACGAACAAAATGTTGTAATATATCCCGTTACGGTATATTTGCCGTGTCGAAAAAATCAAATTGTCACTTTTAACAAACAATGGAGTTATATCCCTTGAAAACTGATGGCTTTTGTGATATCATATTTGCAACCGGGAGGTGTAGTTATGCATTTGCAGGAATCAGGCGAAATGTATCTTGAATCTATATATGTTTTAACTAAAAAGAGCAGCGCGGTGCGTTCAATAGATGTCTGCGAATATATGGGGTATTCAAAGCCGAGTGTAAGCCGAGCGATCGGTCTTCTGAAGAACGGAGGATATGTTATCGTCAACGGCGAGGGTCATCTCAGTCTGACGGAAATCGGTAGAGATGTTGCGGAAAAAATCTATCAGAGGCATACTATGCTTACGGAAATGCTTGTGCGTCTCGGTGTTTCGAAAGAGGTTGCTGCGGAGGATGCTTGTAAAATTGAGCATGTTATCAGTGAAGAGACGGTTGCGGCTATCAAAAATTATATGGAAAACGGCGAGTGATTGCAGTGAAATATACGGTAGACAGAATTGAAGAGGATTTTGCTGTTTGTGAAGATGAAAACGGCGCGATGGTAAATATCGAAAAAACACAACTCCCTGCCGATATCAGGGAGGGGGATATTGTTTCTGTTGAAAACGGTGAGGCTGTTATCCTCAGGGATGAAACGCAGGAAAGGCGAAAAATAATCAGCCAAAAAAGAAAAGATATATTTGCGCGAAAGATGAAGAGAACTGATTGACTCAGCTCTCTTCTTTTTTGTCAAAACCTTTATAATTCTTTTTCTCTCTGCTTTTCGGAAGACCGTGAGAGATTTTTGGATAGCTGTTATCGCTGTCAGCCGTTGGCTGGATGTTGTATGTGCCGTATTTGTGAAGAATTTCATCGCAAGTCTCAGGCTGGCCTGGAACGGTCTCGTCAGTTTTGCGGTACAGCTTACTGTTTTTCTCAAACATTATATCACCCAAAATTATTTTTTCTTTTTTTATATTAAAAATCAACAACTAATCTTGACAAATATTGAAAATTATGTTATTGTTTATCATTATAACTCAGCGGGCGTGAACATACAATCACGTCCGTTGGCATATTATGGGATAATGAAGGAGGTTTGGCAATGTATTCTCTCATTCCGTGGTTGGATCCGTTTCGTCTGGTGACGATGCCGGCGTTGATAATGAAAATTATTATGGCTGTTTTTTTCGGCGGTCTCATCGGTCTTGAAAGAGGTCAGAAGCATCGTGCCGCAGGCAGCCGTACTTATATGATAGTTTGCCTTGGTGCCGCATTAACGATGATACTCAGCCAATACGAAGCAAATCTTCTTTCAGGTCTTTGGGCGGATATAGCTGAAAGTGTCGGAATAAAAACGGATGTCTCCCGTTTCGGCGCTCAGGTTATTAACGGAATCGGTTTCCTTGGTGCGGGAACGATTATTGTTACCGGCCGTCAGGAGGTAAAAGGACTTACTACTGCGGCGGGCTTGTGGGCTTCTGCCTGTATGGGTCTTGCAATCGGCTCGGGATTTTATGAATGTGCCGTTTTCGGTTTCCTTCTTATTCTTATAACAACTACGATTTTTAATAAGCTTGGAGCGTGGGTAATTGCTAATGCAAGAAATATGGATCTTTATGTTGAGTTTGACCGAATGGATAACCTTGGCGAAATCATCAGCACGATAAAGGCCCTGAATATTCAGATTTTTGATGTTGATACTCAAAGAGAGAAGCAGTCAAACGGTGTTGTTATAGGTGCTGTTATATCAATGGGGCTTCCTAAGGGTGAAACTCATTCTCATGTTATGTCAAAAATCTCAAAGTTGAGTTATGTCACTTTGGTTGACGAAATATAAGGGAGGGTGAAGAATGCTTGGTTTTCTTGATGTTTTAAGAGATGTAACGACAGTTTCTGTACTGTTCCGTCTTTTCCTGGCTGTTTTATGCGGCGGCATAATCGGCATTGAACGAGAGCATAAACGCCGTCCCGCAGGCTTTCGTACGCATATCCTTATCTGTCTCGGTGCATCTATGACAACTCTTACGAGCCAGTTTTTGTTCTATGACCTGAATCTTTATACGGATATCGGCAGGCTAGGCGCTCAGGTTGTTGCGGGTATCGGTTTCATCGGTGCCGGCGCAATCATCGTAACGAAACGCCGCCAAGTAAAGGGTCTTACGACAGCGGCAGGTCTTTGGACTTGTGCCATCATCGGTCTCTCAATCGGTGCAGGATATTACGAAGCTGCAGTTATTGCAACATTTGTTATTGTTGTTGCTGAGATTTTCTTTGTTAAGTTCGAATATTGGGTTCTCGTTAATTCACGAAATCTGAATATTTATGTTGAGTATGAAGATAATGAAAATCTTGATAATGTTATCAGGCTCATAAAAAGTTACCGTATCGTCATCATCGACCTTGAAATAACCAAGTCAGGTAACAATGCCTGCGCAATTTTTCAGCTTCAGCTTCCCAAAAAAGTTTCGCACGATAAGATTATGACGGCGATTTCGGCGGCTGAAGGAATAGTATCTGTTGAAGAATTGTAATTTTGTGTTGTAAAAAATCTCTTAATGTAGTATCATCTTTTCGGAGGCGATACTATGACACATAAAGAACTTTTTTCAGACGCAAGATGGATATGCCCGAAGAGCGATGCGGATGCGGCGCTTTTTCGTGCTGAATTTATAAATGACAAGGCTCAGTCTGCAGAGATAACAATCTGCGGATTGGGTTATTTTATTTTGTATGTTAACGGGCAGAGGGTTAGCGATGATGAATTTGCCCCTGCATATACGGATTATCATAACCGTCCCGATATGGTGCTTTCTTATCCGCTTAACGATATCTTTTCGCATAGAATTCATGCGATGAAATACGATATAACAAAGTATCTTTGCGAAGGCACGAATGTTATCGGTGTGATGGTCGGCGGCGGATTTTACCATCAGCTTTTAAGAAAAGGCGAAGGTGATGTAAGCTACGGCAAAATAAAGCTTTGCTATAAAATCGATTTTGAAGACGGAACTCAGCTCGTATCTGATAAAAACACTCTTTACAAAAGAGGATTTTTTGTAAAGTCAAATCTTTTTCACGGAGAAAATCACGATTATTCAAGATTTGACAGGTTGTGGAATACGGTTGATGCACAAAAGTACGGATGGGCAAAGCCTGATATCGTAACGCCTCCGTTGAGCGAATATATGATTCAGACCTGCCCTTCGGATAAGGTTGTTGAAACGCTTGCTCCGAAGCTTGTTAAAAAAGCTGATACATACAATGTGTATAAAGTTGAAAGAAACATAACGGGATATCCTGTTCTTCGTTGTAATTCTTCGGGTGAGCATCTCTGGTATGAATGTGCAGAGGAGATTGATGAAAACCTCGATATAGATAACACATCCGTTGGCTACGGCGAGCAGAGGCAGCGCTATTTTGCAATAACTGATGCATCGGGCGAGCTTTATCATCCTTACTTTACCTGGCATGGTTTTCAGTATTTTGCCGTCAGCAATAATTGTGAGGTCGCAGAGGTTCGCGTTATCCATACGGATATGGATGTAACTTCCTCGTTTGAATGCAGTGACGAAACTCTCAATTGGTTTTACAAAGCGTTTATCAATACTCAGCTCGGCAATACCCACGGCTGTATTCCATCAGACTGTCCGCACAGAGAACGCCTCGGATATACGGGCGACGGAATGCTTACCTGCAACGCTGTTATGACGGAATTTGATGCCGAAGCAATGTATAGGAAATGGATTGAAGATATCAAAGACTGTCAGGACAGGCAGACAGGTCATGTTCAGCACACTGCTCCGTTCGGCGGCGGTGGCGGTGGCCCTGCAGGCTGGGGCGGAGCTATAATAGTCGTTCCCTACCATTTTTACCGTCACTACGGTGACATTCAGGCGCTGAAGGATGTTTATCCTAATATGGCAAAGTTTGTAGAGTATATGGAGAGCCGTTGCGAAAACGGTCTTATCGTCCGAGAAGAAAAGGACGGCTGGTGCCTTGGTGATTGGTGTACGCCTGAAAGGGTTGCAATTCCCGAACCGTTTGTCAATACGACGCTGTATATCTCTCAGCTTAAAATGCTGGTTTATCTTTGTAAAGCGCTTGGCGTTGATTCTACTGCATACGAGGCGATGATAGCCGAGCATACTCAGGCGGTGAAAGCCGCATATGCTGACGGTGACGGAAGCTTTATCTCCTGCCTTCAGGGAGCGGATGCGTTTGCGGCTGAATGCGGTGCAGGTGATGAAAGAACGATTGAGAATCTTGTAAACAAGTATTCGGCTCTTCAGCAGTTTGATACGGGCATATTCGGTACATTAAGCCTTCTTAATGTTCTTTTCGCATCGGGAAACGGTGAGCTTGCGACGAAGCTTCTTGCAAATAAAAACACAGTTTCATTCGAAACAATGAGAAAAGCAGGAGCATCGACTATTTGGGAAAACTGGAACGCAGAGTCGTCTCACTCCCATCCTATGTTCGGTGCAAGTACGGTTTATCTTTTCAGGGATATTCTCGGAATCAGGCAGACAGATGATTCGGTTGGTTATGATAAAGTCGTAATTGACCCTGTCTTTGCTGAGTGTCTCGACTTTGCAAAAGGTCATATCACGACGCCAAAGGGTAAGATTTCCGTTGAATGGAAAAGAGAAAACGGCAATGTCGCGGTGAATATTGAAATTCCGGACGAAGTGACTGCAATGTTTACTTGTGGAGAATCGACAAATGAATTAAAAACGGGATTGAACTCCTTTGTTAAATGATAACTAATTGTTGCAAGAATATTACATTTTGTGACAAATGAATAAAAATTTTCAACAAAGCCCTTATTTCACTTGACAAAAGTGACAATAAGGGCTAAACTTATAGGTGCAAAAGCACTTCATTGTGTTTTAAAATTTTTGAGAAAGGAGGATGTTTTATGAAAAGGAAAATATTTGTCATTGCGATTGCGGTATTATTGTTATTGACATTTGCAACCGTGAATTCTGCTGCGGAGGGGCTTACCGCCTTGGGCTCAGGTTTTACGGATGTTCCGTTTTCAAACGGCTACAGAGGCTTCTGTATTGATGCAGCTAAAGCTGAGGCATCAAACGGTGACAGCTTTACGATGACTGATACAAGTGTTGCAAAGAATAATAATGACAACACTGATATATCACAAAAGCTCAAGATTCTGTTTGTTCATTGCTTTACGGATCTTTTTGTTTCAGACGGTAATGGCGGCTATGTTCTTGATAGCCTGAAGAAGGACTCTTCTATACCTTATGCCATATACGACCTTACGGATAATCGTTACAACTGGGGCGAAGGTAAAACTCTGGTTAACAAAGTTAATGCATACACAGGACCGGCTATTCCTGATGACGGTCATCAGATTACACTTGAGAATGGCGATGTTATAACATTCCATTTCGCAGTTGCTGAACCGCAGAAGGAAGGTCAGCAGTCATTCTTCCTCTACAAAATCGAGGTTTCAAAAGAACTTCCCCACGAACACGATCACAGTGACGAATGGTCATCAGATGAGGATGAGCATTGGCACGAATGCGAATGTGGCGATAAGATTGATGTTGATGAGCATAAGGGCAATACGCCCGATTGCGTAACACCGTCAACTTGCGACGAATGCGGAAAAGAACTTTCTAAGGTAGATCCTGAAAACCATACAGGTAAAACAGAGATCAGAGATGCAAAGCCTGCAACAGAGTATGAAGACGGCTACACAGGCGATACATATTGCGCAGACTGTGGCGAACTTCTTGAAGAAGGCAAAGTAATTCCTGCAACTCACGAACATGATCACAGTGACGAATGGTCATCAGACGAGGATGAACATTGGCACGAATGCGAATGTGGCGATAAGATTGATGTTGATGAGCATAAGGGCAATACGCCTGATTGCGTAACACCGTCAACTTGCGACGAATGCGGAAAAGAACTCGCAGATGTAGATCCTGAAAACCATACAGGTAAAACAGAGATCAGAGATGCAAAGCCTGCAACAGAGTATGAAGACGGCTACACAGGCGATACATATTGCGCAGAC
>JAGAVE010000094.1 GCA_017942105.1 Clostridia bacterium | reverse complement strand
GTAAAAAAAGGAACCCGTCTCGCACCCCACTCTTTAGGCGGACTTCAAGAGAGTAAATTCCGCCCCGGCACAGAGCCTCTGCCAAACATTGCCGGCTTTGCCGCCGCCGCAAAAGCTCTTCCTGATTACAATCGCGGCCTTGAGCACGCAACTGCTTTGCGCGATTACTTTGTTAAAAATATTTCCGCAATGGAAAACATTAAAATAAATTCACCTGCCAACGCACTGCCTTATATCACAAATATTTCAGTGCTTGGCATTCCTTCCGAGGTTATGCTCAACTACCTTTCGGAAATGGGCATCTATGTCTCAAGCGGCTCCGCCTGCTCTAAGGGACACAAGAGCCGCGTGCTTTCCGCGATGAATCTCAACGATGACAGAATTAACTCTGCACTGAGAATCAGCATTTCAAGATTTACAACCAAAGAAGAGATTGACTATCTTCTTTACGGTATTGCAAACGCACAAAAAACAATGAGAAAGATAAAATAACCAGAGGTTTCGTTAAAAATGAAAGAAATTATCCTTTTAAAAAACGGTGAGCTTGCCCTCAAGGGTCTTAACCGTCATACTTTTGAAAATCAGCTTGTTAAAAATATGAAGCACAGACTTCACGACCTCGGAAAAATCCGTTATGTTCAGTCGCAGTCAACAATTATGGTTGAGCCTATCGACGAAAGAGTTGACCTCGACGAAGCTTTCCGCAGACTGAAAAAAATCTTCGGCATTGCAGGATTATCCCGTTGCGCGGCAGTTGAAAAAGATATGGATGCAATACTTCCCGCCGCTTGTGAATATCTTCGTGATGAGCTTATTTTTGCTAAAACCTTCAAGGTAGAGGCAAAGCGTTCAGATAAAAAGTTTCCGTTCAATTCTCCGCAAATCTGTATGGAGCTTGGCGGTTTTATACTCGAAAATTATCCTCATCTTAAGGTTGATGTGCATAATCCCGATCTTATCGTAAATGTCGAGGTAAGGGATAGCTATGCTTACATCCACGGCAACCAGCACAAGGGTGCGGGAGGTATGCCCGTCGGTTCGGCAGGACAAGCCGCAATCCTCATTTCGGGCGGTATCGACAGCCCCGTTGCGGCTTGGATGATGGCAAAAAGAGGACTTCGCCTTTATGCGATTCACTTTGCTTCTCCTCCGTACACAAGCCAGCGTGCCGAAATGAAGGTTCACTCCCTTTTGCGTCAGGTTTCAAAGTACAGCGGAGACATCCCTCTTTGCGTTGTTCCGTTTACTCATATTCAGGAAGAAATCAAGGACAATTGCCCCGAGGATCTTTTCACGATTATTATGCGCCGCTTTATGATGCGTTGTGCAGAGAGAATTGCAAAGGATCAGGGTTGCGGCGCTCTTATTACGGGCGAAAGCGTTGGTCAGGTAGCAAGTCAGACAATGCAGGCAATCGCCTGCACAGAAGCTGTCGTCAATGAGCTTCCCCTCTTCCGTCCGCTCATCGGTATGGATAAGGACGAGGTTATTGAGATTTCACGAAAGATCGATACTTTCGAAACATCGATTCTTCCTTACGAGGACTGTTGCACAGTCTTTACCCCGAAGCATCCGCGTACCCGTCCTCAGCTTAAAAATGTTGAGGAAGCAGAGGGCGTGCTTGATGTTGAAGCTCTTATCGAAGAGGCTTTAAACAATCTTAAATTTATCAACATTTCAGGTGAATGATTTGAAAACTTGCGAAATTATCAGCGTCGGAACTGAACTGCTTTTAGGTGACATTTTAAATACAGATGCGCAGTTTCTTGCAAAGGAGCTCGCAGCGCTCGGTCTTTGCGTACTTCATCAGAGCACTGTCGGAGATAATCACGACAGACTTCTTGAGCTGCTCGGTCAGGCCGCAAAACGAAGCGACATCATCATCCTTTCAGGCGGTCTCGGCCCGACACCTGATGACATAACCAAGGAGGTTGCCTGCGAATTTTTTGAAAAGGAGCTCGTTCTTCACGGTGAAAGCCTTGAAAGAATGTCGGCATATTTCACAGCTAAAGGGCTTGTTATGCCCGAAACAAACAAAAAACAGGCTATGCTCCCCGAAGACTGTGTGGTTTTCAATAACAACAACGGAACAGCGCCGGGTCTTGCAATGGAAAAGGACGGCAAACACATCCTTCTTCTCCCCGGCCCGCCGAGAGAGCTCAAACCGATGTTTTACGAAAGTGCTGTTCCCTACCTGAAAAGATTTTCGGATAAGGTTATTATTTCTCACAACATACGCACCTTCGGCATAGGCGAATCTGCTATGTCCGAAACCGTCGCTGACCTTCTTGAATGCCCTAACCCGACCGTTGCTCCGTATGCAAAGGACGGAGAGGCTCTCCTGAGAGTGACGGCAATGGCAGACAACGAAGCTGAAGCAGAAAAGCTTTGCGTACCTATGATTGAAGAAATCAGAGCAAGGCTTTCAGACTACATTTACGGCATTGATTGCAACAGCATTGAAGAGGCAGTTGTACCTATGCTTATAGAAAACAAACTCAAACTCGCCACCGCAGAATCCTGCACCGGCGGACTTATAGGGAAGAGAATAACCAATGTTTCTGGCGCATCAAAGGTTTTTGATTGCGGAATCATTTCTTATTCAAACGAAATCAAGCATCGCATCCTTGGCGTCAGCAAAGAAGCTCTTGATAAATACGGAGCTGTCAGTGCAGAAGTTGCAAAGCAGATGGCAAAGGGCGCCCTGAAAATCAGCGGTGCAGATATTGCCGTTTCCGTAACAGGTATCGCAGGCCCTTCAAGCGACGGCACATCAAAGCCCGTCGGTCTGAGCTACATTGCCCTTGCGGACAAGTATAATGTTTGGGTGAAGGAACTCAACACAAGCAGAAAAGACCGTGACTATAATCGCTTCGTAAACTCATCAAATGCGCTTAATATGGTCAGATTGTATATAAACAAAATGTTATAAGAGGTGGAAAAGTATGGATGAAAACAAGAATATTGAATACACCCCGGAATCAGAGGTAAAGAAGAAAGAAATCACTTCTCAACCTGCTAAAGAAGAACAGAATATCACTCCCGTACAGTCAGTGGAGTTTCAGCCTGTAATTGATGAAGATGATGAAGATGACGAAGAATACAACGAAAACGGTCATTCGAATGTTATCTTCGGAATTATCTGCGCGGTTCTGTGTGTCGCAATTGCATTAACATCCGTCTTCTCTGTATTAAGAATTGATAAATATCTTAATACCTCTACAGAAACCGACACCCCCGAACAGCAACAGCAGCAAGTAAGCAACGGTTATAATATTTACACTCAGATGTTTCCGAAATATAAGGCTACAAAATTTCCTGCAAACATGGCGGCTGACTTCAACTTTCTTTATGCCTCAAACAACGATTTTGTAGGCTGGCTTTACATTCCCGGCACTAATGTAAATACTCCCGTCGTTCAGGCCAAAGATAACAACAAGTACCTCAGAAACAATTTCTACGGTTCAAATACAAATTACGGTACTACCTATGCCGATTACAGGTGCAATAAGGGCGCAACACTCAGCACAAACACCGTTCTTTATGGACACAATATGCCGTCAGGTACTCATTTTTATGATGTTCACCGCTATGAAAACATTGAATGGTATAAGTCTCATCCTACCATCGAATACAGAACGCTTTACGGTACCTACACTTTCCTCGTAAGTAATGTTTTCTACACAACAGCTTCAAGAAAGTTTGACGGAGGATATCTGTTCAACTATATCTATCCCAACCTCGGACCCAAGAGTATGGGCGGCTACATCCAGCAGATTACTCAGCGTTCTATTTACTCAACGGGAATTGATATAAGAACAACAGATAAATTTATCACTCTCTCCACCTGTACTCATTCTCTTGACGGTGCTTGCGGAACAGATATCGACGGCAGACTTGTCGTAGTTGGCAGATTACTGCGCAACGGTGAATCCGCAGAGGTTGACACTTCAAAGGCAAAGGCAAACCCTGACTACCGCCGTCCTCAAATATGGTACGACAAAAAAGGTAAAACCAACCCTTACTCAAGCTATGTCACCTGGGTACCCTCTAATCAATAACCGAAAGGATGATTAACTATGGCAGAAAACAAAAAACTCAATCCTGAAGAGATTGAAGCAATTGAAAGCTCCATTGCTGCCGAGTTAATAAAAAACGATGATATCGTCGATTATATTCAGCCTAACAGTCTTGAGCTTCTCAAGGCTCGCTATGCCGCCGCCGAAGAAGACGAGAGCATCCGCAACGAAGGCTTTGAGCCGATAAAAAAAGCAGGTCTCATTAAAAAGCAACGCCCCGAAAGCACTGCTTTTGATTATTTTGCCACTCCCGTTTCTCCCAAGGATGAAATAAGGACAGATGTTGATTCTCCTCTCTCTCAGGTTTTCGACTCAACCAAAAGTGAGTTTGATGCAGACACGGCATCTTTCAGCGATATAGATGTAAGCCTCACCGCTCATCCTGCCCCCAAAGCTGAGCCGTCTGCCGAAGAGAAAAAAATCTCCATCCCTGAGGATTCTGACACCCCTGCGGAGTTTACGGTTAATCCTCAATCCTATAACAACCGTTACGGCTATAATACGCATACACGAGTTATTTATGTTGACAGCGATGCTGATGACGGTATTCAGAGAAACAGCGATGAAGAATTATCCTCGGCGTTTTCAGCCGACACTGCCCCAAAAAGGAGGTTTTCTCTTTGGACAAAGAAAAAGAAATAAAAACTTCCGTTGAAAATCCTGAAACGGAACAGCCCGCTCCTCGCGTTGATTATTCTAAGTACACACAAGCAAACGACAACGATGATTTTGCAGAATACGCAAAATATGATATTAAAGAAGAACAACAAGAAACAAGCAACCTCGTAACAGCAAAGGACATCGGCAAATCTTTTTTCAATACGGCAAGACGCAGTCTGCTTGCTATTTCATTGATGGTTTTTATTGCCGCCTCAGCATATCTTGTTTATGACCTCGTAATTCTCCCTTATAAGCATAATCAGACACTTCAGGATACGACCGTTAACGAGGACAACACCGCAACTACTAAACTGCCCGATACAGGTGAAGTTATCCTTGACAAATACAGTGCTCTTCTTAATATGAACGAAGATTTCGTCGGAAAGCTGATAATTGACGCAACCGGCGAATCGGGAATAAATGTTGTCCAAGCTGACGATAACTATGAATACCTTAAGAAGGGCTTTAAGGGCGAAAGCTCCAAATACGGTACCCTCTTCGTTGATTACAGAAACAATATCAAAAAATTTGATACAAATACAATAATTTACGGTCACAATATGCGCGACGGTACTCAACTCGGAGCGCTGAGCCTTTATTCAGATATTGAAAACTATAAGAATTTCCCTACGGTCAAGTTCAACACAATCTATCGCGACTATGAATGGAAAATTTTTGCCGCATTTATTTCCAACGGTGAAAAAGCTCAGGATAACGGCTATGCCTTTCCGTACCTTACAACCAATTTTTCTTCGGACGAAAAATTCCTTGAATTTATTGATGAAGTAAAATCCCGCTCATTCTACACAAACGAAGCCGTTGACATTGTTCCGGGAGATAAAATTCTTACAATTTCAACCTGCGACACGGTATTTGAAGATGCCCGTTTCGTCGTTATGGCGCGTCTTGTCCGCGACGGTGAAAGCTCAGATGTAGATGTTTCAAAGGCAGTTGTTAATGAAAATCAGCGTTTCCCCCAAGCGTGGTACGATGCCAAGGGTAAACGCAATCCCTTTAAAAATGCAAGCAAGTTCTCAGATGATAAGGAGTAATACCCATGGATATAAGACTTTTCTCCTTGTGCAAGCAGGAAGATCCCCAAATTGATTCCGGCAAAAAGCAGATATATAAATGCATCAAAAGCTTTTTTCCTCAGTGCGAAAGCTTTATGCCCTTTACTTCGCAAAAAAGGATGCTTCTTTCCGTCGGACAAAGCCTCCGCTCAGCAGATATCGTTATTATCGCTGTGCAAAACAATATGTATAACGCAACAAAGCGTCTTTTAGCAGAAGCTCTCGGCTTCAAGCTGATGAAGAAAAATGCTGTGTTCAATGTTCTCAGCCCTTTATATGAAGCAGAAAAAATCAAGCAGACAACGCTTACCGCGAACGCCTTCTTTCCGCAGGGAGCAACTCTTCTGCCGACGCAAAGTATGGTAAACTGCGGTTTTGTTTTAGCGGCAGGGTCACAGTGCATCATCTATCTTCCCGTTGAAGAGCCCTATTCAAGCGATGTTGTTTTCGGCTCTCTTTATGACTTTTTCGCCTCCGTCTGCGATGATGATGAGGTGATAAAGAGAGGACTTCAGGCAAGACACAGAGAGATTATCAAAAGAACGGCCGATAAACTTGATACCGACTCAGTTAAAGTTGCTTTCAATTATTCGCAGGCTTCATCGATTATCGAAAAAATCTCGGCAAACATTTCTTCAAAGCATTGCTTCACTTTCAGACCGCAGAATGCCTATGCAGAAATAACAGATAACGGTATCGCCGAGGAAGCACGAGCTTTGAGAGAATCGGAATTTGCTCCTTACGGAGTAGCTTTTTCCGAAGCGAGCCTTAACAGCAACTCCGAAAAAATTCTCAAGGCCGCAATAGCTGATGAAAGCGGAACTGACATCTGCACCTTCTTTGCTGAAGAAAACGAAACTGATGAAGCTTTTATGGCAGACTGCGTCGATAAAATGATGCTTATGCTGTATGATCACGAAAAGTTAGGCGACAAGCAAAATTCTCCTGACATTTCAACAAAAAAAGACAAGCTTCTCCGCAAGCATCTTTATTATATTTCTGCCGGTGCCGTTGGCGCATCAACGGTTATCGGTCTGATTCTGGCTTTGTTATTATAAAACCGAAAGGATGGTAATTTATATGAAACGCATTATTTCTTTAGTTTTGGCAGCAGTCCTTGCCCTCTCCTTCTGTACTGTGTCATTCGCCGCGTTGCGTGGAGATGTCAACGGCGACGGCAAGGTTAATTCAAACGATGCACTTCTTGTTTTGCAGTATTCCGTCGGCAAAATCAATAAAATTGATTCGTCGGCCGATGTCAACGGTGACGGCAAAATAAACTCGTCGGACGCTCTTACTATTCTGCAGATAAGCGTCGGTACAGTTACAAATGCTAAGTATACGGCAACATTCGTGCTCAAAGCAAAAGTGAACGGCAAAAATTACGATTCTGACGATGTCATCCCCGTCAAGGCAGGCGACACTGTTGCAGTTACATTCTCACTTTCGAATAATTATTATACCGGACCGACAAGCGCTCAGATTTATTATAACAAAAACATCTTTTCATCCGCTCCTTCCGCTCAGTTTAATACAGAAGGCAGACTTTACAGCACAGTAGGCAGATCATACTGCACTTTCAAGGACTGGGACGGTATAGCCGCTGATAACAAAGAAAAGTGTTGGCCTGATTACAGCGAATCAAAGCTTGCTGAATTCAAAGCAAATCACAAATTCCTGCGAATCACGATGACCCCCAATGTTATGATGACCGATGAGGTTGAAAAGAACATTAACGAAGACCTTGTCGTTGTCCATTTCACGGTCAGCAAATCAGCAAAGAAAGGCACAACAGGACAGATTGTTATCCCCGTAGAGTCAAGACGAACAAAACAGTTCCTTAACGGCCATCTTATGTGTGCAGTTCACGAGTCTGCAGATATTACAAGCAAATCAAGCGTTTATCGAGACGACCTTGCTTATGATTGCACAAAGGCAGTTCTTAACTTCAAGGTTGCATAAAATACTTGACACTTTTTCGATTTTTTGATTTAATATTATTAAAAATCAGGAGGTAATCATTATGAAAACATTCAAAAAAGCTTTGTGTATCATACTGAGTGTAGTCATCGCAATTCCGTTTGCAATGGTTGGCGTTTCAGCTCAGGAGGCAGATTACACAATCATCAACCCCTACAATGAAGTTATCTGGTCAGGTGATGATGCATGGGGTGCTTACAAGGGCACAATCCATTCTCACACAACTTACAGTGACGCAGAGGACACTCTCCCCGTTATGGTCAAAGAGTATTACAATCAGGACTATGATTTCCTTGCAATTACTGACCACGGTATAACAGGTGTTGATTGGGATAAAGCTCCCGATACTCAGCTTCTTTACACATATCAGTGGCTCATCGATAACCCGTATGAGCACCTCACAACAGAAGAGTACGAGGCTATTAAGAACGGTACATATCCTCTCTACGACGGTACACAGAGAGGCGAAGGTCTTCTTCCCATTCTCGGCGGTAACGAATTCAATCATTTCTCTCTTACAAAGAATCATGTTAACGGCTTCTTCCTTCCCGGTACAACAGGCAGCGGCTATGCAGGCGCTGAAAACGAACGCGGTTACGAGCAGGTAATTAAGTTTGTTGAGGAAAACGGCGGTCTTTCACACATCAACCACCCCGGCGACTGGCTTGATTCCAACTCAAACCCCGATGTAGTTAATGACCCTGAAAAAATCAAATTCTTCGGCGACCTTTTGCTTAAGTATGACTCCTGCCTTGGTATGGAAGTTTTCAACGAGAGAAACGGCACAACAGGTTACGACAGAATTCTTTGGGATAACCTTCTTATGTATTGCCTTCCCTACGGCAAAAATATTATCGGCTACAGTAACACAGACGCTCACTGGACAGATACTGTTGACTCTTCCTTCAGCGTATTTATGATGGAAGAAAACACTGTAGAAAATGTTAAGAAGACAATGCAGAACGGTGCATTCTTTATGGTTACAAGAAAGATCCGTCCGAACGATTGGATCGGTCCTGAAGAAGAAATCGATGTAATGAATCAGGGTCTTCCCTACCCGATGTTTACAAACATTGCTGTTGACAGTCATACAATTACTGTAAGCGCTGCAGACAGCAACAGAATCCAGTGGATCGCTAACGGTAAGGTTGTCAAAGAAGGTCCGATCAATGCTGAAAACCTTACAATCGACCTTGACGCAATTGAAGGTTCAGAGAACTTCCAGTATGTAAGAGCTGAGCTTTACGGCGAAGGCGGTCTTACACTTACACAGGCTTTCGTAATCGATGACGGTTCTGAGCCTCTTGATTTCGCTGCTGAGGAACTCACTTTGGCACAGAGATTTGTTCGTTGGTTCCAGAGTACAAAGCTTTGGGCAATCATCGGCGAGATCATCAATCTCTTCTAATTAATTTAATTTAAACAAATATCCCCTTGCAGTTGATTAAAACTGCAAGGGGATTAATTTATTATGCTGTCACAAGTCCGTACTGAACAAATACAGTTGCAATTGCAAAATAGATCAGAAGAGTTATAACATCGACGATAGTCGTAATCATCGGGCCTGCCATAAGCGCAGGGTCAAGGTGCATAAGCTTTGCAAGTATAGGCAATGAGCAACCAATCGCCTTAGCTACAATAACCGCAACTGCCATCGCCAGCGAAACGATAATGAAAGTATTGTTTTCGATTTCGCTTCCTGTCAAAATCTTGGTTATCCACATTCTGCCGTAGTTTGCAACCGCAAGAATAATGCCGCAAAGAACAGCGACCCGTATTTCTTTCCAGAGAACCTTAAAATAGTCCTTAATTTCAATATCACCAAGGGCAAGACCACGGATAACAAGCGTTGATGTCTGGTTACCGCAGTTACCGCCCGTACCCATAAGCATCGGTATTGCCGCGGTCAGACCTATTATAAACGGAAGCTTAGCTTCAAAACCTTCAATAATAAGGCTCGTAAATGTTCCGCAGACCATCAATATGAGAAGCCAGACGATTCTGTTTCTGAACATCGAGAAAACGCTCGTTTTAAGATATTCATCCTCCGAAGGCAAAAGAGATGCCATCTTCTCAAAGTCTTCCGTATTCTCATCTTCGATAACATCGACGATATCGTCGATAGTGATAATACCAACCAATCTGCATTCCTTATCTACAACAGGAACAGAAAGAAGGTCATACTTTTTTGCAATATCCGCTATCTCTTCCTGGTCATCAAGCGTATTAACGAAGATAAGCTGGTTATCGTCGTACATAATATCTTTAACAACAGTATCTTCAGGTGAAACGATAAGCCTTCTCAGCGGAACGGTACCAACAAGCTTGCGCTTGCCGTCCGTACAGTAGCAGGTATAAATCGTTTCCTTATCAAGAGCTGTTGCACGAATCTGCTCTATCGCCTGCTTCACCGTATAAGTCTCAGGGAAAGACACCATCTCGATTGTCATAATACTTCCCGCTGAGTTCTCAGGATACTGCAGAAATTTATTGATAAGATTTCTCGTGTTGCTATCCGTCTGAGCTAAAACTCGGGTTACAACATTTGCAGGAACCTCTTCCAAAAAGTCAACGGCATCGTCAAGAAACATATCTTCCATAAGGAACGAAAGCTCTTTGTTCGTAATCGCGTTAACTATATTTGTTCTGATTTCATTGTCAAGATAAGAAAAAACATCAGCCGAGGACTGCTTAGGCAACAATCGGAACAGACGAACCTGCTGCTCCTCTGTTTCAAACTCCTCGATCAATGAAGCAATATCAACGACATTCATTTCGCTGAGCATCTCTTTGATTGCGGAAAATTTGTTGCTTGCAAGCATCTTGCTGATGACTTCAACTATTCTATCCATTTGAATGCACCCCTTCCAGGCGGCAAAAGCTACCGACCGCAGGGGCACAGTGTTATTTCGTGAAAACTGACGCACCTACGGCGATTTCTTCGCCACATATTGACTTAAAATAATTTTCAGCTAAAAATCGTTGCCCGTAACTACCGTCACTACTCACAGAAATTCACCTCTTGTAAAAACAAAATAATCGCAAAAATATTCTGCTGTAATATTTTAAACCTATAAAAAAGCTATGTCAACCCTTAATTTCAAAATAAACTAAAAAATCAGCCGCGTTTTGCAACACGGCTGATTGCATATTTTATTATAAGAACTTAAGCTCATTTACGCAAGTCCACTTACCGCTGATTGAGTCAACTTTGACTTGAACAATCTTCGCCGCGGTTGCCTCAGCTCCTGAAACTTCAAGAGGCATCTCTGTCTTGACTGCATAAACTCTTCCCTGAGAGTCAATCATCGCTGTAAGAACAGTTCCAGGATAGTAGAATGTACATTTATGGATTACAACAGCTTCGCCGAAATCGATTACACCGACATCAAGAGGCCATGTGCAGGAAGCATTATACTTCGCTACGCCGTTGTGAGCACAGGTTTCCTCCTTAAGAGTGATTACCATCTTATAACCCTGACCATTCTGAGTGATGTTGATATTCTGAACTGCATCCGCATAGAGGTTTGTCGGAAGAACGAATTGCTGAATTGCTGTTCCGTCGTCAGTTGCTTTTCCGTTTACAAAAGATTTTGTCTGAACAACGCCGTTTTTCTTTGTGTTGCTTGCAATAATATTATTAGTCATGTTAGAAATATTAAGGCCACCACCGCCGCTTCCAACTGTAACATTTCCAACTTTAACATCAACCTGCTCTGTTTTTGAAACATTGAGCTTGCTGGAATATGACTTTTTGAGAGCTGCATTATAGAAATCAACAAGCTGAGCTTTGTTATAATTAAGAGGGTTGTTACCCTGAACAGGTGACTGAGCATTTCCACCCTGCGGATCCTGAACTGCTCCGCCTTGCTGATTCTGGGTAGCTCCTCCCTGAGGGTCTGCGACAGAGCCGCCCTGCGGAATATATGAGCCGCCGTTGTTGATATCACCGTTCACCATATTGTTGCCGTTTGCGCTGTTGTTAACATTTCCCTGCAAGCCGACATTGCCCTGAGGAACGATGCTTCCTACGATTGAATTTATTACCATATTCGTCGTTACGCAAACCATAATAACAATTACAAGAGACGAAACGACTACGATAAACCTTTTCCACGGATTCTTATTTTTCATAACTATTCTCCTTCAGTATGATACATTTCATTGTATCATACTATTCTGATAAATTCCATAGTTTTTTAAAATTTTATGCTCCCATTCCCGAATAAACAACAGTTGTTTTTGCCGTACCCGTTACTGCAGGACCCTCAAGCTTAACAAGTGTTACTCCCGAAAGAGTGTATCTTTGCGTATATGAGACCTCAAGCTTACGCAAACTGCTGTCCTGAGCGCAGATAGTTGCTTTGACGGTTATATCAGACGCAGTTATCGATGTTGATTCTGCAGAAGCTTTAAAATCAGAAAGAGCCTTTGCAATATCGTCCGAATTCTGATAATCCGAGCAAAGTCTGTGCAATACTCCCGAAGCATCCGTAGGATTAGTTTCATCCGGGAAAACTGCCGTTAAAATAATTTCATCATCCTTCTGCTCCGCAGTTATCAAAGAGACTTCATCGGCAGTAAAGTCATTCGAAGGAAAGTTAGCAGAAAAGGTATCTCTTGAAGTGTTATAATCATAATTCATCGTGATATCTTTTTCACCGAAAATTGACTTAAACGCATCATCTGCATCCTTGCCTGCCGCTGAAAGTGAGCCTACGCTCAGGTTGCTGACTTCGCACTTAATATTCTTTGTATAGTAGTAACAATAATGCTCAATATAACCGACCGCCGAATTAAGCATCTCAACAAGTTCTTCTTCACCCGTAGGAAGTTCCAGAATCTGAACCGGCTGTTGAGTTGCTTTCGTCGAAGAAATCTCAACCTCTTCCTCCTGCGGCACCTGCTCCTGCTTCTTGCACGAAGCAAGCGAGAAAAGAATTGAAAGAGCAACTGACACGGATATTAATTTAAACATTACCTTTTTCATCATATCACCACTAATAAGATTAACTTATCGGCGTCGATTTGTCAAGTATTGTCCTTGTTTATGGGGTGGCGTATCAGAAGCCTCGAAAGAGCTTTGGGGTTGAACGGAAGAAGAGGATACATATACCCTCTGCCCGTCACGGTCTTGGTTAAAAACATCTGCAGAACCACTATTAAAATTCCTGCAACATATCCCCATATATTAAATGCGGCAGTTAACAGCAGAATAAAAATTCTTGAAAGCTTGAAGGCATAACCAAGCTCAAAGCTCGGCTGAGCAAAGTTTGCTATTGCAACAAAAGCCATAAAAAGAACAACCTCTGAAGAAAAAAGCTTTGCCGTTACCGCAAGATCACCGAGCACAAGAGCTCCTATCACGCTGAAAGAATTGCTCAGCGCATTCGGCGTATTCAACGAAGCCGATTTGAGAGTATCAATTACTATTTCGATTATCAGAAGCTGAGCGATTATCGGAATCGTATAGTATTCTTTAACGGTTATAAAGCTGAGCCATCCAGGAATATAGGAAGGGTTGCTGACAAGAAGATACCATGTCGGCGAAAGCAGGAGTGCAAGACCGAAAATAAGTATTCTTACAAACCTCAGATATGTGCCGACGATAGGAGGAAAATAATAATCGTTTGTATCCTGAATGAATTCGAAAAAGCTAGTAGGAATTATCATCGCGGCCGGAGAATTGTCTACAAGGATAATGATACTCCCTTCTGCTATACACGCGGCAGCAGAATCAGGTCTTTCAGTATACCTGACTTTTGGAAACGGATTGAAAAACTGCTTTTTAACAAGGCACTCTATAAGACTCTCCTGACTCATACTCAGGGTATTTACTTCAATCTTTTCAATTTTCTTTCTGAGCATCTCAACGGTTTTCATATCTGCCTTATTTTCAAGGTAACAGATTGCTATATCCGTCCTTGAGCGTTTACCCGATTCATGGACTTCCATTATCAGATTCCTGTCTCTTATCCTTCGTCTGATAAGCGCTGTATTAATAAGCAGAGCTTCAACGAAGCCATCGTGCGCACCTCTGAGCACCTTGTCGTTGTCAGGCTCCTGCACATTTCTTCTCGGATAATTTCTCGACTTAACAAGAAAAGCCGTCCCAAAGCCGTCAACAATCAGCAGAACAGCGCCCGAATAAACTGTTTTTGAGATTGTGTTGATATCTCCGCTGATATCCATTTCGATATACGAAACGGCACTCTGAACAAAATCCTCAGGCGTTGAATCATCAGGGATTTTTTGCGTTCGGCTCATCAAAAAATTCAGAACCCTCTCTGCTATCTCGTTATTAATAAAACCGTCAATATAATAAAGCTTGGCATTTCTCCCGGAAACAAAAAAACGCGTGTTTACAACATCAAAATTATCTCCCACTCTGAAATATTCATCAAGCATTTTTTCATTATGATAAAAACTTTCCGAAAACAATATTTTCTCGTTCACAGATGACACTCCCTGATTAAACTAAAAATATTATTTTCGGAATTTGTTTACTTATTCTTAATCTAACTGTAATCCTGATAAAGCTCAACTATCGCATTCCATGTAATCGGCCCTACCTGACCTGTCGGCTCAAGACCGTTAAGCCTTTGCACTGCCTCAACTGCCGCCTTGGTTCGACTGCCGTACTGACCGTCAACGCTGATTACGGGAACGGATGAATTATTTTGGCCGATAACACGCAGATATCTCTGAAGCTGACGAACAACATCACCCGAAGCCCCTGTCGTAACAAAATAGCCCGGATAAATCAAGCCGGCGTAACTTTTATACTTTGGAGGAAGTGTCCTTAAAACGCCGTTGTAAGCGTCCTGCAGAGCATTCCAGGTGCTTCTGCCAACAATCCCGTCAACCGTGAGGTTGTTTTTCTTCTGAAAAGTCAACACGGCATCATAGGTCTCCTGACCAAAAATACCGTCAACAGCTATCTGAGGCAAATCAGGATTAAAAAAGCCGAGAAAAGCAAGATAGTATTGCAACGTTCTGACGGGTACACCTCTGTCGCCCCGTTTCAGAACTCTCGAAAACTGCCGCTGAGTATCGCTTATCGAAAGACCTTCGGAATAAAGCTCCGAAAGACCTTTGATTGCGTTATAGATGTACTTGATTTTATACCAAGTTTCTTTGCCGACTATACCATCCTGAGCAAGATTAAAAATACTCTGAAATTTTCTGACAGCCGCTAAGGTAGACTCTTCAAAGATTCCGTTCGGGTTTCTGATTTTCGGTATAGACGGATAATTAACTGCAATTCTGTTAAGCTGGCGCTGAATATCGCTGACATCTTCGCCGACACTGCCCAGCCTCAGCGCCGTTCCGGGGTAAGAAGGAACATTGCTCTTGATAGGAGCATTCTGAACGATGTTTATATCGTTACCGTAATAGTTCTGTAAAATCCTGTACGGCGTATATCCTCTTTCGGCAAGAGGAACGGTTCCCCATTGCGAAAGACCGGGACAAGACCCTGCACAATACTGAGTAAAATAAGGCTGTACCTGCCCTTGCTTAACAACATAGTCGTTAAAAATCTCATCAACAATTCTGCTGATATTTTCAAATATATCTCTGTTTTTAACAAACGCCTGGTCGTATTGAGTCGAATTGGTTATATCAAAATTATATCCGCGCGAGCGATAGTATTCCGTATAAACCCGATTAAGTGCATAGCTTATCTGCGCATAGATATTTGCTCGGATTGCATTTTCAGGCCAGGTAGGGTAAATCTCACTTGATGCAACATTCTTTATATAGTTCGGAAAAGTCACCCTTACATTTTCTGCATCAGACGATGGTGTTCCCAAATGAACGGTTATGAATTCGGGAATTGTCGGAGTATCTGCAGCCATTATCTTCCACCTCCGAAAAGATTTTCAGGTGTCTGAGGAATTACCGATGTCCTGCCGTCACTATCACTTAAAGGTATAAGCTCAACAGGCTGAATGGATTTTACTGAATCAAAAATCGGCACTCCCTCAAACAGAGCAGGCGCGTATCCCTGCCGCTCAACTCTCACCTTATAAACAGCGTAGGGCGCAACGGTACTGTTTTCATCGAAAGAAATTGAACTGTCCGGCGCAGGAAGAGGAATATTATCCGAGACCCCATCAACATCTGATATGCCGCTGAAGAGCTCTCGCTCCCCGTCATCTAACTGCACATAAACGCGAACGGTCGCATTCGGCACCGGAAAACTCTGATTTGCTGAAAAAACCTGTACTCTCAGCATCCCCTGAGCTTGATTGTTTGCAATAAACTCATCATAATCCGCAAAAGGAACACGACCCGTTATCACTGCCTCAGGTTCATTATTCTCGGCTTCGCGCTCAACGGGAATCTGCTGCTGAGCAAAAACTGCCACACTTTCTTCTTCATACGGCTCCTGCGTATGTACGGGAATCTGCTTTGAGAATTCAATAAGCTCCCGCTTGTATTTTTCTATTATTTCTTCAAAATTATGCATCAAAAAACCTCCTTCGCTTATATACTATGCGAAAGAGGTTTCTGTTGTTATTATTTCTTCGGCGTTGCTCCGTAACCGTAGCCGTAATTTCCGTAAGTGCCGTATTTGCCGTACCTTCCGTATTTACCGCCGTATCTGCCGTACTTGCCGCCGTATTTACCCGCTCTGATCGTTGTTTCTGTTTCTGCATTGAATATGCAACCAACGATTTCGGCACCGTTTGAATCGATATCTTCAACAGACATACGAATTCTTGAGAACGGAGAGAAGTCTTCACGGACAACAACGATAGCTGCATCTGCAAAGCCTGCAATAATTGAAGCATCGGTAACAACACTTGCAGGAGCAGTATCAATGATAATAAAATCAAATTCGTCGCGGATGCTGTTGATGATTTCTTCTGTTATTCTTCTTGAAAGAAGCTCTGACGGGTTTGAAACAGGCTTGTTATCTGCAAGAACATAGAGATTGAAGTTTTTTATAAGCTTGATTGCTTCCGTTATCGAAGCCTCCTGCTTAATTACGCTTGCAAAGCCCTCGCCCGTTTCAGGGATAGAAAGAATCTTTGCGATTGACGGCTTTCTGAGGTCGGCGTCAATAAGAAGAACAGACCTGCCGTTTTCAGCAAGAGAAAGAGCAATGTTTGCAGAAACAGTCGTCTTGCCTTCGTTTTCGCAAGCACTCGTAACAAGATAAACTTTGTTGCCTGTTTTAGCTGAGTTGCTTTCAATCTTCGTTCTGATTGCTTTATAAGTTTCGATGAAGGAGAATCCCGTTCTTCTGTCCGCAACAAGAAGACCCTTTGTCGTCTTATTTTTATTCGAAACAAGCTGAACTGCACCAAGCACAGGAATCTTGAGCTTATCGCTGAGCTCTTTCGAATTCTTAATTGTGTCCTTAACGATAAACATGATAAGAACAAATACACAATAAATAACAACACCTATCGCCGCGCTGATAACAGCAAGAATCGCAACCGAGCGGTTATCTTCGGGTTTCTGCGCCTTAACCGGAGTTTCGCAGACATTAAGCGTTGCGTTCGGATAAATCTCTTCAACAACATCGGCATAAACATCAACAACAGCCTTTGCAATATTGTACGATGTCTGTGCATCTTCTGTTTTTACCGTAAGCTCTATCGCGTTTGTCGATTCAACAGTTTCTACGGTAATACTGCTGTCGATAAAAGCATACGAGAGATTGCCTTCGCACTTCTCCCTTACGGCTTCTTTAAGCACACGACCCGAAAGAATGTATTTGAATGTGTTCGTAATATTGATCTGCGCGGTAACGGCTGAGTTTTCTACGGCTTCATTTTCAGAAAGAGTATTAACTATAAAAGCAACCTCAGATTTATAGATATCCTTGCTCGTCACCTCGCCGACTATTCCACCAAGCAAACCAAAAACGATTGCGATAATAAGAATCAGCCATATCTTTTTGGAAAGCTCGAGCAAATAACCGATAATATTAAGCTCGAAGCCTTTTTGTTTGTTGTTTGAACCCTCGTAGTTATTCAAGACAATTCCTCCGTTTCTATTCATCCAAACTGTTGTTTTCAATGTATTGATATTTTCTGCCGTCCATCTCGCCGACATAGGTTGCGGCATAGGCTATTGCGATAACAATATGCGGCATTTTTGAATTGTAGGTGACAAGACCGGTTTCAAGCACAACAAGCAGTATCATAAAAGTCAAAAACAGCATATTCATACGGCTCTTGTTTATAAATGCTCCTTTGGCAAGTCTTATTATTATCACAAAATACATCGAATAATAAATAAGAAAACCTATCAAGCCAAGCTCACTGAGAATCTGCCAGAAATTATTATGGCTGTAAACTCCGTCAAGCATATAAACATTATCTATAATCTTTGCAAAGTTACCCATACCTTTACCCAACAAAGGCGACTCTGCAAACATTCTCTTTGCCAGCTCAATGTAATAGGATCTCATATAAAGACTGTTATCAACCTCATGGTCGCGGTCTTCAAACCAGAAAGTCAACATTGACGCAACGCGTTTTCCTATTGCATTATAGGCATTTTCATCTGTCATTATAAAAAAGACAACCAATGCAGCGATTGTAAGAATTGCTACTATATTGAAAAAGTAATTCTTTTTATAGGTTGACAGCAAAACAAAAAGCACGGGACCCGCTACTGATGCGAACAACGCTTTTCTTGAGCTTGAAAGAATAATAAACACAAGGAAAAGAGCAACAAGCAGGATATATCGTTTTTTCCCTTTGGAATAAAACTCATAAAACGCCATAAGCTCTGCGCAGAAAACAAGGAACGCAACGCCGTTTGAGTTTGAGCCGCTGAAATGCGAACCCATCGAGCCTTTTGACCATTCAGATATCGGCACAGTCGCAAATTCCATAAGAACAATCACGAGCATCGAAAAAATATACAGTTTAATTATTCTTTCCAGGTCCTCAGGCTTATCAACATAAATTGAAATTGATGTTATCATTGCAATGATAACTACCATTCGCAAAAAGTACGACGCCATATCTGCATTAATATATGACGACCAAAGACCCGATGACGCCGAATACGCGGTAAAAAGCATATACCAAATCGTATTGTAGGGTATCGTAACCTTTTCCGCTCTCCTGCCTATCCAGAGGAGCATTGACGCTAATAGCATTAATATTCCCGTCAGCGTACCTATAAACTTAACATCGTTAAAAGCAAACAGCGTCAGCGCATTAACGACAAAGCATATTTCATAAATCGTTCTCGCGGTGTTGTCTTCGCTCCGTTCGATTTTAAGAACACCGTTTTTAAAAGATACCATAAAGCACCCCTTACCATTGATAAACAATGGATTTATCGGTCAAATTCCGAAATTTCTTTTGCAAATGCTGAAAAGTTTTTCTGCGCATCAAAATTTTCTGCCCAGAATTCACGCGCATTTTTGCGCATTTCTTTTCGTTCCTCTTTCGTGCGGAACACAAAAGCTTTGATTGTTTCTGCAAGCTCCGCATCGGTAAAGTCAGGGCTGATGAGTATTCCGTTGTACCCGTCCTTTACAATCTCGCCTACACCGCCGACATCCGTCGCAATAACGGGAATTGAAAAAGACAGCGCCTCCATCATCGAAACGGGCAAGCCTTCCGTCGTGCTGACATTGAGAAAAACATCCGCTCTTTCTTTTTGGTAAAATTCTCTGACCTGAGCGTTTGAAATCCTGCCAACAAGATTAACATCGATAAATCCGAGCTTTTCCTCACAGATTGACTTCACCTTTCGCATCGTCTCTCCATCACCTATATGTGTCCACTTGATTTTACAAGGAAGCTTATTTTCAAGAAGAGAAAGTGCAGTCGCAATTCTGTCTATTCTTTTAAGCCCTACCATTCTTGAACACGAAACGATGTGAAAACAATCTTCATTCATATCAGATATTCCACCATCCTGAGTACCGAGATAACGGTGGCTGATTTTTCCTTCAAGCTCAGGAAACTGCGAAGCGATATGCTTTTCGCCGTCGATCGAGCAAGGATGAACAGAATCAACCCTTTTCAGAAGGAACTCACGAAGAGGAAGATAGTTCAGGGAATTCGCATATTTATAAACATCATAACCGTGGCCACGCGAAATAAACTTCAGCTTTTTACAGCCGCCCGAAATATATTCGCAGACCTTACTGCCGACAAGAGCCGTAACGAAAAACCAATAGCTGTAAACCGTTACGCTGTCGTATTGTGAAAAATCATATTTATCAAGAACACTCTTACACAAAGAAAATTCGCGCTCGCCTCTTGCATAAAAATATTCACAAAAAACCCGTTTTTTAAAGCTATCGCAAGCTTTATCTTCGGGAATCTTTGCAGGAAGAAATGAATTTATCATTCCCTTTGAAACGCAAATCAAACGGCCCAGCCTTTTTGATGTTAAAGATACATTATAACAATCAAAATTTTCCGGGGCGTTTCTTGTTTTCTGAGCATCTTTATCAAGACCGATTGCAAGAACAATAACCTTATCAAACGCTTTCGCAAGATAAGGCACTTCAGGCTCAAGAAACGGCTCTTCTGAGGAAAAAGGATATGAATTTGTCAGAAGCACGAGACAGTTTTTCATCACAATCCCCTCTTTTTTTGATATACATAATCAATTGATTGTAACACTTTTTCAAAAAAATGTCTATATTCAAACTAGCGTTTTAGTATAATTTTTTCTCTTATTCGCCAAGTTTTTTAACAATTTCCTTGTAGTGATTGCCTTTATATTCGAAATTCTTATAAACATTGTAGCTTGGCGCCGCAGGAGAAAGCAGACAGGTTTTGCCTTCGGGCGTAAATTTATAAGCAGCGGCGACAGCGTCTTCCATCGTTTCAACGGGAACAACATTTTTCTTTGAACCCATTGCTATAAGAGCGTTACAGATTTTAGTACCCGTTTCGGGCATACCTATAATATTCGTTATACTGCATCCGTCAAGGTAAGTTACAAAATCATCGTAATTAATGCCTCTGTCAAGCCCGCCGAAAATAAGGGTTTCGATATTTCCCAGCGCATCGACCGCACATTCAACTGCGTGAGGAATGGTTGCGATACTGTCGTTATAAAAAGAAATACCCTTATAAACCCCAACAGGCTCCATTCTGTGCGGAATGCCGACAAACTTTTTGACGCCGTTGATTATCGCCTCGTCATCAGCGCCGAACAACCGTGCAACAGCCTCAGCAAAAAAGATATCCTGATGGCAGTGCTTGCCGATGAGTCTTTCGTTAAGCGAGGTAAGTCTCTGCTGAAAATCATTTTGCGGCTCTGCACTGACAGCAAATTTTCTGCTCTTGTACTGACTGAAATCGATAAGTCCCTTTACATCCTGGTCAGCATTATATATAAGATAATTCTCATCAGTCTGATGGTTAACGATATTGAGCTTAGCGTTTATATAGCCCCTGTAACCGTCATAATGGTCCAGATGCTCTTCGTAAATATTTGTAAAAACAGCAACATCGGGTGAAGTACGGCAAAATTCAAGCTGGTGGCAGGACATTTCAATTACCGCAACCTTACCTTCACACTCATCGATAATATCAAAAACAGGAACTCCTATGTTTCCGACAAGATAAGCGTCATTTCCCGCTTCACTGACGAGATTATAAATAAGGGTCGAGGTTGTTGTTTTACCCTTTGTTCCCGTAATGCCGATCTTCTTACAAGGTGCATACTCCAAAAACAAATCCACCTGACAGGTTATGAGAACATTTTCGGGAATTTCGATATTAACAATCGGCACGCCCGGAGTTTTGATAACAAGCTCGTAATCAAAAACCTTATCCATATAACCGTCACCCGTAAGAAGGGTCACATTTTTATCATCCAGAGAAATTTCCTTTTTATCCGCTATTGCAAGGGGTTTTTCAGGAAAATACTTTCTTATATAATTATAAGTCGAAACGCCCTCCCTGCCGAAGCCGAGAATGACGATATTTTTATCCTTCAGAAACTCTGCTAACGCATTGCACATTGCTAACATCTCCAATTAAAATCAAAACTCACACTCAGCATTGCAACGCTGAGTTTTTATAAGCGAACCTTTTTCAACCGCACCGTTCTCTGCGCCGCACCAGGGGCAGTAGATATGATCCATCGGCGCTGACAAATCAGTTGAGATCGGAACACTTGTATCTCTCACAACCTCAAATCTCTTATAACAACAATCGCACTGTTTTTTCATAAAATCCTACTCCAAAAAAATAGGGCGGAAATCACCGCCCGTATTATAATATCTAATTATCTGTTGCCGCCGAAAAGGCTTTTACGAGCTTTGCGAATTTCATCGATATTTGCAGAGAGAACCTCATCACTATGTCTCATAATATCCTCAACAAACTCAGCCGCACCCGTACGGATTTCATTAGACCACTTTTCAGCCTTTGTCTTTGTCTCAGTTGCCTGGTTGTTAGCATCAAGAAGAATAGCCTCGGCGCGATTCTGAGCGTCCTTAAGAATTTTCTCAGCCTCTGCAGTTGCCTGAGCTCTTACGCGGTCAGAATACTCATGCGCAAGGCGTGCAATTTCAGAAGTTTCAACCATCTGACGAGCCTGCTCTGAAGCAGCTTCGATAGTTGCGTTTGCGTTTGTTTCCGCAGTTGTCGTAATTGAATTTGCCTTTTCCTTTGCATCGGCAAGAATACCGTCGGCCTCTGTCTGAGCAGAAGAAACGATTGATGAAGCCTCATTATTAGCCTTAGCAATAAGATTATTATGGTGAGCAACAACTTCCTGAGCCTTCTCAATTTCGATCGGCAAATCGTAGCGGATATCTTCAACGCACTGCTTGATTACCTCTGCGTCAACAGCAATTTTTCCGCCGGAAAGAGGAATTTTACTACCCGTTTCAAGTGTATCCTCAATTTTGTCAAGTAAACCCTGTACATTCATTTTAAATTCATCCTTTCTTTTTTATGCCATTGACAATATTTTCATATACCTCGGGAGGTACAAAACCCGAAACATCTCCGCCAAGCTCGCAAACCTGCTTTACGATGCTTGAAGAAAGATACATATAATCGGCACCTGCCGTAACAAAAACAGTTTCAACATCAGGGTTGAGCTGTTTGTTAGTCAACGCCTGCTGAAACTCATCTTCAAAATCCGAAACGGCACGCAGACCCTTTACGATCGCCGTTGCATTTTTATCCCTTGCATATTCAGCAAGAAGACCGTCATAATAATCAACCTTTACATTCGGTATTTCTGCTGTGCAACGCTTGATAAACTCCATTCTTTCGGCGTAGCTGAAACATCCTACGGGCTTTTTATGGTTAATCATAACAACCACAAGCACCTCGTCAAAAAGCTTTGCCGCGCGCCTGATAACGCTGAGATGACCATTTGTTATCGGGTCAAAGCTTCCGGGGTAGATAGCAGTTTTCATTCTTCATCCACTCCTTCGTCAAGTCTGTAAACCGTAAGAGCAACCTTGCTGTACTTATACTCACGGTAAATTGAAAACCTGCCTGCTTTCTGAGGCATCTCTTCGCCGTACGGATGTTCACAGATTATCACTCCACCGTCATTCATAACATCTGCAACCAAAGGGAGAGCTTTCTGAACAAGGCCCTTGGAATAGGGAGGGTCAATAAAAACAATATCAAATTTTTTTCTGCTGTTTCTCAAGAAAGAAAAAGCATCTGACTGAAGAACAGCCGAATTTTTGTGAAGACCCGTTGAAAGAAGGTTGGATTTTATAACGCTGACGGCATCCTTACTCAGGTCAGTAAAGGTCGCATAAGCGGCGCCTCTGCTGAGCGCTTCGATTCCGAGCTGGCCTGAACCTGCAAAGAGGTCAAGCACTTCCCTGCCTTCGATTTCGAACTGTATTATGCTGAATATCGCTTCTTTAACTCTGTCCGTAGTCGGGCGTACATCATCGCCCTCAAGAGTTTTGAGAACACGACCTCTTGCTGAACCTGTTATTACTCGCACAGTACAAGCTCCTATCATATTATTTTACATTTTATTATCACATTTTTGTGGGTTAGTTGTCAATATCTTTTCTGAAATAATTGTAAACTTTTTGCGCCGTTGAACGATTTATTCCCTCTGCCTTACAAAGTTCTTCAACGCTTGCCGCCTTAATTGCAGAAACGGTTTTGAAATGCCTGAGAAGCGCTTTGCTCTTTTTCTCGCCGATACCTTCAATTTTAGTCAGCGTTGCATTAAACATTGACTTTTTATGCTTGGAATGATGGTAAGCAACCGAGTAGCGGTGCACCTCTTCCTGAATTGTTGATATCAGAGTAAATGCCTGCCGCTTGGAGTTGATTGCAATCTCACCTCCGTCAAAGGCTATTGCTCTTGTTCGGTGCTTATTATCTTTTACCATACCGTAAACGGGAATATCAAATCCGAAAGCTTTGACAATCGGCAAAACGGCATTGACCTGACCGACACCACCGTCAAGAAGAATCAGATCGGGCAGAATACCAAAACCCTCCCCCGTCTCTTTTTCTTCAACATAACGGTTAAGACGGCGGGATATAACCTCTGCCATTGACGCATAGTCATCCTGACCTTCAAAGCCTTTTATTGAGAACCGACGGTAATTCTTTTTATAAGGTAATCCGTTTTTGAAAACGACCATACCTGCAACATTGTCGCTGCCCGCCGTATGCGAAATATCGTAGGACTCAATGAATACGGGAGGCTTAGGCAAATTCAGAAGCCTTGAAAGCTCATCAAGAGCCGCCGTCGCCTTGCCGCTTCTTCCCATCGAAAGAGCAAGCTTCTGCGACGCATTGTTACGGCACATCGTAACAAGCTCAAGCTGTCTGCCGCGCTGAGGAATATTAATTTCCACTTTCCTGCCCGCGAGCTCGCAAAGCCACCGGGAAAGTACCTCCTCATCGCTTACTTCTCCGTCAACAGTTACTCTTTTCGGAACAGTTCTGCCCATTGAATAAAACCGAGTGATAAGCTCACTTCTCGTTTCAGGCAGGGAGTTCATTTCATCAAAAATGAACCATTCATTGTCCCTTAGTCTGCCATCAAAAAAGCGAAGAACAGAAAGACAAAATTTATCTTCCGCCTGTGCGATTGCAAAAACATCCTGCTCCTTGACATCCGAACCCGCAACCTTCTGCTTTTCTTTAATTTTCTTGATTGATGCGATTCTGTCCCTGAGCTTTGCCGCCTTTTCAAATTCAAGGTTTTCGGCGGCTTCCTCCATTTCTGCGGTCAGGTCTGAAATAATCTTTGCACTGTCGCCCTGAAGGAATTTGACCGCTGAATCAACAGCTTCGTTATATTCCTCACGGCTGATTTTTCCTGCGCAGGGAGCCGAGCATTGTTTTATGAAATAGTTAAGGCAAGGCCTACCCTTTCCGATTTCACGAGGAAAGCTTTTATTGCACCTCGGCAGCATAAAAATCTTCAGCGCTTCATCGACCGACGAGCTTACGCTGAATGAACTTGTATAAGGGCCTATATAGCGCGCATCATCGTTACCCTTCTGCAAGACAGCCGTAATCTTCGGCCAATCGCCCTTGGTAACTTTAATATATGAATACCCTTTATCATCCTTCAGAAGAATGTTATATTTAGGAGTATATTGCTTTATGAGCGAGCATTCAAGCACAAGCGCTTCAAACTCGCTATCGGTAAGAATATAGTCAAAATCATCAACATTTTCGACCATTTTTCTAACCTTGACGGAATGAGTGTTCTGCGAGCCGAAATACTGGCTGACACGGTTTTTCAGCGCCTTCGCCTTGCCGACATAGATAATCTTTCCTTTATCGTTTTTCATAAGATAGACACCCGGCGTTTTGGGCAAAGCCATAGCTTTTTTTCTCAACTGCTGAATCTGCATAACACTCACCTCCATAAAAAATATAAACAAAAAAGGCTGCCGAATTCAGGCAACCTTCTTTAAAACGAAATATAATTATACAGCAAAACCTGAATTTACAAGCTTAACAAGCTCTTCAACAGCCTGCTCCTCATCCGGACCTGCAGCGATAACCTTAACAGTTGTACCGCCGTCAATACCAAGTGAAAGTACGCCAAGCAAACTCTTAGCATTTGCGCGACGCTCTTCCTTCTCAATCCAGATAGATGACTTAAAGCAATTAGCCTTCTGAATGAAGAATGTAGCAGGACGAGCGCTCAAGCCTACCTGATTCTGAACTGTAACTTCTTTCTCAAACATACCTATATCTCCCAATTCAAATAAATTCAAAGCAATGCTCATTTATCAGCTTACTACTTGTTATTTATTATATCACAAATCTTTTCATCGTCAACAAATAAACTTCACTTTAAAAATAATTCGTATTGTAGTCCAAATGTTAAGAATTTAAAAACCTTTTGTTTGTGCATAATAACTATGGGTTATAACACATTTTAATGCACTATGACTATTTTAATTCGCAATTTTTGAGATTTTCCAAAAATTGCTTGTCTTTTTTGTCTAATTCTGCTGTTTCGAGCAAGTCCGGACGCCTTAAATATGTGCGCATAAGAGACTGCTCTCTTCGCCATTTGTTTATATTGGCATGGTGACCCGATATGAGCACATCCGGCACCTTTTTCCCGTGCCATTCATACGGTCTTGTATACTGAGGATATTCAAGAAGAGAATTATAGTGACTTTCCTCTTCAAAAGCCGCGTCCTCAGCAAGCACACCGGGAAGCATTCTTGAAATACTGTCTGCCAGCACAAGCGCAGGCAGCTCGCCGCCCGTCAACACATAGTCACCTATTGAGATTTCCTCATCGACAATTTCCTCAATAACTCTTTCATCTACACCTTCGTAATGGCCGCAAAGAATAGCTATATTCGGAAGCTGTGCCAGCTCCTTTACCCTTTCTTGCGTAAGGGTTTTACCCTGAGGAGACATATATATGAGGTGCGGTCTTGAACCGATTTTTTCTTCGAGATCGCAGAAGCAGTCATATATTGGGTCGACCTGCATAAGCATACCGAGTCCTCCGCCGTAGGTTGCATCATCAACACGGCGATGCTTATCCTTCGAATAGTCTCTTATATTTACGCAGTTGATTTCAACGAGACCGCTTTCGCGCGAACGGCCGATTATGCTCTCGCTCAGCACCCTCTCACACATTTCGGGAAAAAGCGTCATTATGTCAATTCTCATCGTCAAAAATTCCTCTCAAAGGCTTTATTTCCACTCTGTTCTTCGCAACATCGACATTTTTAACAACACTCGGAATTGCAGGAATCAGATATTCCGCACCATCCTTCTTAATGTGCCATACATCGTTTGCTCCGGTTTCACTGACATCCGAAAGAACACCGTAGCAAATATTGCCGTCCTCAGAATCGTATACATCACAGCCGATAAGCTCTGAAATAAAATACGAGCCTTCCTTTATCTTGGCATCGGCGCGTTTTATATAAAGCACCTTATTGCGCAAAGCGGCCGCTTTCTCAACGGTGTCAACACCGTCAAGCTTCAGGATTGCAACGTTTCCGTGAGGTCTTGCTGAAATCACTCTGACGCTTTTCTGCCCATTGTTATCATAGTAAAAGGTTTTGAACTGTTTGACAAAGTCGGGGCCATCTGCCCACGGGTTGAGACGCATTTCTCCTCTTACGCCGTGAGTTCCGACTATCTGACCTATCTCAAGAAATTCTTTAATCATAAAACACCTGAACACCTTTCAACCACTGCTTCTCTAATTTCAAAAAGGGCCGCCAAAGCAGCCCTTTTTTAGCTTAGTCAATTTCAACAGAGATTTTCTGCTCACTGCGGTTTGCGGCTGAACGCATAACTATTCTGATAGCCTTCGCAATTCTGCCCTGCTTACCGATAACGCGTCCCATATCATCGGGAGCAACATGAAGATGATAAACAATAACGCCATCCTCATCCGGCTCGTCAACAACAACCGAAACAGCTTCGGGGTCGTTTACGAGACCCTGAGCAATCTGTGTCAATAACTCTTTCATCTTTTAACTCCTCCGAGTAATTATTTGATGATGCCGTTTTTCTTGAAGAGATCCTTAACTGTATCTGTCGGCTGTGCACCGTTTGCAAGCCACTTTGCAGCCTTTTCTGCATCGATGTTAACCTCTGCAGGATCTGTCATCGGATTGTAAGTACCGATTTCTTCGATGAATCTGCCGTCACGGGGATACTTTGAATCTGCTACTACTACACGATAGAAAGGAGCTCTCTTTGCACCCATACGACGAAGTCTGATTTTAACCATGATAAATTCCTCCAAAATAAAAATAAATGTTTATATATCAATCACGCAAAGTGAATTGTGCGTGTTGAAGATTAGATATTGAAGCCTTTAAGCTGAGAGAGGTCCGGTCTGCCGCCTCTTCTGCGCTTCTTGCCCTTGGGATTAAGCTGTTTAAACATCTTCTGCATCTGCTTGTGCTGAGAAAGAAGTCTGTTAACAGCCTCAACATCCTGACCGCAGCCCTGAGCTATTCTGCGTTTTCTTGACGGGTTAAGAATCTCAGGCTTTTCTCTTTCTTTCGGTGTCATTGACTGAATGATAGCCTTGATTCTGTCAAACTGTCTTTCGTCAATATCGACATCCTTTATCTTCTTTTCCATACCCGGAATCATTGAAAGAGTGTCTTTGATTGAACCCATTTTACGAACCTGATCGAGCTGCTCCATAAGGTCGTTGAGGTCAAATTTATTCTGACGGAGCTTCTTTTCAAGCTCCAGAGCTTTCTTTTCGTCAAGAGCAAGCTCAGCCTTTTCGATAAGAGAAAGCATATCACCCATTCCGAGGATTCTGGACGCCATACGGTCGGGGTGGAAAATATCGAGATCTGTAAGCTTTTCGCCGATACCGACGAACTTGATCGGCTTACCGGTTACGGCTCTTGTTGAAAGTGCCGCACCGCCTCGGGTGTCACCGTCGAGCTTCGTGAGAACGATACCGTCAATACCGAGAGCATCATTGAACGAAGTTGCAACATTAACAGCATCCTGACCTGTCATTGAGTCAACAACAAGGAGGATTTCGTGCGGTTTGACCTCTGCCTTGACATTTTTAAGCTCGGTCATAAGCTCTTCGTCAATATGAAGACGACCTGCAGTATCAAGGAAAACATAGTCATATCCCTGATCCTTTGCAAGCTTAATAGCTTCTCTTGCGATTTCGACGGGGTTTATCTGACCCATTTCAAAAACGGGAACACCGATACTTTCGCCGACAACCTGCAACTGCTTAATAGCAGCGGGACGATAAATATCGCAGGCAACAAGCAAAGGACGATGGCCTTCGTTTTTGAGCCTCAATGCGATTTTTGCGCTGTGAGTCGTTTTACCTGAACCCTGAAGACCGCACATCATAACGACTGTCGGCGGATGATTTGCAATCGCAAGGCGGGATTTTGTACCACCCATAAGCTCAGTAAGCTCTTCGTTTACTATTTTAATAACCATCTGCGCAGGTGTAAGACTTTCCATAACCTGCTCACCGACGGCTCTCTGGCTAACCTTTTCGGTAAAGTCCTTGGCAACCTTGTAGTTAACATCAGCCTCAAGCAAAGCAAGACGCACTTCGCGCATCGCACTTCTGACATCGGCTTCCGTCAAGGCACCTTTGCTCTTCAGCCTTTGGAACGCGGCTTCGAGTCTGTCTGAAAGGCCCTCAAATGCCATAGCTGTACCACCTTTTTAAGAGTAATTCTCCGTAAGAAGCGTCTGCGCAATAGCCTTTATTTTAGCTGTACTGTTGTTCACTTCCATGGAGAGGGAATTTTTACGGTTGTATATTGCGATTTCCTCAGCATATTCGATTATTTCGCTCAAACCGATTTTCATATTTTCAAAACGGGCAACAAGACCGAGGCGCTCTTCCATTGCAACAAGCTGAGTTTCAGCTCTTTTAATTGCATCTCGCACGCCCTGACGGGTTATGCCCTCATCTGCAGCAATCTCGGAAAGAGAAAGGTCATCATTGTAGTAATAACTGATAAAGCTGCGTTGCTTATCCGTAAGCATATCGCCGTAAAAATCAAGCAAGAGCGTTATATCAAGATTTTTACTCACAATAAGGACTCCTTTCAAAAACTGCCTGTAAAGTTTTTCTCTTTACAGGCAGTCATTATACATTATAGTGCTCTTCTTGTCAAGCCATTTTTTAAGATTTTAAAGAAAGATTTTCCACAGCCTTTGGTGGAAACATATGTTGAAAACTATTTTTGTTCGAATATATTGTGTTCATCGCCGTGTTTATACTCCGTATATATACAAAGGGTGTTGAAAACTATGTTGAAAGTGTTTAAAACTTTTTTGAAAAATAATCCTTCGCCATAACTTCAGCCGTTTTTTTCAAATCATCAAAACAGGTTTTCTTCAGCTCTTCAAAGCTTTTCCCTTCTTTATCAGTAACATAAACCTTTTTGATTTTCGAATCTTCAGGAAGAGTAATCCTACAACAGCCTGCAACGGCAATAACATCCGCATCTCCTGACATTTCCGCAACGCAGGACGGTGCTTTCCCGAGAAGAGATTGCTCATCAAAACAACCCTCACCTGTTATAACAAGGTCGGCAGAATCCACCAAGCGTTCAAAGCCCATAGCCTTAAGCACCGCAGGCGCCCCCTTAACAAGCTCGCCGTTCAAAAAGCTAACCAGTGCAAATCCCAGGCCTCCTGCCGCGCCGGCACCCTCAAGAGAAGAATTATCAACCCCGAGCAGCTTTTCCGATACACCGGCAAGATTGCGAAGTCCGGCATCAAGAACCTTGATGTCTTTCTCATCCGCGCCCTTCTGCCCTGCAAAGACATAAGCCGCGCCGTCAGCTCCGTAAAGAGGACTTACAACATCGCAAAGAACTTTTATCTTTGTTTTGAAAAGGCGCTTATCAAGACCGCTGAGGTCGATTTTTTTTATAGCTGAAAGTCCTGCACCGTTAAGGCTGACATCATTTCCGTTTTCATCAAGAAACACTGCACCAAGTGCCGCCGCGCATCCGATTCCTCCGTCATTCGTAGCGCTTCCGCCGATACCAATAAGAATTTCACTGCATCCTCGGTCGAGTGCCGCTTTGATAAGCTGACCCGTACCGTAGGTTGTAGTAAGCAATGGATTTTTATTATCACCCACCAGCGGCAGACCGCTTGCCGCCGCCATTTCTATAACAGCCGTTCCATCGGGAAGGATTCCGAAAAACGCCTCAATATCTTTAAAATACGGGTCTTTCACCGTAACGCTTATCTTCTCTCCACCGTTAAAAAGCAGAGCATCAACCGTTCCTTCACCGCCGTCAGCAATCGGCAAACACCGCACATCGAGTTGAGACTTATGAGCTAGGAATTCTTTTCTTATAATCTCACAGACCTCAACAGCAGACATCGTCCCTTTAAACGAATCGGGAGCAATTATTATCATAGCATCACCTTATTTCAGCAAATTTAAAAGCTCATCAACCTGAGATTTTTCCGTTGCCCAGCTTGTTACAAGACGAATTACATTATTGCCGTCTTTCGTCTTTTCCCAGAAGCTGTATCCTACCTTATCCTTGATGTAGTCGAGCTTTTCATCAGACACGATGATGAACTGCTGATTTGTCGGCGAATCGAGATAGAACTCATAGCTGAGCCGCTTCAATCCATCACGCATATACATCGCTGTATCAACTGCATTTTTTGCAATTTCAAAATAAAGTCCGTCCGTAAAAAGCGTGTCAAACTGAACACCGGCTATCCAGCCTTTTGCAAGAACTGCACCGTGGCGTTTCATCTGCGTAAACAGCTTTTTGACCTCTGACGGTTCAGGAATAACCAGAGCCTCACCTATCATCGCGCCGACCTTCGTTCCGCCGATATAAAAAGCATCTGCAACACTTGCCAGAAACGAAAGACAAACATCACAGCCCTCGCAAGCAAGACCATAGCCAAGCCTTGCACCGTCAATATAAAGCTTAAGCGAATACTTTTCACAGGCATTTTTCAGGCAGGTCAGTTCATCCTTCGAATAAACCGTTCCGTATTCCGTTGGATATGAAATATAAACAACAGCAGGCTGTGCCATATGTTCGCAGGTTTCATCAGCAAGAAAAGTCTCCATATAGCGTTCAAGAGTTTCTGCCTTGAGTTTTCCGTGTTCACCTTCAAGAGTTATAACCTTGTGTCCGCAGGCTTCGATCGCCCCTGCTTCATGAGCGGCAATATGACCGGAAGAAGCAGCTATTACAGCTTCATAAGAATCAATCAGAGCATCAATCGCTACTTTGTTTGTCTGAGTACCGCCGACAAGAAATTTCACGAGCGCATTCTTACAATTACACTCCTTGCGGATTTTTTCTGCCGCGGAATCTGAATAAACATCAAAACCGTAGCTTGAATTTTTCTCAAAATTTATACTGATAAATTTTTCAAGAATTGACGGATGAGCCGTTTCCATATAGTCGCTATCAAAATGCAACATAAGTATCCTCCTAAAGAAAAAGGGACGAATGCACCGTCCCTGAAAATATCAAAGTTCAAAATCTTCTTTGGTAAATCCTCCTGCTGTCGGAGCGCGCTTCGGCACTCTTTTGAGAGGGTCATACTTAAAACTTCTGCAGCTTGAATCGAGCTGTCTTATACCCGTTTTTACGCAGAGTATACTTTCACCGTCGGGCGAAAGTATGCCGTGAGCACAAATTCTGCAAGCAGGAGTTTTATCGTGCGAGTTAATAATATTCTTCCTCATTTTCATCATCCTTAAGATTATCAATGTAATTTCAATCTTTTTGATTATTATACCATACTATATTCTTTCTTTCAAGAGATTGAAATTCAAACGGAAAAAGTGTTACAAATTGGGCAAAGTGATATGAAAATGCTGTATTTACAAGCATATTTTTATACCGTATTGGGATGTTAAAACTATAACAAATTCGATATAATTAATTAAAGAGGTTGATTTGTATGAAGTTGAAAGAACTCCGCAAAAGCCGCAACATATCACAACTCAAATTAGCAATGGAACTCAATATGAACCAAAACACAATCAGCAGATACGAAACGGGGGAACGCGAGGCCGGCTATGCCGAGCTTATCGCGATTGCCAATTATTTCAATGTGTCTATTGATTACCTTTTGGAAAGAACTGAAAATCCTGAAATGAATAAATAACGCCCATGTCAGGCGTTATTTTTCTTTTTTATAACAGCCGTCAGCTCTGCTATGAGCATAGCTGAGAGAATAACCGTTGAAACTGCTGCAGGAATCGATACAGAATAAATCTTTGGCAAAACCTCCGTGGCTGTTGAAAACACATTTGTTTCACAGGGAAAAAATCTGAACAGAAAATCTGCAAGCGTTGCCGCAAGAGCTCCGTGAATTATTCTTGCCAAAACAAAATGGAGATATTTTACTTTCACTTCTTTTATCGACGGCATAAGCTGGCAGTGAACACAAATACCTGCCCATCCGATTATCAAAGCCTGAATGCTTACAGGATACCTTCCGCAAGCAGAAATGCAAGCACCCGTCACCTCCGATATCAGACCCAAATATTCAGAAACTCTGACGGGCAACATTTTTAAAAATGAACCGAAGCAAGAAAAAAGCAATATCCAGGCGCAAAGCATAAGTGTTGAATTGACGCCTTGGGTAACACTTTTCGAAAAAGTACCCGTTTTAAACTCAGCGGGTTTGGCTTTCAGACCGATTTCATCCTCAGAAAAAAATCTTGAAAAAATGCCCATAACGAGGGATGAAATTATCAGCGACAAATAAATGACAACTCCCGCTCTTCTGCTTGAGAGAACAACCGTCCCGACAGTACCTATTACAAACGCAGGGCCTGCATTGACACAAAAAAGCATCATTCTTTTTGCCTGATTGCGGCTTATGCTTCCGTTTTCGAGAAGCTGAGCCGTCATTTTTGCACCAACGGGATAGCCGCCAACCATGCTCATTATTACTGCGCATCCTGCGCTTCCCGGCAAACGAAAAAGCAGCCTTGTTATCGGATCTGTAAATCTGCCTGCAAAGCCGGCAAGACCGGAACGGATAACAAAATCAGAAATCACCATAAAAGGAAAAAGCGAAGGAATTATCGCCGCCGCACATATCCGCAAACCGTCGCTTACTCCCTTTATCATTCCTTGAGGTTCGATAAAAAACATCACTATAAAAGCCGTTATTCCCAAAAAGCATAAAACTATCCTTAATCTGTAATTATTCACGCAAATCACCCGTAAATATATATGAGGTGAAATCGCCGCGATATGATAGGAGGATTATATGGCTTTTTCAGATTATCAACTTAACCGCACTCCCCTTTCACACAGAATATGCGATAAGCTGGAGCTTGACGAAGATATTTGCAGAAATTGCGGATATATTGAGCTTGTTTCTGATTGCTTTGCCTTGGTTGACGGATGCAAGGGAGTATCAGAATACGATGATAATTTAATCACGCTGAATCTTGGTAAAAAATCAGTAACCTTTGAAGGAAAAAATCTGACGATCAATTCGCTTTCCATGGAGCAGGCTATGGTTGAAGGAATTATTACCAAGGTGGAATTCTGCTGATGATAACACGAGATATTCTTAACCTTATTTTCGGAAGTGTCAGTTTTTCTGCCGAAAACGGATTCTGCGAAAGATTTATAAACTCCTGTAACGCCAAAAATATACCACTTTGGGATATCAAGAAAAACGGGAGCAAAATCACCGCAAAAACAACACCTTCAGGCTATCTCAAAATCCGTCAGCCTGCAAAGGAAAGCTCGATGAAGGTACAATTGGTAAAAAAAACAGGTCTGCCGTTTTTGCTTAACCGATACATTCATCGTACGGGACTCGTTGCAGGCTTTATCTTCGCCGCCGTTCTTCTTGTCTTCCTCTCCGGACGCATATGGATTATAGAGGTGACAGGCAACGAAACCCTGACAGATGAAGAGGTTATCGAAGCTTTTGAGGATGCAGGTCTTACTATCGGAGTCAGCAAGAAAAAACTTGAAATCCCGAAAATTGAAAGCTCTGCAATGCTGGAACTACATAATGCGTCATGGGCGGCAATAAACATCCGAGGCTGCGTTGCTGAAATCAATGTCCGTGACCTTGAAAAAATCCCTGAAATTGAAACGCACAGCGGAACATCAAACATCGTCGCACTCAAAGACGGTCAGATTGCTGTTCTTGAAGTTTACCGCGGTTCGGCAGTTGCCGAAATCGGTCAGGCAGTTCTTGAAGGTGAACCGATTATAAGCGGAGTTACACAAAGCCGTCTTGATACAACACTGTTTACCGATGCTTACGGCTACATCGTTGCAAAAACAAACATAAAAGTACAAACAAAAACCGATAACCGAATTATAGAATGTTCTCCTGAGCATAAAAAGGTCTGGTCATTATTTTTTTCAGGGGTTGAAGTTTTTCCCCACAAAAAGGATAAGGGCGAATACTATGAACACCGCTCAAGGCTGAAAATAAACGGCAAAACTCTTCCGTTCGGCCTGAATTACCGCCTTTACACCACCTTCGAAGAAAAAGAAAAAACCATAAGCAAAGAAATGACTGAGCTTATGGCTTTGACGGATTATTCACTTGAATGCTATTATAAAACAGGACATACAAAGATTATAAGTCAGGATATTGACATAGCTTTTGAAGACGATTGTTTCACAATAACAGGAAACTGCTTCTGCTACGAAAACATCGGCAAAAAAGTCAGCTTTGAAACCGAAGAGACGGTAGAGTCACCTGAATAAATCTTTAAATTTATTGCTCTCTGCCATTGAAAATGTGTCACCGTCAGCAAAAATTATATGGTCTGCAAAGTTGATATCCAACGCGTTTAAAACTGTTTTCAGTTCTTTTGTTGTTTTTATATCTGCTGCAGATGGAACTGCAAAACCGTTCGGATGATTATGAATAATTACAACATTCTTCTCGTTAAAGCGAACAACGGTTTCAACTATAGTTCTCACATCTACAACAACGGTATCCAATGAACCGTCACATACCTTAACGCACCGCTTGACTCGTCCTTGAGAATCAAGACAAAGAACATATACCTTCTCGTTGCTCTCGTTTTCATATTGCAATGCAATAAAATCCTTGAGCGATGCAGTAGGACTTGTTTCAAGCACCATCTGATGCCTGCGATAAGAATAAAGCAACGAAACATCACGGATGAGCTTTAAAAATATTGCTGCGTTTTCTCCTATACCTTCAACTTTCTCCAGCTCCTCTACGGGAGCTTCAAGTATACCGTTAAGGTCGTTAAACCTTTCAATCAGCTCGTGCGCAATGCCGTTAGTATCTTTTACGGGTATTGCATAAAACAGCAAAAGCTCTATTATGTTATGATCTGCCATAGAGTTGATTCCTTCAGAAAGATATCTTGAACGAACTCTGTGTCTATGGTCTTTATGAACGCTTTTCTTTTCCATAATTCAAAAACCCTTTTAAATTACTTTTTCTCTTATTGACGGCAATCAATCATCTGTGATAAAATCTTTTTACACTGTTTTCCTAAGAAAGGATGATTATATGCCTATCATTTTTGATAATGAGCGCAAAATCTTTAAAATCGATTCGCTCGGCTCAACCTATGCGATCGGAATTTTCGACGGCGGTTTTCTCATACAGCTTTACTACGGAAAGAAAATCCCCGACACAAATCTTATCTCAACTGCTTACAGAGGAGGCTTCGCTTCAATCTCTCCGATGACGGCTTCAACATCCGACAACTGGTATTTTTCTCCCGATATTCAGCCGATGGCATATTCCTGCAACGGAAGCGGTGATTACCGACTTGCCGCTCTCGCAATCAGAGACAGCGAAGGAAGAGCCACAACGGATATAAGATATGTTGAGCACAGGATTTACAGTGGCAAGCCGAAGCTTAACGGTCTGCCCGCAACATATTGCAACACTGACGACGAGGCTGATACGCTCGAGATCATCGCTGTTGATAATTTCACCGGTGCTAAGGTAACGCTTTGCTACACTGCCTTTAAAAATCATAGCATAATTACGCAAAGTGTCAAGATAGAAAACACGGGAAATGAGGCCTTTGATATTGAAAAAGTCGCAAGCTGTTGCGTGAATTTCCCCTCAATTAGCTATAATATGGTCAATCTCTATGGCACATGGGCAAGAGAGAGAACCTCGCAAATCCGCCACCTTGCCCACGGAATTCAATCAATCGCCAGCAAGAGAGGCTCTTCAAGCCATAATCATAACCCGTTTGTTGCTCTTGTTGATGACAAGGGCGGAGAAGATTACGGCGACGCTTTCGGCTTCAACTTTGTTTACAGCGGTAACTTTGCAATCGATATTGAAACGGATTATATGGACTGCACCCGTCTGGTTATGGGTATCAATCCTATTGATTTCAATTGGTATCTTGAACCGGGCGAAGAATTCCAGGCTCCCGAAGCAGTTATGGCATACTCACCTGACGGTCTTGGAGGAATGAGCCGCACCTTCCACGATTTTTATAAGAACAACCTTATCCGCGGCACCTGGAAGAACAAAAAGAGACCTCTTCTCATCAACAGTTGGGAGGGTTCAGGCTTTGATTTCAACGATGAAACTCTTGTTCGCTATGCAAAGCAGGCAAAAGAGCTCGGCTGTGAGCTTCTCGTTATGGATGACGGTTGGTTCGGCGTAAGAAACTGCGACGATTCATCTCTTGGTGACTGGTATGTAAACGAAAAGAAGCTCAACGGTCCTCTTTCAAAGCTTATTGAGCGCGTAAATGCAGAAGGAATGGAATTCGGCATCTGGTATGAACCCGAGATGATTTCTCCTGACTCTGATATTTACAGAGCTCATCCCGATTGGTGTGTCCATGTTGAAGGACGCGACATTTCACCTGCAAGACAGCAGTATGTCATCGATATGACAAGGCAGGATGTCCGTGACAATATCTTCAATCAGATGTATGATGTTCTTTCAAAAAACAACATCGCTTATCTTAAATGGGACTATAACCGCCCGATTTCAGAACCCGCTTCAATGGGTCTTGATAAGAAGCATCAGAAGGAATTTTTCCACCGTTTCATTCTCGGCACATACGAGCTTATGGATAGAATCACATCAGCCTTCCCTGACATCCTTTTCGAAAGCTGTGCAGGCGGCGGCGGAAGATACGACCCCGGTATTCTTTACTATATGCCGCAGACCTGGTGCTCTGACAACACCGACCCGATTGAAAGACTGAGAATACAGTTCGGTACATCGATGTGCTATCCTGCATCAAGCATGGGTGCTCATGTTTCAGCTTGCAGAAGAACGGGGCTTGAAACAAAAGCAGCCGTCGCTCTCTGGGGTACATTCGGCTATGAGCTTGACCCCCAACACCTCAGCGACGAGGACAAGGAAACCGTCAAGAAAACATCAGAGCTTTATCATAAATATTATGACCTTACACACGACGGCGACCTTTACAGAATAATTGACCCTACACATGACGAATTCAAATGTGCATGGTCCTTTGTTTCCAAGGATAAATCAGAGACTCTTCTTACGGTTATCATCAAAAACCGCACTCCTCATAATTTCCTTAACATTCGCCTTAAGGGTCTTGATGAAAACAAGATGTATAAAAACGAAGCTGACGGCGAAATCTATTCCGGTGCACTTCTTATGAACGCCGGCATCAATCTGACTATCGGCGGTGACATCAACGCAGGCATGAACTTTATGGTTCATTTTGAAGAAGTTTAAAGACATATTAAAAGACCGAGGCGCTGAGCCTCGGTCTTTAGCTTTGTTATTAATAATATGAATACTGCTGCTGGCTGGCTGACTGCTGAGCAATCATATCAGCAATATGATTATTCATCTGCTTTTCAGCGTACTTAAGAAGAGTGTCGTTGGGGTCAAGTGCATATGCATCTGAACCAACGATAGCTTCAATTGCAGTATTAGCATCTTCCTGAGCTATTGTGTTCTTAATTGCAGATTCGTAATACTTGCCTTCGTTCTTCTGGAAATACATTACATGATAACCGTAATCTGTTTCTACGATATCTGTATCTCCCGGCTTACGGTTCTTATCGAAAATCCAAGCATCAAACTCCGGAACCATCTGGCCGGGACGAACATTTTCATAAAGACCGCCTGTTGATGCTGAGCCTGTGTCCTCAGTAAGCTCAGTTGCAAGAGCGCCGAAGCTTTCAGCCGTCTTTTCACCGCTCTGCCATTTCTTAAGAGCCTCTTCTGCGCTGCTCTTCTTCTTTGCAATTTCAGCATCGGTAAGCTTTGCGCCCGTTGTTGCGTCAGAATTTGCAAAGAGGATATGACGAACGCTCACTGTATCAACCTGATGAGGCTTAGCTGTCATAAGAACAACATAATATGCATCACCCGTCTTTGATTCAAAGAGCTTCTTGTCTCCAACTTTTGTTTCAGCCTTAAAGAGCCATTCTGAGCAATCAGCGGAAATATTTGCTGATTCAGACTTAAGGACGCCTGACATCTTTGTTGAACGCTCTACATCATATTCCTTATCATCCTTGTTAAGCTCTTTTGCCTTTGTAACAAATGATGCTTCATCAGTTACCGCTGCAAGGAAAGCTTCAGCATCCTTCTTTGTCTTCTCGTCTGCTGCCTTCTGACGCTTTGCAAGATCATCCGCTGCTTCGCCCTGCTCAGCTTTAAGAGTTTCCTTTGCAAATTCATAGATGCGGAAATCTACCATATCGTAAGCATTCTTATCCTTATTGTAAACTTCATCAATCTTTGCCTTGTCGTATGAGTTTTTGATCTCATCAAACTTGAAGTTAACATAATTTGTAACGATTGTTTCTCTCTCGATAATTGTACGGAGGAATTTCTCGTTCATATACTCGCCGTATGTCATACGAAGGTAAGCGTTAAGTGTCATCTTATACTGCTCGCTCTCAGCCTGCTCACGCCATGCTTCAACTGTCTCGTCAACCTGCTTCTGCTCTTCCTCTGTAAGAGTTGCCTTACCTGCCTTCTCTGCTTCGTTATAAATAGCTCTCTGAGCCTGAAGAGAGTCAAGAGCTGACTGGCGAAGAGATTCAACCCAAGTAATCGGGTTACCTTCAGCATCCTCAGTCATAGAGGTCTGCTCGTGAGGCGGCTTAGATGTATCATAACCCGAGCTGTTATACTGCTGCTGTGAAATGCTGCTGATAAGATTATTATATGCAGCCCAATAATAATACTCATACTCAGCAAGAGAAAACTTGCCTGCATCACCGATAGAACCTGCTTTAACCGTTCTGTCCCATACACCATAGTAATTAAGAGCTACGCCGACAGCGCCCAAAGCGATAGCAGCAATAAGAACGATTGAAACGATTCTCTTTGCTAACTTCTTTGTAGCGTTCTTCTTCTGCATATCTTTTGCATTTTTCTTAGCGGCATCAGCAATACGAGCTTTTCGTTCGTCACGGTACTGCTCAGCCTTTGACTTTTCAATAGCCATATTTTTCATCCTTTACATATGTTTTCGCCGCAGGATACGGCATAACACATGTATTTTAAACTATTTGAAAGATTTTTACAAGAGAAAATGAGTATTTTTTTGATTATATCAAATAAAATTTAGAATTTGTTCATACGATATTCCAAAGAAAAAGACCCCGACCGAAGTCAGGGTCTGAAAAATTCAGCAATTAAACATTTTCTTTGCCGTATTTCTTCACCATAATAAGCTTCATAAGGAAGAGGAATACAACTGTTACTGCGATACCAACAGGGAGAACGATTACTACATTCTTAACAAAGCCTGCAAGAATATACATAACCAAAGAAATCGCCGCAACAGAGATTGCATACGGAAGCTGTGTTGAAACATGGTTAAGGTGGTTACACTGGCCGCCTGCTGATGACATAATTGTTGTATCAGAAATCGGTGAGCAGTGGTCGCCGCAGACTGAACCTGCAAGGCAAGCCGACATCGCAATAATCTGAAGCGGATCGCCTGCTTCGAAGATAGTCATAACAATCGGAATAAGAATACCGAAAGTACCCCATGATGTACCTGTTGCAAAAGAAATGAAGCAAGCAACAAGGAATACGATTGCAGGGATAAAGCTTGCAAAGCTTTCGGGAACATTCGTCATAACGGAATTTACAAACGGCTGAGCACCGAGAACTCCTGTCATGTTCTTAAGAGCTGTTGCGAATGTAAGAATAAGGATAGCCGGAACCATTGCGATGAAGCCCTTTGGAATAGCTTCCATAGCTTCTTTGAATGTAACAACCTTACGGATGCAGAAGTATGCAATAGCAAAAACAAGAGCAATAATGCTACCCCAGGGAAGACCGACTGTTGCGTCTGTATTTGAGAAAGCATCGATAAAGTTTGCGCCTTCAAGGATACCGCCGTTGTAAACAAGAGCAAATACACAAGCTACGATAAGAACGAGAATCGGAAGAATAAGATCGAGAACTCTACCCTTCTCCGAATGACCTTCGTCTGCAACCTCAGCCTTGTCGCCTGAAGTGTAAAGGTCACCCTTAAGCTTTGCGTTAACCTCGTGAATTCTCATCGGGCCGTAATCAAACTTCATAACGCTGATTGCAACAACGAAAACAAGAGTAAGAAGAGAATAGAAGTTATAAGGAATTGCACTGATGAAGAGCTTAAGGCCTTCACCTTCGGGAGCGTATGAAGAAACTGCTGCCGCCCATGATGAAATCGGAGCGATCATACAGATAGGTGCTGCTGTTGCGTCGATAAGATATGAAAGCTTAGCACGCGAAACCTTTTTGCTGTCCGTAACGGGACGCATAACAGAGCCGACCGTAAGGCAGTTGAAATAGTCATCGATGAAAATAAGAACGCCGAGAACAAAAGTAGCGAGCATTGCGCCGACTCTTGACTTAATGTTCTTCTCTGCCCATCTGCCGAAAGCTGCAGAACCGCCCGACTTATTGATAAGAGCAACGATAACACCAAGAACAACGAGGAAAATAAAAATACCTGCTGTTCCCGATACCGCTGAAATCAAAGCATCGTTTGTTATAAGATCCATTGTGCCTGTGAAATTGAAGTTGGAACCGAGGAGCGCACCTGCAACAATACCTATAAACAAGGAGCTGTAAACTTCCTTTGTGATAAGAGCAAGTCCGATAGCGATAACCGGAGGAACAAGAGCCCACCAGGATGCTGTTACTTTGCCTTCACCGCCGCAGGTTTCGCAAGCTGCTTCTTCAACAAGACCTGCACCACCGCAATCAACGCAAGCTTCTGTTGCCAAATGACCGCCGTTAAAAGCGGCAAAAACAAGAAGAGCAACGATTGCAACTGCAACTACAGCCAAGACAATTTTCTTTGTTTTTGACATAGTTTAAACCCTCCAATATTTTTAAAACGGATATAGTGCAAAACCATATTCATTTTTATTATGGAAATTCTACCATTTCAGAAAATAAAAGTCAACGATTTCTGACAATTATATACCAAAAAGGATATTATTTGCCATTTCCCGTTTGTATTTCTCCGTTGCGTTTCCAACTGACATCCTCAGCTTTATAATACTCGTTACCGTCGGCATCCTTATAAACGCCTTCCTTTTCTGCTGATTTAAACTCGTTTTTCAAATCAAAAACAAGATAACCGTCCTTGTCAACATATGCCCTTTCGGCAATACGCATAATTCTGCCGTCCGTTGAAACAAAGTGCTTTCTTGCCATTCCCGTTTCGCGGAGGGTATAGCTTACCCCTTCTCTATCGTAATAGACGATGCTTTCTGCCGATTTATACTGATTTCCTTCGCGGTCAAAAAACACATTCGACTCAATACAAAAGAAAGAGCATACCGCTTCAACAATAACAAAAGCCGCTATAAGAACAGCTATTTTTATGCCCTTGTTTTTGCCGTCTTTTTTCAGAATTTTTTTGATAATGATCGGTAAGGTTATAAGGTCAATCACAACCATAACCCCTATTATAATATACGGATTCATAAAATCACCCTATGCAATAATATCACAATAAACCCCAAAAAGCAAATTGCATTCAAAAAGGCTTGCACTTTTCAGCGCAAGCCTTCGTTTTTATTTTGCTTTATATACGATGATAACAGCTTTCGGAGTTTCGCTTATTGTAAGCTCCTTACCTTTTTCCATAAGCTCTTTACCCGTCATTTCAAATGTTTCTTCAGGATTGTCATAATCATAAAGTACATAAGTTTTTTCAGGGTCAAGTCCGTTGAGCTTCAATGTATAATTGTCTTCTGCAACATTTTCACGCTTATAGATAAGAGCCATACCCTCGTTTGCATCCTCGTCAAACTGCATTGCAAGAAACTTTCCCGTATCCGTTCCGCCATATGTCAGAGGATAATAATTACCGTTCATATGCGGTCTTATATCCTGATAACCAAGACGCTGAGAGCAAGAAAGGATATTTGACCTATCTGCATATTCACCTTCAATATAAGCGCAGGTTCCGTTATACGGGAGCCAGAAAGAGATTCCGTAAGTCTGTGCCTGCGTTGCTTCAAGGATATCTGCAGGTGAGTTACCGTTTTCGTCCATACAGTTGTAATCGCTTCTCCAGAGAGGGATACCTCGCTTGGACATTTCGATATCCAGTCGCTTACCGCCCGAGCAGCAGTTATCAATCATCAAACCGGGATTATTTTCTTTGAGAGTATCGCACATTTTATAAAGATTTGTTATGTAATGATTCTCAACGAAGCCTTTTCTGCCGTCGCTCCACATTTCATCCCCTTTTTCCCAGAAAACAAGAGGTGCAGGGATACTATCAATTCTTAAATAATCAACACCGTTTTCATCGATTGAGCGTTGCATAATTCCCGTTATATATTCAAGACATTCTTCATTGCCGAGATTGACCATATTTCTATCTGCTTCCTGCTCAATAAGCCAACCCTCGTGCTTGATGCATTCGTTGTAAACCTCTGTGCCGACACAACAACGCTCAGGCTCGTGCCAGAGAAGCCAGCCGATTCCCTTTGCATTCGCCGCGTCCGAAACCTCCTTGAAGCCTCGGTCAAACTTTTCCGGGTTAACATACCAGTTGCCTACGCTGTCTCCCCAGTTTGTTTTGATCGGATACCAGCCTGCATCAACCCAATAATAGTCAACCGCATCGGCAAACCAATCGGGAATTGAATTGATGTTTGCAACTAGGCTGTCAATAGTCGATTCGGGGAATTCAACGCCAACACCCGATGTTGTTATCTGCTTTGTTCCTTCGGGATAAATGCAATCCTTAGTGAAGTTTCTGAAGCAATTGAAGCCTTTAAGAGCATTGTCTGAATTATAGAAGGTCAGCGAAACAAGCGGAGAACGAACTGTTTCACCGGGATCGAGATAACCTCTCAGACTTTCCTGACACACCTTTACCTTAACATCGCCAATGCCCTGAGAAATCTTCGTCAACCACTGACCCGACCAGCCGACAGCAAGAACAACACCGCAGTCTGAGCCGTTAAGATTAAAGTAAGGAAGACAGGATTCGGTTCTACCGCCGTTTGCATTAAAACGCAAACCCGTCATAGGAACATCAGCCTTAAGAAGTTCAAAATCATCGGGAGCAGGTTCAGAGCCTTTACTGTAATAAACTTCGGCGTTCCTGCCCGTTGGAAGCTTGCAATCTGCCGCATAGAATTTTGAAATAACAGGTGCTTTTTCTTCGGCTGTGTTCGTTATAAAAACTGTCCATTCGCAAGACGCGCTTTCCTCATAAATAACAGCCTCAACCGTTGCGACAAGTCCGTTATCCTTATGAGTCAGCGTGATAATAGTTGACTTGCCGCCTCTTACAGCAACTTCTTCACCGATATCAAAAGTCCATTCATCCTCATTATTTCTGAAGGACTTAATTCCGTATTTAAAGTTATAAGCAGGGTTATCCTCACAGAGAACATTCTCTTCGTACCATTCACGGCAGGCATCTTTTTCAGCCTGAGTGACCTGCATTTCCTCGACCGTCATTGCGTCGAATGAAACCTCGGCAGTTGCCGTCAGATCATAAGCGGCGCGATCCACCCAAAATTTGAAGTTCGAATCAGGCACAGCAAAGGATGAAACCAGAAACAAAATCGCCTGGATAAGAGAGAGTATTGACTTAAACATTGAAACTCACCTTTCTGTTTCGTTAATATGTTGCGTTTTCTTCCAATTCCTTTTTTATCAGCTCCGCAACACCGGGCGTGACGAAATCTGCAAGTTCTTTTATTGAATCGACGGAATTTTCCATCGCATACGAACGGAATTCAGCAATCATATGCGTGTCGTTGATGTTATCACCGACCGCTATGATATCATTATACTCTGCCGAAAGCATTTCTGCAAGCATATAAAGTCCCGTCGCTTTATTTATATCTTTTCTGACGATATCAAGACATTCACCGTTCTGCAGAGGATTCAGCTCGGAACCGAAAGCTTCATTCACTGCCGCCGTTACCCTTGCAGAATCTTCAAAGGTCGGGAGCTGAGTGTTAATCTGCGTAAAAAACGGTATTTCAGGCAAAGTCTCAAGGGTGTATTCGCCCTCTTTTTTGCAATTCTTTTCATCCGCAAACACTCTGCAGTAAAATTCGGTCTGAACGTGAGCCCACTCACAACCGTTTTTAAAAAGATGTTCAAGCAGAGGTACAGCTAGCTCAGCCTTGCATTTTGCAGCATAAACCTCCGTTCCGTCAGGCTTAAGGATTACAGCACCGTTATTCGCAATAAGATAGTCACAACCAAATTTCTTTTCCTCATATAATTCGAGAACACCGTCGGGGCCTCTTCCGCTAACGAGAGCAAAAACATTGCCTGCACTGCGCCATTTTTCGATTGCGGCGAGCTTTTTATCATCAATTCCGCCGTGATTGAGCGTTCCGTCATAGTCACTGCCGATGATTTTCAATTTATAACACCTCTTTCATTCTGATTGGTATGCTCCCCTTGCCCACAAAATCCACTTGGAGCGGTCAAGAGGATTGACACCACGCCTCGGGTTTATATGCTCTTCCCCGTCGCTGCACTCACGGTAACCGTAAAAACTCTGCGAAAGAACAGCCTTACCCGAAGAAAGCGTTGCAAGCCTTTCAGGAAAATTCATCGATGTTGCAACGGGTACAATCGCTTCAAGCGTTGCGATGCCTGAACGGATGACGGGAGTATCATATTCGCCACCCATTTTAATTATTTCGGAAAAAACCCTTCCCGAAAGCTCTTCGGGTGCAGTTACCCTTATTTTAAGAAGGGGTTCGAGAATCGTTGAGCCGATTTCTGAAAGTCCGTTCATAAATGCCATAGGCGTGCAAACGAAAAAATCCAGCGGATGCGTATGTATCGTATGATGCTCACCGCCTATAAGGGTGCATTTGAAATCCGTTACCTCCCAGCCGTAAAGACCTTGTTCGAGGCAGGAATTGAACGATGAGCGAATATGCGACTGATATCGATAAAAGCATTGGTTTGAAGGTAATCTTCCGTGGTAGGAAACGCCATATCCCCTCGGCATCGGTTCGAGCAAAAACTCAACCACTGCCCAGCAGGGCTTCGGCATCGTATACCTTGCTTTTGCAAAACCTTTTGCAGACGGTGTTTCTTTATAAATAACCGTCGGCGGTGAAAACTCTGCCGAAAGGTCGTATCTTTCCTTAAGAAGATTTCCAAGCACCTCGAGCTGAATTCTTCCCGTTGTGCTGATTGTTATTTCCTTCTGCCCGTTTTCCCATCTTGCATCAATATACGGTTCTTCATCGGAAAGCTCGCTCAGAGCTGCGGCGAGAGCAGGAACCTTAAGCGGATCTGAATCTGACGGCGTCACCTTTACGCGGAGGAAGGGATTGACGAGCTTTGCAGATTCGCTGACGGCAACAGAGCCAACGAAATGCCCCGTCTTAGCCGAAGGCAGACCGCAGACCGCCGCAACATCTCCGCTTTTTATAATCCCCGTATCCGTACTGCGAGCTCCGCAGAATTTCTTTATCTGCGAAACCTTTTCTTTGACGGGGGGCTTTGCCTCAATCTCAACAGCATCAGACTGAACTGTTATTTTTTCTTCAGGTGCAAAAAGCGCGACCTCGTCACGGTTGGCAATCTCTCCGCCAAAAAGCCTTATGTGCGAAATCTTGCCAAGAGTTTTATCGTGCTCTATTTTAAAAATAATTCCGCACAAATCGTCAGTTTTTCTTCTCTTGGCATCGGGCATATATTTAACGAGAGCGTCTGCCAGCTCTTCTATTCCGATTGAATATTTTGCACTGCCGAAAACAACGGGAGTCAGACGGCACGAAGAAATCTCCTGCCGTACAAGCTCTTCAGCTCTTTTCAAAGAAAGAACCTCATCGCTCAAAAATGCGTCGGCGGCCTCATCGCAGATATCTGCCAAAGACTCTGTAGCACTGAATCTGAACGCATCACCGTCAATCATTTTCACATTAGGGTTGTCGGATGAATCGTCGGCAAACTCAGTAAGAACAAGGTGCGACTGCGAAGAGATGCTCTTTAATTCATTTATAACACGGGATGTATCTGCACCCGTTCTGTCCGTCTTATTTATAAAAATTATCCTCGGCAAATTTGCGGCATCGAGCGATTTAAGTATGTTTTCCGTATGGGCTCGCACGCCCTCGACTGCAGAAACGATTACAACTGCATAATCAAGAGCAGAAATCGCCCTTTCAACCTCACCCGCAAAGTCAATATGACCGGGTGTGTCAATTATATTAATTGTAATGCCCTTCCACTCTGCGGAGGCGGTAGAGGTGCGCACAGAAATTCCCCTCTGCTTTTCAACAGAAAGGCTGTCCGTCGCCGTTGTTCCCGCATCAACACTTCCTGCGTTGCGAATCGCTCCCGTAAGGTATAGAAGCTGTTCAGTAAGTGTCGTTTTGCCTGAGTCAACATGCGCAAGTATTCCTATGTTATGAAAAAGATCAGACATCTGTTTTCACCTGATTGATTTGTTTATATTTTTCTGAAAAGACCGCTTTGTCTTTTAAAATCGAATTAATGTACTCTCTGAATTTTTCATATTCCTCATCGATGACATAGTGCTTCGCGTAGCCTTTGTCACCGTATTTTTCGAGAGTATGTTTATAGGCACGCTCAACGATTTCTTCCTCAGATATACCCGGAAAATATCGCAGAGTGTAAGCGTGGGTGCGACGAAGAAACTCCTCGGCATCGGTTGAACGGTCAGCAGAAGAAATGATTTTTCCATAGTCACTCCTCGGTACACCTTCAAGCGAAGCACGATGGTCTTCAATCGCTTCTTTTATGACAATCCTTTGCTCCTGCGTAAAAAACGATTTCATCCGCTCATCGGAATAAAACACCTCAGCAGAAAGCTTTTCGTGATTCTTTTTATCGATATGGTGCGCAATATCGTGAAAGGCGGCAACGGTATAAACCATATCGAGATTTATCCCCTCATACTGCTTCGCGAACGCGAGACTCCTTCTGACAACATAATCAATATGCGAAAGGGAATGCCCACCGTCATTGAGCGCATAGAGAGGGATGATATTCTTATTTATATACGATTGTAATTCGAGATTTATCATTGCGCTTGCCTCATATCTGAATAACTGATGTATGCTTCATTATAACACAAGTCTTTTAAATCTTCAATGAAAAAGAAAAAGGGGTTGCGTGTTTCCACGCAACCCCAGAGGATTTAGTTAAGAGTAGGATTATTCAACTGTGTACTCAACTGTACCAGCTTCAACCCAAGCACCGTTAACCTTAACCTTAACGATGATTGTGTTAAGGCCTTCGTTGTTTGCCCAAGCATTACCTGTGAATGAAAGGTCACCGTTATCAAGAACTGTAGCCTTTTCAGCATAGTAAGTTGTTGTTGTGCCGTTATCCATTACGAATCTTACACCTTCAGCGTCCGGACCAACTACTACTGTTGTAGCAACTGCGCCCTTCTTACCTGCTGTAGCTGCAGGAGTGATTGAACGAACATCAGCGTCGAATGTAGGAGCAAGAGTTTCAACTGTGAAGTTGTATGTCTCTGTTTCCCACTTGTATGATGTACCTTCGAGGTACTTAGCACGTGCCTTAACGTCAGGTCCGATAAGGTTTGTGTTGATTGTCCAGACTTCGTAAGCAACGTCACGGCTGAGTGAGTTAACTTCTTCGCCTGCTGCGTTGTAGCTAACGATTGTAACGTTCTTATTGTATCTGTCGTATGTTCTTGTACCGCCGTCCATTTCGATGAACTGGATCATAGACATTCTGCCGGTTACTGCAACTGAGAATGTGTTATGAGTATCCTCTGACGGTGTCCAGTTGATTGTTGAGATGCTTGATACAACTTCCTTAGCCTTGAGGTTATCAAGAGCTGTGTTAAGAGCTT